>JADZFF010000118.1 GCA_020850015.1 Bdellovibrionales bacterium | reverse complement strand
GTTCATAGGCGCGCACCAGATCCTCCGAAACACCGATGATCTCGGCCACCTTCTGGATGGAGCCCCCTGACATCCCATTGGGAAAGCCGCTGCCGTCGCGCCTTTCGTGGTGCTGCTCCACCGCCTGGAGGACACCCTCCGGAATCACGCCCTTCATGGTCCGAAGGTACTGGGCGCCCTTCTGAGGATGGCTGCGGAAGCGGATACGCTCCGCATCGGACATGCGGGATTCGTCTTCATGCGCGAGCTCCGGAAAGTTTTTCAGCAACGCCACGTCGTGAAGCAGGCATGCCACGCCCACCATGAGAAGGGCGGAATCGGAGTCGAACTGCATCTCCCGCGCGAAGAGCGAGGCCATCATCGAGATCGCCACGCTGTGGTCGTGTTGCAGCATGCGATCGATCACGCCTGGCAGCTCGGTGCCCGCGGCGGCGCGCTGAAGACGAGGGGCCAGAGACTCAAGGCTCTTCGCGAACTTCCGGGCATACTCCACCTGATTTTTCCCCCGCTCGCCCAGGAGGTGTTTGAGCACCTGATCGCCGTAGGTGAGCGCGAGCGACGCCGTGCCGCCAATGTCCATGCTCGCCACACGGGTCTTGTTCCCGATGACCGCCGCCGCCACGGTGCCCGTGAACTCCAGGAGCCTGATCTGGTCCTCCCGGCGGACGAAGAAGTGGGTGACTCCCTTGCTGAGGTAGCTCTCCACCCGGGCGGAATCGAAGGCATCGCCAGATCGGAGGATCTTCAGGAATCGGCTCGGCCCAAGCTGAACGAAGACATCGAACTGGGACACGGAACCGGAGAGGAAGTCTTTCGCGAGAATGGGGAGAAACGCGTCGGCTCCGAGGTCGACGGCGTTCTCTTCCTCGTCGGCACCGGTACTCCCGCGCTCAGGGGAGCGCGCCACGGACTCGTATTCCACGAGATCGGGCCGCACCTCGCGGATCATGTCGCGGTAGGTGACCGGTTTGTTCATGACGCCGGAGAAGCCCAGATCCTTGAACTCGGCCTCGCCCTGGAGGGATTCGCCCTGGTCCAGGAGCGCGTAGAGGGGCACGCGAGGGAACTGCGTGCGGCAGGCGCGGAACACCGCGATCCCATAGGGGATCGACACCTTCGGGTTGATGAAAAAGCCGCAGTACTCGGGCTCGCGGCTCGCGAGCAGCGCAAGCACCTCGCGTCCGCTGACCGCCACCCTGGGCCGGACCTTGCGGCAGACACTCTCGGATTCGACGCTCCTCAGGAAGTCCCTATCCAGATCGGCTACGACTGTTGCGAACTCAGGTCCCACAGAAAATGAGAATGAATCATTTTCTGTCGACACGCAAATCGTCCGTTCTGCCCGATGCGAACATCACAATACCTTCACGACCTCAGGACACGGGCGCGGGGGAGCTCTGCGTCGTCGAGGCGGGCGTGATCTCGAAGCGGAACTCCGCCTTGGGATCCTTGAGGTCGGCATCGGAGCGAAGCTGGATCTTCACCTGCCCCCCCTGCTCGAGCTTACCGAACAGGATCTCCTCGGAGAGAGGCCGCTTGATCTTCTCCTGCACGAGCCTTCCCATCGGGCGGGCGCCCATCTTCGGGTCGTAGCCATGGTGGGCGAGCCATTCCCTCACGTCGGTCTCCACCTGGAGCTCCACGTTCCGAGCCAGAAGCTGGGCCTCGAGCTCCAGCAACTGCTTCCCGACGACCTGGCCGACGGCCATGGGATCCAGCGGCTTGAAATAGACGGTGGCGTCCAGCCGGTTCCGGAACTCGGGGGTGAACACCCGCTCCACCTCGCGTTTGCCCTGCGAGGCGAGATCCGACTCCTGGGTCATGCCCAGAGGCCTGCGGTCCATCTCTCGAGAACCCACGTTGGAGGTCATCACGAGGATCACGTTCCGGAAGTCGGCCTTTTTGCCGTTGTTGTCCGTGAGGAACCCATGGTCCATGACCTGAAGCAGGATGTTCCAGACATCGGGGTGCGCCTTCTCGATCTCATCCAGGAGGATCACCGAGTGGGGATTCTTCGTGGCGGCATCCGTCAGGAGGCCGGCCTGCTCGAACCCCACGTATCCCGGAGGAGCGCCGATCAGGCGCGACACCGTGTGCTTCTCCATGTACTCGCTCATGTCGAAGCGCAGGAAGGGAACTCCCAGGCTCAGCGCGAGCTGCTTCGTGAGCTCGGTCTTGCCGACGCCCGTGGGCCCGGTGAAAAGGAAGGAGCCCACCGGCCTGTCGCCGGAACGGAGGCCCGAGCGCGCGAGCTGGATCGCCGTGACGAGCGCGTCGATCCCGTGGTCCTGCCCGTAGATGGCGAGCTTCAGGTCGCGCTTGAGGTGCTTCAGGCGGTCGCGCTGGGTGGTGGACACGGATTTCTCGGGAATTCGGGCGATCTTCGCCACCATCTCCTCGATCTCCTTCTCGCCGATGGTCACGGGCTCAGCTTCCGCCGGGGAATCCTCCCCCGCCTTCACGTGAGTCGCGCCGGCATGAGTGGTGGCTTCCGTGGCCTGACGCTCGGCATCCGCGCGCTTGAGCCGCGTGCGGGCGCCCACCTCGTCGATCACGTCGATGGCCTTGTCGGGCAGGAACCGGTCAGTCATGTGCTTGGCCGAGAGCTCCACCGCGGAGCGGATGGCCTCCGGCGTATACCGCACGCCGTGGAACTGCTCGAAACGCAGCTTCAGCCCTTCGAGGATCTTGATCGCCTCGGCCTGGGATGGCTCGTTCACGTCGATCTTCTGGAATCGGCGCGCCAGGGCATGGTCTTTCTCGAACACGGCCCTGTACTCGGAGTAAGTGGTGGATCCGATGCACTGGATCTCTCCGCGGGAAAGGAAGGGCTTCAGGAGATTCGCCGCATCGAGCACCCCTCCCGTGACCGCCCCGGCGCCGACGATCGTGTGGATCTCGTCGATGAAGAGGATCGGGTAATGGCCCTTCTCCTTGCGCATCTCCAAGGCCTGGAGGACCTTCTTGAGCCGTTGCTCGAAATCGCCGCGAAATTTGGCGCCGGCGAGCAGGGCGCCCAAGTCCAAGGAATAGACTTCGGCCTTCCTCAGCAGATCCGGAACTTGGCCCTCCACGATCCGGAGCGCCAGCCCCTCGGCGAGAGCCGTCTTTCCCACGCCCGCCTCGCCAACGAGGATCGGGTTGTTCTTCCGGCGGCGGCAGAGCGTTTGGATCATGCGCTCCAGCTCGGCGTCTCGACCCACAAGCGGGTCGATCTTGCCCTTGGCGGCGAGTTCGTTCAGCTGGGAGGTGTACTGCGCGAGCGCGTCCTTGTTGAACCGCGGGTGCTCTCCGCGGCCGCGGGTCTGGGAGCCGGGCGACTCGCCCCCGCGCTCCGACTCCTCGGTCTCCTCCGGCCGTTGCGCGCCCTCGTCCTTCTCCTCTTTCTCGTCCTTCGCCAGCGAGCCGTGGCTGATGTAGTTGAGCACGTCCAGTCGCTGGATCCCCTGCTGGGTGATCAGATAAAGAGCGTGCGAGTCCTTGGACTGGAAGAGGGCAACGAAAAGATCCTGCGGGGTGATCGCATCCTTGCCGGCGCTCTGCACGTGGAAGAGGGCGCGCTGAATCATGCGCTGAATGCTGAGTGTCGCCACCGGGTGTTCCATGCGCGACTGCTCGTCGCCGTCCCCGCTTTCGCCCTCGGCGCGCGGCTGGCGGGATTTCGGGACCTCGCGATCCAGATGCTCCTCGAGCCGGCTCTTGATCTCGATGTAGCTTCCCCCACAGGCCTGGATGATCTCCAGGATGTCCGTCTCCTCGAGCAGGCTCAGGAGGACGTGCTCCAGCGTGAAATACTCGTGCTGGCGCTCGAAGGCATACCTGACCGCCCGATTGAGCACCGCTTCCGCCTTAGGTCCGATCATGGCACGCCTCCCTCACACTAAAGATGATCACCCGTTCTTGCCTGTCAATCGAGCGGTTCCGCCGTGCAACGCAGCGGAAAGCCCCGGGATCTCGCATGTTGCGTGACCTGCGCCACCTTCGTCTCCGCGATCTCGAAGGTGTACACTCCCGCCACGCCCTTGCCCGCCTGATGCACCGCCAACATCACCGCCGTTGCCTGCTCGGCGGTCTTCTGAAAGTAACGCTCCAGCACCTCCACGACGAACTCCATCGTCGTGTAGTCGTCGTTGTGCAGGACGACCGCGTGCTTCTTCGGCTCGGCGACCTTGGGACGCGCCGTCTCGACGGCGACAGCGCCCTGACCCGGCTCGGATTCCTGCGATTTCGGACGCTCAGCCACCCCTCTCCAAAATAGCACGGCTGGGCTATGCCGAAGCGCATGCGCGTGCACCACCAGTACTGCGGCACGCTTTGCCCGGCCATCGGTGGCGGTGCTGATTTCCATTATCGTCAAATGTCTGCCGATCGCCCGAGCGGCTCGATCGGACTCGGGCTCGCGATACCTGGAGCGTATCCGGCAATTTTCGCTGAGTTCCGGAGATCGTATTCAAGTCTTCTCCGCACATGATCCGATCGAGTAGGAGAGGTGTCTGACTCTTGAGCCCGGCCGCGCCCAAACGAAACTTTCCTCCCCCGCTGGATAACCCGGCAGGCAAGTCCTTGACGGATGAGGGCGAAGTGCCGGAGATCGAGGACTCTCCGCGCCTGGGCGACACCCACGAGGAGCCCACGGATCCCGGGCTGAGCGCACGCCCTGGCGTGAAGGCCGCGCCCCCGCGCGTGGTGATGCCGGCGAGCGCGCTTCCCTTCCCGGGCTCCGCGCCACCGGCGCCCACGGTTTCCCCGCAGCAGCGCCCCCCCCTTCCTCAGTCCCAGATCCTCCCTCAGGCCCAGACGCTTCCAGCTCACCACCGCATGCCCGATTTCGGCCCGCTCGCACCCCTGATGCGCGACCCGAACATCACCGAGGTGATGATCAACGACGTGCGCAACGTGATGGTGGAGAAGGAAGGCCGCATGTCCTATTCCGGGCTCACTCTCTCCACGATCGACGAGGTGAACCGCATCGTGCGCAACGTTCTCGACGTGAGCGGGCGGGTTCTCTCGCCCGAGTCCCCCTACGTCGACCTCGCGCTGGCGGACGGCTCCCGCGTGAACATCGTGGGGCCGCCCATCACCACGGCCGGTCCCTGCGTGACGATCCGGAAGTTCCCGAGGCGGCACACCGCTGAGGAGCTGATCGCCCGCGGCACCCTGAGCCAGCGCATGGCCTACTTCCTGAACGCCTGCGTGGTGTCGAAGGCGAACATCCTGATTTCCGGCGGCACGGGTTCAGGAAAAACGACGCTCATGAACGCCATGATCGGGTTGATCCCGAAGGGCGAGCGCATCGTCTCCATCGAGGATACGCCGGAGCTTCTCGTATCCCAGGAGAACAGCGTGCGCATGCAGACGCGCCCCGCGAGCGCCACCTCCAGCGCCATCACCTCCACGCATCTCGTGGCGAACGCCCTACGCATGCGCCCGGACCGCATCCTGATCGGCGAGTGCAGAGGCGCCGAGGCGCTGGACATGCTTCAAGCGATGAATACGGGCCACGAGGGTTCCATGACCACCATCCACGCCAACACCCCGCGCGACGCGCTCATGCGCGTCGAGACCCTCTGCATGATGGCCGGTTACGAGCTGCCCATCAAAGCCATCCGGCAGCAGATCGTGCGTGCCCTGGATCTCGTGATCCAGGTTCAGCGCTTCCGGAGCGGCCACCGCCGCGTTACAGCCATCTCCGAGCTCACGGGGATGGAAACCGAGATGATCACCATGCAGGACATCTTCGTCTTCGAACCTGATCCCGCCGATCCGACGGGCGCGAAGGGCCGCTTCAAAACCCTGGGGCTCGTTCCCCGCATCCTGGAACGCATCCACGATCACGGGATCGACATCCCGAACAACTACTTCGGCTAATCCCGCTTCTGGTTCGCGTCGTTCATCAGCCGGTGCAGGCGGTTAAGCACTTCCCACTGCAAGCGGTCCTGCGAGGCCTTGAGCGCCCAGGCGTAATGGAGGTCGGAGTCAGCCTTGTTGCGGAGCGCGATCCCGAAATCCACGCCGTGCGCGGCCATGGCCAGGACCCAGTTCGAGTACCAAAGCGCGAATTTCTCCCGGTACTCCTGCTTCACCGCCATCACCTTCAGGGCCTCGTCGCCGAGGATGCGCTTGAGCGTGAAGATGGAGGCGCCCACGAAGGCTCTAGAGTACTCGGCGGCAAGCTCCTCGAGCGGGGGCTTGGGGCCTGCGGGAACCTCTTCGTCGTCGGCCTTGGCTTTGGCTGCCGGCGGAGGCTCTTCAGCCTCGGGGGCGGAACCGAAGTCGATCACGTTCGCGTCCGCCTCCTGTTTCGTCTCTTCCTCCTCGCTCAGGCCCGGCTGCACCGGGGTAGCGAGCGGCTTGGCCGACGAGGGATCAAACTTCGTCGGGCGCGCCAGCTCCAGCGTAAGACGCGCGAGCTCCTCGCCGAAGGCGCTCAGCGCCCGCGGCGTGGCGCTCGGGTTGGCGATCTCGAGCTTGCGGTAGACCGCCGAGTGCGTGAGGCCGTTGTAGATGCCTTCGAGCGAAGCGCCCTGATTCAGGGTATCCACCAGGCTACCGAACTCCGCGTTGTCCTGGACGTCGCGGATGTACACCACGCGGAACACCTCCTGGAGGAGCTCCGCGTGCTCTTTCGATTTCTTGGCGTTGGCGGAGGTCAGGTCGCCCTCGGCGCCCTCTTTGCCCGCCGTGGGCTTCTCGGCCGGCTCCTGGCCCTTACGCTCCACCTTCAGCCCGAGCGAGCGAGCGATCTTCACGAACAGCGTCTCCGCCGCCTCCTTGGTCTCAGCGTCGCAGCCCGAGAGCCCAAGCGCCAGACCCGCCACTGCCGTGAGCGCGGCTATTTTTCCCGAAGCCTTCATCTTCGCGTCCCTTTCCCAGCTCAGAAGCTCAGCGCCGCGCGCAGCCCGAAGCTATTGTTTCCGGAGGCGTTGATGTCGTACTGACCCACGAACTTGAGAATCAGGAGCTTGAGCGAAAGACCGAAGTAGATCTTGGGCGTGACGTAGGTGCCTTCGCCTTCGACGTCCCCGGGCAGGGGGTTCGTGGCGTCGTCGACGGCCAGAGAGCCCGAGGTGAAGTTCATGCCCAGCCCCATGTAAGGCTCGAGGGGCCCCATTTTGAAGGATCCCAACCCTTCGAGCGCGAAGGTGCTCGTGGAGAAGTAGGCGACGTCAGAGCTGCTGTAGCTCACTCGGCCCGCGACGCTGAGGCCGTTTTTCATCGAGATGGGCGCCCACTGGGCCTCGACAGCCCAGCTGCCGATCTCTTCGCCGGGATTGCCGGACTTGGGAAGAATGGCGAACCCGAAATCGAAATTCCCCGGGAGACCCTTACGCAGATGGAACCGCGGGAATGGCAGCGGATCCGGCGCGCTTCCGCCGGAGATCTCGGTGATCAGCTGCTTGAACTCGGAAGAGGGCGAAATCAGCGCGACGTCCACGCCGAGCTCGATGCCGAGGGCCAAGCCCAGCGTGGCGGCTCCAGCGTAGCTTTTGTGCGCGGTGCCTTCGCCCACCGTTTTCAGGAGGGCATCGACCTCATCCTGGTCCAAGGTGCTGAGGTCTTCGAGGTTCCCGAAACCAGCAGCGCCGGCCTGCGTGGAAAAAAGCGCAAGAAACGCGGCCAGGGCCGCCCAACGGATCCGGAACGGATTCATGAAAGAGCTCCTTCATTGAGTGAGATGGACCGCCCTCCATGCTAACAGCGGCGCTTCGCCTTGTCAGTCGAGGCCGCGCGACAGCGGGTTGACGGAGAGGCTCAGGCCTTGCGGAAGGAAAGACCCAGGGCCTTCGGCGCGCGGCTCTGTCCCACGACGCCCGCGAGCACCAGGATCGTGACGACGTAGGGCAGGATCTGGATGAATTGGGTGGGGATCGGAGCGCCACCGCCCAGCTTCACGCCCTGAAGCCGGATCTGCATCGCGTCCGCGAGGCCGAAGAGCACGCAGGCCGCCGCCGTCGGGAGCGGGCGCCACTTGCCCAGGATCAGCGCGGCGAGCGCCATGAAGCCCCGCCCCGCCGACATCTCGCGCGTGAACGAGGAGGACAGCGAGATGGAAAGCGTCGCCCCCCCGACGCCCGCGAGCACTCCGCCCATGAGCACCGCCATCCAGCGCGTGCGGTTCACGCCCACGCCGGCGGCGTCGAGCGCCTGCGGATGCTCGCCCGCGAACTGCACCCAGAGGCCGGAGCGCGAGCGGCGCATCCAGAACCAGGTGAGCAGGAGCGCGAGCGCCACGAGCGCCACGGGCTCGAAAGTGAAGCGGTCCGAGAGCGCCAGGCTCGGGGTGCCTCCCGTGGAGTCATAGAGAACCTTGCACAAAAACGGCGGCAATCCGATCGCGAGGAAGTTGATCGCGGTTCCGGCCACGATCTGGTCCGCGCGCCAGCGGATCACGAACAGGGCATAAGCCACGCCGGCGAGCGCCCCCGCCCCCGCGCCTGCCGCCGCGCCCAGCCAGGGAGAGTGAGTTGCGAGAGCCACTGCAGCTGCAGCAAAGGCGCCGACGAGCATCTTTCCCTCGAGCGCGATGTTCACCACGCCCGAGCGCTCGCTGTAGAGCCCGCCCAGCGCCGCGAAAAGCAGCGGAGTCGTGACCCGGATCGTGGACGCCAGGATGGCCCAGAGTTCCTCAAACACGGCGTTTCACCCAGTCCCAAAGCCCGTCGGCCGACACGGAGAGGATCACCAGCGCCTGGAGGATCATGGAGAGGTCGCGCGTGACGTTCTCGGTTTCGAAGTCGAGATCGCCGGTGCCCTTGTGAAGCGCCCCGAAAAGCAGGGCAGCGGCCGCGACACCCACCGGGTTTCCGCGGCCCAGAAGCGCGACGGCGATGCCGACGAATCCGTACTGGGGCGAAAACCCGAGCTTGAACTTCTCCGCGTTGCCCAGCACCTCGCCCACGCCCACGAGGCCCGCAAGCCCACCCGCGAGCACCATGGCCAGGATCTGGATCTTTCCTGGGTCGATACCGGCCACGCGGGCGGCTCTCTCGCTCTGGCCCACGGAGCGAAGCTCGAAACCCAGCACCGTCCGGCGCATCAGGAAACCGTAGGCCACGCACATCGCCACGGCCAGAATCAATGCCGTGCTCACGGGCGCGTCGCCGAAGACGGAGAGGTGCTGGATCAGGAAGGACTTCGCCACGGGCCGCGTTTCCGGGTTCTGGGAATCCGGGTTCGGGAAAAGATAGAGCGCGACGTAGCTCGAAAGACCCGCGGCCACGAAGTTGAGCATGATCGTGGTGATCACCTCATGGCTCCCCCGTCGGGCGCGCAGCCAGCCCGCGATCCAACCCCAGAAGGCTCCAGTGCCAAAGGCCGCCGCCGCCGCCGCGACGGGAGCCAGCGGCCAGGGTAGACCCGCCAGCACCACGCCCGTCACCGCGGCCGCGAGCGCGCCCAAGGTGAGCTGGCCCTCCGCGCCGATGTTGAAGAGGCCGGCCTGGAAGCAGATCGCGACGCTCAGCCCCGTGAGCAGGAGAGGCGTCGTGTAGAAAAGCGTCATGCCGAGGTCGTACCAGGAGCCGAAGGCGCTCCGGATCAGGATCATGAACACGTTCCAGGGGCTCTCGCCGGCGACCCAGGTCACCGCGAGCCCCGCGGCGAACCCCGCGATCACGCTCAGCAGCGCTCGCAGCACGGGCATCCAACGGTCCATCGCCCTGCCCCAGCTCACGCGCTACCTCCCATGGCCGCGCCGATGCGCTTCTCGTCGGCCTGCGCGCGCGTGAACTCCGCCACGATCCGGCCCTCGTACAGCACGAGAATGCGGTCGGAGAGCGCCAGCACCTCGTCGAGCTCCGAGGAGACGAGCAGAACGCCCGCGCCCTCCGTGCGGGCTTTCAGGATCCGGTCGTGGATGAACTCGATCGCGCCCACGTCCACTCCCCGCGTGGGCTGAGCCGCCACGAGCAAGCGTGGTTTGCGCTCGAACTCGCGGGCGATGATGAGCTTCTGCTGGTTCCCGCCCGACAGCCCCCCGGCGTTCACGTCAGGATCGCGCGGCCGCACGTCGTACTCCTCGAGCGCGCGTTTCACGGCGGCGTCGACCTCGCCCCATTGAACGAGGCCCGACCTGGAAAACGCGGCCGAGCTCTGCAGACCGAGCAGGAAGTTCTCGCGCACGGGGCGGTTGAGCAGCAATCCGTCGCGATGCCGGTCCTCGGGCACCCAGCCCACCCCCATCGCCTTGATCTCGGCGGTGGGCAGGTCCGTGACGTCCTGGCCGAGCACCTCGACACGGCCCGAGAGCAGCTCCGCCGGCCGAAGGATCGACTCAAGCAGTTCGCTCTGACCGTTGCCTTCCACTCCGGCGATCCCCACCACCTCGCCCGAGCGGACCTCCAGCGATACGCCCTTGAGCCGCTCCACGCCGCCTTCGCGCCCCGTGAGCTTCAGGTCGCGCAACCGGAGCGCGGCCTGCCCCGGCTCGGGCTGGGGCGGCACCTTCACCTGCAGATGAACCGCACGGCCGACCATGAGGTCCGCTAGCTCCTGCGGGCTGGTGGCCTCGGTCTCCACGCCCCCGGTGACCTTGCCGCCGCGGAACACGGTGACTCGGTCGGTGACGGCCATCACTTCCTTCAGCTTGTGCGTGATGATCAACACCGTTTTGCCCTCGCCGCGCAGGCGGCGGAGGTTGGCGAAGAGATCCTGCGTTTCCTGGGGCGTGAGCACGGCGGTGGGCTCGTCGAGGATCAGGATGCGGGCGTCGCGGTACAGGAGCTTGAGGATCTCGATGCGCTGCTGGATGCCCACGGGCAGGCGCTCGACGGGGGTGTCCCAGTCGACGGGAAGGGAATAGCGCTCCGCCAGCGCCTGGAGCTTCGCGCGCGCGGCGGAACGGTCGATGGGGCGGAGCGGAGGCGGCAGCCAGGACCAGGCCCGGCGCGAGGTCTCGGCGCCGAGCAGGATGTTGTCGAGCGCGCTGTGCGGGCCCGCCAGCATGAAGTGCTGGTGAACCATGCCGATCCCGGCCGCGATCGCGTCCTGCGGCGAACGCCAGCGGCGCACCTTGCCCTCCACGAGGATCTTCCCGGCGTCCGGGGTGTAGATCCCGTAGAGCATCTTCATCGCGGTGGACTTGCCCGCGCCGTTCTCGCCGATCACGCCGTGGATGCTCCCCCGCTCCACGCGGAAGCTCACGGCGTCGTTGGCCCGCACGGACCCGAAGGTCTTGCTCAGGCCGACTAGTTCGACGGCGGGAGCCTCAGCCCCCGAAGCCGAAGTCTCAGTTCTTGGCATTCCGCTTGTAGTAGTCGGGAACGGTGATCTTGCCGGCGATGATCTCGGCTTTGAGCACGTTCACCTTTTTCAGGACGTCCTCGGTGAGGACCTTCTGGTTGAAGGAGTCGAGCGCGTAGTCCACGCCTTCGTTCGCGAGCCCGTAACGGCGCGTGCCGGCTTCGAGCTTGCCGCCCGAGGCCTCGCGAATCGTCTCGAACACAGCCACGTCCACGCGCTTCAGCATGGAGGTGAGCACGAAGCCCGGCTTGATCCAGTTCTGGTTGGAGTCCACGCCGATCGCGAGCTTCTTGCGCTCCTCGGCGGCGTCGAAGAGGCCGAGGTTCGAGGCGCCCGCGGCGGCGAACACCACGTCAGCGCCCTTGTTGTACTGCGAGACGGCGAGCTCCTTGGCCTTAGGCGGGTTGTTCCAAGCCGATGCGGTGACTCCGATGTAATTGGATTCCACCTCCACCTTCGGGTTCACCTTGCGCGCGCCCGCCTCGTAGCCCATCTGGAAGCGGCGGATGAGCGGGATGTCCATGCCCCCGATGAATCCCACCTTGGCGGTCTTGCTCGTCAGGGCGGCGATGGCGCCCACCAGGTACGAACCTTCGTGCTCCTCGAACATCATCGAGCGCACGTTCGCGCCGGGCACCTCGCTGTCCACGATCGCGAACTTGCGATCGGGGAACTGGGCTGACACCTTTTTCACCGCTTCGGCCTGGGCGAAGCCCACTCCGATGATGAGGTCGTAGCCCCGCTGGGCGAAGGTGCGAAGAAGGGGTTCGAAGGCGTTGGTGTCGGTGGCTTCCACCACCTTGAGCTCCAAGCCCATCTCTTTCTGCGCGCGGAGGCTGCCCTTGTAGGCGGCCTCGTTGAAGGATTTGTCGTCCTTGCCGCCGCGGTCGAGCACCAGGCCCACCTTCAGGGCCGCCTGCGCGGACGCCGACCCCAAGAGGGCGGCAAAGAGGCTCAGAACGACGAACTTTCCGGTCAGATTACGCATGGATCCCCCTCATCTTCATCGATGGATGAGGTAGGTCATAGATGCGCTGACCGCAGGGGTCAAGCGCCCGTCTCGGCCTGGGGCCGAGGGGCGCCTTTCTGCTCCAGACGGAGCCCCTGGCCCGGAGCCGTATCCTCGGCCGGGAGACCCTGGCGGCGGAAGCGCTCGCCCAGGACCACGCAGAGCGAAAAGATCTGATCCGGATGCCCACTCTCGGGGAGCGAGGCCACGCGGTTGATCAGGTACTCCACGCCGTGGATCACCTTTTCGAGCTGCTCGGCGGTGAGCTCCCGGGTCACCACGCTGCGGAAGGCGCGGCGGGCCTTCACGTCCTCGTAGCTCACGGTCTCCATGATCTTCTGGACGTTAAAGGCGACGTTCTTGTTTCTGAGGCGGAAGAAGTCCTGGTCGTCCGGGAAGTAGAACACTTTCTTCGCGGCCCGGCAGCGGCCCCCGGCGAGCAGAAGCACGCCATAGTCGCTGAGATTCTCGAGCATGGCTTCGGTGCGCGACTGAGTCATGCCCAGGTGGGTGGAGATCTCCTCGATCGCCACCCAGTCCGGGGTGAAGGAGTTCACGTAGGTGAAAATGTCGCGGTAAGCCGGATCCGATTCGAACAGGGCCAGGTGACTGCGGTTGAAGGTGAACACCTCGTCCACCTCGCTCCCACGCGAGAACATCGGCTCGCGGGAGTCGGGCTTGGCCTCCGCGAAGAGCTCAGCACCAGGGGCGGGCAGGGAGGGCGCGGGGTCTGCCTTGGCCTCGCCCGAACGGACCTGTTTCAGGAACTTCTGAACCTGCACGGCGGCGTCGGGGTCGCCGATCTGGGCGAAGCACCACTCCAGGATCCCCTCCAGGGAAGGAATCTCCAGAAGCCGGCAGAGCTTCAGCGCCTGATCCAGGTTCGGCAGCTGCTCGCCCGCCTCGTACCGGGAGTACTGGGGGTAGCTGATGCCGACGTCGACCTTGGAGCAAAACTCGCGGGCCGAGCGATAACGCGCGGTCCGAGCAGTCTTGAGGAAGTCTCCCCAGGTCGGGTACTTTCGCTTCTGATCGAGTGGATTGAGTGTCATAACGCGATGCAATATTGCACGAGGGGATAAATATATCCAGAAAAATGATCTTTCTCGTTGACGCGCAAGACGCGTCGCGTTATTTCATTGCGCGGTGCAGTAAGGGGAACAGGTTCCAGATATGGAGATGGTTCATTTCATCCCGCCGGGTCAGCGTCGCCTCGTATTGTTGGCGGCTCAGACGGACTCGGCCCCGGTGATCATTCACGGCGCGAGCGGCACCGGCAAAGGGGCCATTGCGCGCTGGATCCACCAGAACGGGCCACGGTCCGGCCGGCCCTACCTCACCACCCGCCGCGAGACTTCCCTCTCCGAAGAGGCCCTCAAGGCCCAGGGCGGCACTCTTGAAATTCCAGAAGTGGGCGAACTTTCTCTTTCAGATCAACAGGTTCTTCTGAATCTCTTGAAGACACGCTCGGTGCTTCACCCGGGCGGCAATGGCACCCGGATGCTCGTGAATGTGCGCGTGATCGTAACCACAAGCCAGAGCCTGGATGCCCGCGCCGCCGGCGGCCTGTTCAACATGGAACTCCTGAAAAAGCTCAACGTCTTTCGGATCGAGATGCCGGGGCTCGAAAAGCGCATCGAGGAGTTCGAGGACATCGTCCTGGGGATCCTGGGCGAGATCACCCGCGAGCTCCATAAGGAGCACCTGAGGGACCTGGCCCCAGATGCCTGGAAGAAGCTCCGCGCCCACGACTGGCCGGGCAACCTGCGCGAGCTGCGCAACGTCTTGCGCTTCGCCACGATCACCGCCCAGGGCGACCGGGTGACGGCCGACGACATCCCGGATTTCGGCCTGGACCACATCGATTTCCGCGCCACGCGCGAGGAGTTCGAGAAGATTTACCTGTTGGAGCTGCTCAAGACCTTCAACTGGGAGCTGGACCGCACCTGCGAGGCCAGCCGGATGGATAAGGATTTGCTCCTGGAACGCATGGCCCAATTTGGGCTGCGCCACGAGCCAGAAAGTGTTCCCCCAGGGGCCCCCCCCTCATAAACCCCCTGGACTACAATGCCGCCTCGGGAAGCCTTCCCTGTTCCCCCGAACAAACCCCCGATGGCTTCCCGAGGCGGTACCCCTTTTCCACACAAACTCAGCCACGATCTACCGATGATGACTCGATGCGTCAATGCAGATTTTCTTTTTAATTTCAGATAGTTATTATCGCAACCTGCGAAACATCTCAGATCATGAGATAGACGCGAATTACCCAACTTAATCGCCACCCTAACGGCGCGGACGGTGCGTTAAAGATCGGGCTTTGCGCGCTGCGCTGCAACTACTGAGAGATGCCGGCGATCTGCTCGGCTTCAAATCCCAGAGTGCGGGCCTTGGGCAAGGCGTCTTCGGGGATTCGGAATCGATGCGTTCGGCCGGTTTCGGCCCCGCACATTTGAATGTGCATCTGGCCGTCATCTCCGTGGTTGGCCTCAATCACGGGAATCCCGCCGTCGCGAAGGGCTTTCTCGTCGGACTCGATCGGACGACCGCTCCCGGATTCGCAGCTCTTGGAGCCATCCGGTCGGCTGACCCAGACTCCCTTTCCGGCGAAACCCTTTGAGGCGGGCTTGGAAGCCACCCCTGCCATGACGCCTGCGCCAAAAGCCAGGATCCCCACCGCGATGCCGATCTTGAGCTTCCGCATGCCTTGCCTATACCACCGAAGTGGCCTTGAGGGTGTCGTACTCACCCACGTAGATGAGCCGGAAGCGAGAGTCGAAGCGCCCTTCACTGTGGGTCTTGCAGCACCGCGCGCAGGCCAGGGGCCCCAGGCGCTTGCGGGAGTAGAACTCCTTCTTGCACGCGAGGCATGCGTAAACATGCCGGTAAGGCCGCACGCGCGGCACCGGGTTGTAACGGCTCACGCCCATCTCGCGCATCTTTTTCAGGAACTCCCCGGTGTGGCCGTAGGGACGCCCCCGGAGCCAGAGCCAGTAGTGGATCATCTCGTGGGCCACGGTGTCGCGCACGAGCTCGAAAGCCTTCTCTTCCTCAAGGAGGTAGGTGGCCACCTCGATCAGGGGCAGCTGTTTCCTGCGCACGGTGAAACCGCGGGTGCCGGGGTGAAAACGCCCAGCGCTCGAGCGCAGGCGCGAGTTCCAGCGAAAGAGAGGGGCCGCGAGCATGCCTCCGAACCACTCGCGATTGACCTCCTGAAACAGGCCCAGGAGATCGGGCGGATCGATGCGGTGATTCCGCAGGCGGGTGATCTCGGGACTGAAAGAGCCGGGCTCCATCTTCCTTACACAGTAGGTTTCCGGCCTCGGCCTGTCCAGTGCGGCGCTCAGGCGGATGGGTGATGCTTCCTCCGTATCCTTCCTCGGCACTCTCAGCCCAGCTGCACCACGGTGGCGCCGGCCCCGCCCTGGCCCGGGCCGCCCTCGCGGAAGTTCACGATATAGGGAAGCGAACGCAGAAGTTTCCAGGTTCCGTCCTTGAGCGCCCCCGTGCCCATGCCGTGAATGATGGTCACCTCCTTCAGGCCCGCCGTGTGCGCGCGGTCGAGGAAGATCTCAAGCTCGGTCATTCCTTCGTCGAAGCGCCGCCCCCGCAGATCTACGGACGCGCTGGCCGAGTCGGCGCTCTGGAAGTGGGCCGCGGCCTTGAGCTTCTTGATGGGCTCCTGATCGAGCGTGGTGCCGCCGGGCATGCGCGCGGCCTCGGCGGCCGGGATCACCTCGAGGTCCTTGAGCTCGAGCACCATGCTCATGCGCGAACGATCGCGCGTGAGGGGCAGGCCCATCGCCACCTTGAACTTCTTGCCCTGGCTACCCTGCGCCTCGATGATCACGCCCACGGTCTTGAACTTCGCCACGCGCACGGCGGTGCCGGGCGGGAGTGTCGTTTCTTCCTTGGGTAGAGCGGCATCGCCCAGGGCCCGGCTCACCACGTCGGCGAGCTCGGGCGCGCGTTCACGGGCCGCGTCGCCGATCTGCCCCAGGGCGCGGTCGAGCATCGTGCGCACCTCGGAGCGTCCGGCCTCCACATCCTGATGCGTGCCCGTGGACTGAAGCGAACGCACGCGGTCGCGGATGCCCTCCTGCGCGAGCGCCAGGATCTGCCGGATCTTCTTCTGCGCCTGCTCGAGCGCCTCGGTCATCGCGACGGAGGCTCGCTCTTTCCACTGGTCGCGCAGCTTCTCGGCGTCGGCCTGACGGGCCTCGGCCTCCACGCGCGCGATCTTGGCCGCGGCCAGATCCTCTTCCAGCCTCGCCACCATCTTCTCGAACTCGGCATGCTGCCGGCTCAGGTAGCCGCGAGCGCGCACGAGCACCTCGGCCGGCAGGCCCAGTCGCTCGGCGGTTTCAAGCGCGCGCGAGCGGCCCGGTACGCCGGTCACCATCCGGTAGGTGGGGGAAAGGCGGGTCTCGTCGAAGGCCATGCTCGCGTTCACGACGCGTTTGTCGGCCATGGCGAGCGCCTTGAGCTGGGGGTCGTGCGTGGTGGCCACGAGCAGCACCCGCGCGGCCGCGCCGCCCGGCGCCGCCGAGGCGAGTTTCTCCGCGCGCTCGATCAGGGTCTCCACGAAGGCCCGGCCCAGGGCCGCGCCCTCCTCAGGATCGGTGGCGGAGTTGAGCTCGTCGATCAACACCAGCGAGTGCGCGGTGAGCTGCTCCAGAATCTCACGGAAACGCAGCACATGGCCCGAGAAGCTCGAGAGGTGATGTTCGATGGACTGCGGGTCGCCGAGATCCATGAACACCTGGTCGTAGAATGGAACTCGGGTGGTGCCGGCCGAGGGAAAGGCGAAGCCAGTGCGGGCGCAGAGCGCCGCGAGCCCCAGCGTCTTCAGGAGCACGGTCTTCCCGCCGGTGTTCGGACCCGAGAGCAGGAGCATGCGCGCCTTCTCGTCGATCTCAAGGTCGTTGCGGATGATCTCCTCGGGTTTGAGCGCCCACCAGAGAAGGGGGTGCGCAGTCGAGTCGAGCTTCAGGGTGCGATCCTCGGTGACCTCGATGGCGCGTCCGCCGTACACGGCGGCGAGCCTGGCACGGGCCTGAACGGCGTCCCAGTAGGCCAGGATGTCCACGGCCTCGAAGGTCTCGGTGACGTGCGGGCGAATGAGCGCGGAGGTCTCCTCGAGTACCCGGAAAACCTCCTGCGCGTAGTCGTTCCGGGCCTGATCCAGGCGACGGCTGAGCTCCTCCACCTCGCGCGGCTCCATGAAGGCGGTCTTGTTCGAGACCGAGGTCTCCACGATCCGTCCCTGCACCTTGGACTGCGAACCGATCTTCACGGCGAGCACGTAGCGGTCGTCGCGGCGGTCGGTGTACTCCTCCTGAAGCGCGCCCGAGTCGAGGTACCGGCTCCGCACGCGCTCGAGGGTGTCGCCGATCTTGATCTTGAGCTCCTCCACCAGAGCCAGAAGCTCGCGGAGCATGGGTGAGGCCTTCTCTGAGATCTCGCCCGAGGGGGTCAGGGTGCGGTTCAGCGCCCGCAGGGGTTCGCGCACGTCGGGTAGGTCGGCGATGTCGCGCGGAAGGAGCGCGGCCGCGCCGAGCTCCTCCTTGGGCATCGAGGTCCAGGAGTCCACGGCGGTCAGCCACCTGCGGATCTCCACGAGCTGCGGGAGGTCGAGCACGGCCTCCTTTTCCAGGGCCTCGAGCGCGTCGCGGGGGTCGCCCAGGTCTCTGAGCGGCCCCCAGAGCTCTTCGCGGTCGAGGAGGCCCAGCACCTCGCGGGTCTCGGCCTGAAGCCCACGGGCCTCGGCCGGGCGGGCGGCCCACTCCTTGGGGTCGAGGGCATCGTCGACATACTGCTGCCCCACGGAGCTCCTCGCCCGCTCGCGGGCCAGGGCGACGAACTTGGGCCATTCCAGTGAGGACAGCGCGCCTTGCATCCCCTCCCTCTTACACCCTCCGTGGGTACACCGGGCAAGAGCTCCCCGGCAGTTTCTGCCGTTTTGACAGAGCTTGGCCAGGCCCCGGAAACTGTTGGAGGAGGGTTCTCAGAACCATGTTTCCCGAATCAGACGACCTCCTGTCTTCTCCGTCGCTGCCGAAGTCCCGGCGGGAGCCCGATGCCTGGGGCCCCCTGGCCAAGGCGGGCATGATCACGGAGTCCGTTCTCCCTCCGCTGCCCGCTCAGCCCGCCGCCGGAGCCGTCGGGTCCGTGCGGAACCAGATGGAGTCGATCCTCTACACGGCCGACCGGCTCGAGCGCCTGCTCGCCGAGGAGCGCTACAAGAACCACCGCATGGCCTCGCAGATCGCCCAGGTGGCCCGCGACTACGAGGTGCGCTCCTCCGAACTTGGAAACAAGCGCGAGCTTCTCCTGCGCGAGAACGCCGACCTCAAGGCGAGCCTCGAGGCCTTCCGAGTGCGTAACGAGGATCTCAACGCGAAGCTGCGCTCGCTCGAGGGCGAGATCCAGCGCCTGAAGCCCGAGGCCCATCGCGCGAGCGGCGCCGACAAGGAGCTCAAGGAGCTCCGCGAGCGGGGAGATCGCCTCACCCGCGAGCTCCAGAAGGTTTCTACTGGGAGCGACGATCTCCAGCGTCGGCTCGTCGAAGTCCAGGCGGAGAACCAGGGGCTGAGCGACCAGCTCCAGCGCGAGACGCGCAAACGCCTGACGGCCGAGCGCACGCTCGTGGAGATCCGCGACAGCGCCACCACGCTGACTCGCATGCACGAGGAGTTCCGAACGGTGTCAGCCCAGCTCGTACGCGAGGGGCAGACCCTGCGCGAGCGCATCGACGCCGATACGAGGGCCATGAAGGAGCGCGTGGAGCGCGTGGCCGAGATCGCCGCTGAAGGAGCGCACGAGTCGCGCCACGCGGTTCAGTTCGCGGAGGGCGCCAAGTACCAGGTGGAGAAGCACCTCGGCGACGGCCGCGCCCACGTGGAGCGCCTGACCCTGACCCTGGCCGAGATCCGCCCCCTGGTTTCTCAGGCCCAGGCCGAGATGGCCCAGCTTCGCGAGCGCGTGCACGCCTTCGAGTCGACGGTTCGCGAGAAAACCGAGGGCCAGCTCCGCTCCGTGAAGGAAGGCTACGAGATTCTGGCCCGCCAGGCCGACGACGATCAGCGCCGCGCGCGCGACCTGAACGATCGTCTCGAGGCGGCAGAGGAATCGCTGCGCACGCTTAAGCCCCTCGTGGCCCGGGCGGATGGCACGCGCGAGGAAATCCTCAAGGCCATCACCGACGCGCGCAAGGATGCCCAGGAGCGGTACGACCGCCTTAATTCGCTGATCACTCTCAAGACTCAGACTTTCGAGTCCCGCATGGGCGCGCTTTTCGCTTCCAAGGAGCCCACGCAGGACACCCTGAAGAAGCTCATCTCCGACGTGGCCGAGCTTCGCGAGATCGTATCGCGCGACGTGACGAACCCGTCGAAATAAGCCAGACTGCATCCCCTATGTGGATGCTCTACGGCGTAAACGGGTACACGGGACAACTCCTGCTTGAAGAGGCGCTCGCCCGTGGGCACCGACCGATCGTGGCGGGGCGATCGCGTGAGCCGGTGGAGGCGCTGGCGCGGAAGCATGGGCTTACGGCCCGGGTGTTCGCGCTTGATGACCCCAAGGCCGTGGCGGCCCGCCTTCGGGAAGCTGGCGTGATGCTTGTGCTCCACGCAGCCGGCCCATTCGCGCGCACGGCCGATCCCATGATGCGCGCCTGCATCGAGGCGGGCGCCCACTATCTCGACATCACGGGCGAGGTCTCGGTGTTCGAACGCGCGGCCGAGCTCAGCAGCGAAGCGAAGCGTGCCGGCGTGGCGCTTATGCCGGGCGTAGGATTCGACGTCGTGCCCTCAGACTGCCTGGCCGCGCACGTGGCCTCGCGAGTGAGGTCGCCGGTGGGCCTGGAGATCGCGTTTTCCTCGGGCGCGGGGTCGAGTCCCGGCACGGCCAAAACCATCGTGGAGAGCATCCCACAGGGCACGCTCGCGCGCCGGAGCGGGAAACTCGTGCGGCTCCGCACCGGCTTCGGCTCCAAACGCGTGCGCTTCCTGGATCGCGAGCGGGTGGTGACCCCGGTGCTGTGGGGCGATCTCTCCACCGCATTCCGCTCCACCGGCGTACCCGACATCACCACGTACACGGTGCTGCCACGGGCTGCGAGGATCGGGCTCGCCGCGTTTTCGTTTCCCTTGCGCGTGGCCTTCTCCTTCCCCACGCTGCGCCGAAGCGCCCAGGAGTGGATTGGCCGAAACGTTGCGGGCCCCGATGCCGAGACGCGCGCCCGCGCCCGCTCCCAGTTCTGGGCCCGCGCCTGGAACGCTGCCGGCGAGTCGGCCGAGGCGCGGCTCGAGACGCCCGAAGGCTACCGGCTCACCGCCCTCACCGGCATCCGCGCGGTGGAGGGCCTGATCGGAGGCGGCCAGGGCGGCCGGGGGGTGGCCCCGTCCCGCCTCACAGGCACCCTCACACCTGCCCAGGCCTTCGGATCCGACTTCATCCTTTCGATGCCGGACACCCGCCGCGAGGGCTAGCCCCGCTTGAGCACGAAAGGAACGGGCGGCCATCCAACAGGCGGCCATCCTCGGCAAATGCAGGCCCACCTTTGTGCGTCCCTCCGCGCCTACGTAGTCAAATGTCGCCTTTGAATCGCACATTGAGGTCCGATGTTCGGATGCCAGAACCCCTCAACGCGCCTCGGGCGAGTCTGCTCGACAGCGCCGTGCTCGCGGTCCTCACCTCTCCTCGCCTCGCTGCCATTTTTGAGGCTTCGGCGTCAAAGGCCCCATAGCCGGCATGCAGGCAATGACCGAGGGACAGCGAAAGCGCCCCGCTGCGCAAGAAATTGCTTAACTCTCTGGCCTCCATCATTGAGCGCTGTCCGCGGTTCGGACCTCAATGTGCGATTCAAAGGCGACATTTGACTACGTGGTAGCGCGGACAGCCCACGGGGAGGAGGTTACCCCCCTCCCCGCTTCGTGTGGAAATCACCTCCTTTCTCCCGGATCCACCGGAGTCCTTTCAGCCCCCCGCGCGGCCGCGACTAGAAGAGCGTCGGTGGCCTGCGCAACTCCGGCTTCTCCCAGTCCCTGCGCGCCAGAGGCCTCTGCCCAGGGGCGATCTGTTGCACGAGCTCCGCGCCGCCGAAGAGCGCGCCCGCGAGTGCTGCCCCCCATCGGAACGCGCTCCTGGCGGCGCGGAGCACCCACGCGCCGGCACGCCTTCGTCGATGCCGCCACGCCACTTGCCTGAGGCGACGCAATGCGAGCTGTTCAAAGAGCGCGGCCTCTTCAGGGCCGAGCGCCTCATTGCGGGGTTGAGCTTCGATGACTTGCTGAATTGAATGCTGTTTCACGTGAATCTCCGTTTTGTTTTTCGGTTCTGTTTCGCTCGCGCGACTCCACAGGGCGCACGAATCCCCGCCGCTCCAGATGGAGCAGAAAAATTTCACCACAAAGCGATGAGAACGCTCCGCGAGCGCCGAGCCGCTTTGGGCGCAACGCAAGAAGAAGCGACGTCAGACCTTTGAAATGGTTGTTAGATAAGCTCGGGACCCGAATTCACGGACGCTCGTGGCGAGCGATAGCCACGATGACATCGATGACGCATGGGATCCGTCGCGGCCGGAACAGCCGAGCCCTCAGCAGCCGACGACGACGTGGGTTCCGCGCCCTACTGGAGCGCAGAAGGAACCCGGTCGATCGGAGGCGGCGGATACGGAATCGAGCCCAAGAATTCCGGCGGTGAGCATCATGATGGTTTTATGGTTCGACATCGTTGCCTCCTTTCGAGAGATTGCGATTCGGATCGGGGAAACATTTCCTCGAAACGTCACGCTCCTTGAAAAATAAGCCAATTGTTCGGCTATTTCAAGCGCAAATTCCCAGAAAAGTCATCCCTGAGTTCGACGATGCCTCGTGTGCGTGCGTCCCAACCCGCCGCGACCTCGGCCCAAAGGACAGAGGCCATCCCACGAAGCTGATTCCAAACATGGGCGCGCGACGTCAGCACCCACCAGCGCGACTCTGAGCCCTCCGCAACACCGCAAAGCCTGGCGAGCTCCGACTCCGCCTCCCGCCATCCCCCAACGCCGTCGACGAGCCCCAGCTCCGCCGCGCGTGCGCCGGTCCAGATCCTTCCACGCGCGAGGGGTTCGATCTTCTCGAAGCTGGTCTTGCGACCATCCGCCGCGCGCATGACGAAATCTTTGTAGATCTCGTCGAGCTCGTGCTCCATCCGCGCGCGCCCGGCCTCGTCGAGCGGATGCATCGGCGAACTCCGCCGGGCCGCGCCCTCGAGCGCCACGCCGTCCCAGCCGACGCCAATGCGGTCGGCGGCCTCGCGCGCGACGAACTTCCCGCTGATCACTCCGATCGAGCCCGTGATCGTGCCGGGTGAGGCCAGGATGCGATCCGCGTACATCGCGATGTAGTAGCCGCCCGAGCCCGCTAGATTGCCCATCGTGACAACGACTTTCTTGCCCGCATCGCGCGCGCGCCGCACCTCGCGCGCGATCGTGTCGGAGGCGGTGTAGGATCCGCCCGGGCTGTCCACGCGGAGCAGGATGCCGCGCACGTTCCGGTCGGCGGCCGCGCGTCGAAGCAGGCCGGATAACTCCCGCGCCGAGAGAGGCGCGGCTCCGCCCGCGCGAGATAGCGCGCCAGGCTCACCACCGGCGAAGCCTTGGAGGTCTTGTGCCCCGGCGGCGGCGGCGCGGGCTCCCAGCGCGCGCGGCTTTCGTCGCGGTACCCGAGCGCATCCACCCAACGGGCCTGGAGCGCCTCAGCGGGAAGGAGCGGCGCCTTCACGAGCAGCGCGCGCACCTCCTCCTCCTTCAAACCCCGGCCGGCGGCGAAGGTCCTGCTCCATTGACCCACCCAATCGTCGAGGACCGCCTGCGCGGCCTCCCGCGCGCTCGGGCTCATCGAATCGCGCGTGAAACGCTCCATCGCGCTCTTGAACTCCTTGCGCTGACCGACCTCGGCTTTCAGCCCCAGCTTCGCGAAGAGACGCGCGAAGTAGGGCTTCTCCATGGAAAAGCCGGCCGACACCGTGCCGGAGGGCTGCATCTCCACGCGCCCGAAGGCCGAGGCGAGCAGCAGCGCCGCAGTGCCGCCCTCCTCACCGAAGCTGTCGGCGAAGGCCACGCAGGGTTTTCCAGCCGCGCGGAACCGAAGCACCGCCGCGTGCAGCTCCTGGACCTGGGCCATGCCGAGGCTCACGAAGGAGAGGTCGGCCCAGAGGGCGGCCACGCGGGGGTCGCCCGCGGCGGCGTCGATCGCCCGCACCGCCTGCCGGAGCGGAAGAACGCCCCGGCGAATGCCGAGTCGCGCGGGCTGCTCCTTTTCAGAGATCCCGATGGAGAGGTCCCATTCGATCAACGTTCCCCGGCGCAGCCGCCGCGCCCTCCGGGCCCGCCACCTGAGCCCAAGAAAGACGAGAAATCCGAGCGCCGTGAGCCCCAGCGGGAGAGCCAGCAGAGCGATACCGAGAGCGAGGAACAGGATCTGGAGGAAAGTCATGCTCGAAAGCCTAACACCGTCGGTATAAGTAGCTGCAATTCCACCCTAAATCACGAATACCTGACAAGTTTGACAAGGTATAAACCAAAAGATATGAAACGGTGCGTTAATCTGGCTCCCTTGCCGACGGAAGGATCCCCATGCGCATTGCCGCACTTCTTACGAGCACCGCACTGGCGTTGGGCCTGACTCATGGCCCCTCCGCGCGGGCCTCGGTGGAACAACCCCACCTCATCGAGCAGAGCGTGGGCTTCTACTTCTCTCGCCAGGGCCAGCAATACTTCGCGGACAACCTGGAATCGATCCTCTTCATGAACGGATACTCCTTCAGCACGGGGGTTTTCCCCCGCTGGGACTACCAGGCCGACGAGGCGATCGACCTCGACAACCTCCCGCCGGGAATGGCGCAGCATCAGGCGACGCTGAATTCCGCGCGGCGCACGCTGAAAAACTGGCTGATCGGCTTTCACGTCAACAATCCCCTGTTCAAAGTGGAGGTGGAGAACATCCAATACGCCCTGGTGTTCGACCGCTTCTCCATCGTCCCCGATCATGCGCTCCTGGCTGAATCGGGCGAGCGGAACGCGATGGTGCTGGTGCTCGAAGCCACCGTTCCGGAGCTCCGAATCGACGTGGAGGCGGTGAAAGCCACCGACCTCGCCAACCCGCTGCTCAAGGCCTTCGATCACGATAGGAGGAGGCAGGCCCCCTACACGGCCGCGATGAAGAACCTGGCCCTTCAGGTGGGCCCGACGGGCACTCCCCTCACCGTCCGCGTACCCGTGCTTCTGACCGTGAAGGAAGGGGGCGGCCTCGCCACCCGCGTGCTCGACATAGAGACGAACATCGAGGACGTGCGCGTATCGGCCACCTTCCGCCAGCCGCTCGATCTCCCCCTGGTCCGCGTGAGCATCGGCAATATGCACACCACCCTCAACCAGAGGGCGCTGGAGCGGCAGCTGCTCCAGAAGAAGGATGAGCTCCTGCGAGCCCTGCAAAGCTACCTGGACGGCTACGCTGCCGAAAAGCTCCCCGACACGCTCAATGAGATGATCGAGGCCCGCATGCCGCACGGGTTCTTCGAGATGAACCGGATGGATCCGCCCGGATCCGAGGGCGAAATCGCCGATCGGGATAAGTTCGTCTGGGGCCTGAGCCCAGCGATCCTGAACCAGACCGGGCGCCACCTCTACCTGGGCCTCACCGGCTACGTGGAGGACCCCCGCCCCCGCCGGCTGAGCTGGATGCCGGGCTGGAGCTGGGATCCGGCGCCCGACCGCACCGTGCCGAGTACCCGCCGTCCGCGCGTGCCCGACGCCACGCTCGCCGCGAACGACGGCGTGCTGACCCTGAGCCAGGACCTCGTGAACCGCATGCTCCAGCTGAGCTACAATCGCGGACTGAACCGGGAGTTCTCCGTGCCGGGCTCGAACCCGATCCGGCTCATCGAGCGCCCCAGGCTCGTGATCGACGGCAGTTCGGATTACGGCCAGGCCGTCCTGAAGCTCAACGTGGAGACCGAGGTCGACGGCCTGGGCTCAGTGCTCGTGAACAACCCGCTTCGCATGAGGTTCGACCTCCGCATCTCGCTCGGCCGCACGGCCACCGGCGGGATGAAGATGCGCATGAACGAGATCCAGCTCAACTCGATCGTCCTCGATCCTTCGACTATCAACATGTGGGAGAGCAAGGTGCTCGTGGAGGTGCGCAAGAAATTCCGCGCGTTCAACCACAGGATCCAGAACGAGGAGAAGTTGCTGGTGGAGGATTTCCGCCTGCCATCGAGCCTGTTCGGGATGCCGATGAACCTGACCGAGGTCAGCACGGATCGCAACGGCTTCATTCTGCTTTACGTGAACCTGGACGAGAACTTCTTCTGATCGAGAACCCGGAGAGAAAAATGACCCCCATGCGCATGTTCGAAAACCTCATGGCCACCCTCCTGATCGCGGCGGCGGGCACCGCCTCCGCGAACCCAGTCCTCAGCCAGCTCACCGCGGTATCGGGGCCGGCGATCCCCGTGGAGGAGATCCGCCTCACCGGCCTTCGCGCCTACGCCGGCCGGACCTTGAGCGTGTTCTACGTCTCGGCCCGCTCCACCCTAGCCACCACAGGCTACGTGATCAGGGTGCAGTCCCTGCGCAAACCTCCGGTGAAGTTGCGCGTGGACAGCGCCGGCCGCGCCACCATCCCGGCCACCTCCGTTCAGCAGCGGGGCCACTGGCGCGCCTTCAACTTCCTGGTGTTCGCGGTGCATCGCCCGGACCAGCAGGACGTCTACCTCCGCAACATGGATGGCACCACCCCCTACGACGACGCCCGCCTGGGCGCCAACATGGGCGACGACCGGACCGGCATCCTGCCTTCGCTCGAAAACGTGCGCTCCGAGGATATCGGCGCCGAGCGCACGGCCTTCCTGAGCCTGCCGCGCTTCAAGTCGCTCCTCCGGGAGCAGAAGGGCGTGAACCCGAGTCAGAGCTGGCTCAACCTGGACATCAACTCAGTCGGCCGCTGAGCCAGGAAGCCGCCACGGCCGCCACCGCGAGGCCGAGGCCCGTTCCCACGGCCAGGCCCACGAGGCCGGCGGTGACACCTGAGACGACGATCCGCCGGTTGCCGAGCGTGGAGGCCACCGGCCCAACGAAGGCCGGACTGTACACCGCCGCGGTGATCGAGATGATCGCGGTATCGCGGTCGATCCTGAGCAGGCGGCAGAGCAGGAGATGCAGAGCCAGCGCGATCAGGAGCTGCGCGCCCGCGTAGGCCGCGGGCATCAGCCCTGAGGCAGCGAGCCGGGCGAAGTTGGCCTGCGACCCGACGGCCACGCAGAAGACGAGGAAGATAGCCTGCCCGAGCTCGTAGGTGGCGGGAAGGGCCCGCACGCGTCGGCTGAGGGAAAGACAGGAAGCGAGCGTGGAAACCCCGAGCAGAGCCACGAGCATCTGCTGACTCGGCGGCGCCGCGAGCGCGGCGGCACCCGCGGCCGCCGCCACGCCGAGCGAAAGCCCGGCCGCGCGGAGAAGCTGCGCGGGCGGGAAGGACCAGGGCGGGCGCAGCGCCGTGTCTCCCACCGTTTCCGCCCCCGCCTCGCCCTTTCCAGGCTCGCCCGAAGGGCGGAAGGGTGGCAGGAACCCGGCCACCCAACGAAGCGCCGGAGAAAGGAAGAGAAGACAGAAGATCCCGCAGACCATCAGATCGGCGGTCTGGGCTGCAAGCAAGGTCTCGGGGGCCGCGCCCAGAGCGGCGCCCACGGCCGCCAGGTTCGGAGCGCTCCCGGTGAACGAACCCGTGAACATCCCGGCGAGCTCAGGGCCCACGGGAGAACCGAAGCGCGGCAGGAAGTAGGCGCCCGCCGCGATCGCCGCCACGCATACGGAGAAGAAGGCCACGCCCGTGGCGATCGCCGTGGGCCGCGCAAGCTTCAGCCAGCCGCCCAGGTCGGCGGAGAACAGCATCAGGGGAATGGCCGCGAGCACCGCGCCCTGCGCGATCCCGGCAGACACGCCCGCATCAGGCACCGCGCCGGGGATGTGCGCGAGCACGAGCCCGGCGCCGTAGGCCACCACCACCGCGCTCAGTGCCCGCACCCAAGCCAAACGCGACTCCATCCACAAAATACCGAGTGCCGTGCCTAGAATCAGGGGGATCTGCGCCATGCCTCCACTATGCCCCGCTGGTCCGCGCACGCAACCTCCGGTATGTTCCAGGCCCCATGAACCACAAGATCGACTGGACCTGGAAACGCTGGGAGGACCTGAGCCGCGACGAGCTCTACGAGATCATCGGGCTTCGGGAACGAGTCTTCGTGGTGGAGCAGAACGCCGTTTACCTGGACGTCGACGGCCGCGACCGGCGCTCCAGCCACCTCATGGGCTGGATGCCCGCCACTCCCGTGACCGGCGGCCCCTTCCTCGCGGCCTACCTTCGCGTCGTGCAGCCGGGCGTGACTTACGCCGAGCTTTCCATCGGGCGAGTCGTGACGGCGCCGGAGGCTCGCCGGACTGGAGCCGGACGGGCGATCATGCTCGAGGGCATCCGGAGGATCGAGAACGAGCATGGCCCCTCGCCCATCCGAATTTCCGCCCAGGCCTACCTCGAGCGCTTCTACGCTGGGCTCGGGTTCGAGAAGGTGCACGGGCCCTACATGGAAGACGGCATCCCCCACCTGGAGATGCTGCGCCCAGCGGGACAGTGACCTTCACATAATCTTATCCGTTTCTTTTCAATGCGTTAGCCGATTCACGACCCCGCATCGTTGACCTGGGGTGGCTCCCCCCTTAGTCTCATAATTGTTATCAATAATTAATATTGTTAAATATTATGAGACACCTTCGATTCCCCACCTGCTCAATCGCCCTCCTGATCGGAGCACTGTTTTTCGCGGGCTGCGCGGGTCCCAACACCCCGCTCGGGGCGGTGAGCTGGCTGAGCCCCCGGGCCGCGATCGATGCGCAGGCGCTTGCGGAGGAAGCGGCCGAACGCGCGGCACAGGATGTCCGCTCGGAAGCCACCGCCTACGCGCCCAAGCTGAGCTTCTCGCCGGATCGGCAGGTGCTCCATGAATCCGCGCCGATGATCGTGACGATCCGCGACCCCTTCGGGAGCGTGGAGGACTACGAGCTCGCCGTGCTCTACGACGGCCTCGACGTCAGCGGGAACTTCCTGCGCTCCGCGATTGTGCACGAGGATCTGGAACGCAACGAGATCCGCGTTCGAGTTCCGAAGGTGCGCCTCGACTCGAAGCGCGACCATCGGATCGAGGTCACTTACAGGAGCCGGTCCGGCTCGGCGGTCCACGCGCGCTACGAGCCACCCAACTGCCACGCCTTCCGCGCGGAGGAGGTGGTTCACACCGGCCGTTTCCAGCCGCCCCGCAGGCTCATGAGCGCCATCCGGAACCACTCTCTCCGCGCCGGCTTCAATCCGGCCTTCCTGACCGGGCTCATCGCGCAGGAGTCGGGTTTCGATCCCCGCGCCGTGAGCTGGGCGCGGGCCGTGGGCCTCACTCAGGTCACCCCCATCGCCGCGAAGGAGCTCGTCAGGGAATTCCCGAAGTGGCCGCGCTCCCCGCGCCTGAACCGGCTTCCACCGCTCGCGGCTCGGGCCATGATCCTCAGCGGGAAGCTGAAACCCGCGAACGACTGGCGCCTCGACCCGGAAAAGAGCGTGATCGGCGGGCTCGCCTACGCCCGCATCCTGGCCGAACGCTGGTCCACGCCGGCCTCGCTCGCCTACCTCCGCGCCACGTTTCGCGACCCGGAGACCGAGCACACGCGCCTCGTGCTCGCGAGCTACCACTCGGGCTACTCGCGCGTGCACTCGGCCCTGCGCCGGCGGGGCGAAGGCTGGCTCCGGAGCCCGAGCCTGAAAGAAGCCAGGAAATACGTGAACCGGATCTCCAGCTACTGCCACCATTTCGCGGAGGAACCACTGCCATGAACCGCCGACCCTGGGAGCTTTGGGCTCTCGCCGGATTCTACGCGGGCACGACGCTTTCGCTGCCTTTGCAGGTGATGGCCCAGTACGGGCACGCGCCCTGGGAATTCTGGGCCGTCGTCACCAAGCTCGCGCCGATGAACTTCGCCGTGATGGCTCTGGGCTTCGCCTGCTCCTGGGCAGCCGTCGCGGCCAGCCGCTGGATCCTGGCTTTGGCGCCGGCCTTCCTGGCCGTGGTGGCTTGGAACAACTGGCTCTTCACCGCGGTCGACGCGAACGTGAGCGGCCTTGCCGCCTCGATCGCCACGCTCGTGGCCTTCGCTGGACAGGTTCCCCTGCTGCGACCCTCGCCCATCCATCTCCTTCGCGACCCCTCCAACCGCTGGTGGCTCACGGCTCCACGCAGGAGGCTTCGGCTCCTCACTCTGCTTTCGCCCGTCTCGGGCGGAGACCTTCGCGCCCGCGCCTACGACGTGTCCGCCACCGGCGCCTACTTCGCGCTTGAGGACGCGCGGTGGACGCAGCCCGGCGGGTCGCCCGTTCATCCTACCCAGGTGGGCCTGGCGCCCGGAACGCGCTGCACGCTGAGACTGACGCTGGACCAGGGAAGGACGATCCTATGCGCGGCCCAGGTGGTGCGCTCGGGAGCCGCTCGTGGCCACTATCCTGGCGGATTTGCGGTGCAATTCCTTGATCTGGCGCGGGGCGATCGCCGCAGCTTGGAACGACTGATTCAGTTGAGAGGCGAGCCTCATCCGGCCTGATTCCCGGCGGCATCTGTTAAGGACTCTTGATAGATAACGGATTTTAATAGTGTTTTGGGCTTGTCAGGATCTTATTACGCAGCGCATTATCCCCTGGTATTCTAAGACCTAGTAGTACGTGATTGCTTCCAAGCGGCTTCCCCAAGCGCGGTACGTGAACCCAAGGGAAGGAGGCCATATGAAAACCATTGGAAGGTCCTCTCAACGATTCTCACCCAAGGCCGGCTGGTACAGCACGCAGGGGACTCTCGCCCTGGCTGCCGCGGCCGCCCTGGCCCTCTCGGGTGCCGGATGCGAGCTCGACGGCGTGGCCGTCGCCGTGATGGACGACGCCTTCGTGAGCGAAGGCTACGAGGCGGGAAGCCCGACGGAAGGCGAGCCGGCCGAAGGCTGCCACCTCGACCGCTTCCAGCAGCCCGACGCGCAGATCACCCGGAACATCGACGTTCTTTTCCTGGTCGACACCTCGGGCTCGCTCAATGAGGAGCGCGGCGCGGTGGCCAACGGCATCGACGCCTTCGTGGCGGCGCTCCCGGCGAACGTGAGCTACCGCGTGGGCGTGATGCTCGCGCACGGCCCCGGCTCCTCGCGCAGCGGCCGGCTCTACCGCCGCAACGCCACCTATCCTTACGTGTACAGCTCGGACGAGATGGATCTAGCCACTCTCCGCACGCGCCTCCGCGAGACGCTCACCACGGGCGTGGCCACCGAAAACGCCACCGACGGCGGCGAGGCCATGCTGGTTTCCTTGAACCGCGCCATGGACGACGACCGCCTCGCCGAGATGCGCGGCCAGGGCTTCCTCCGGGACGACGCCGCGCTCGCCGTGGTGATCGTGACGGACGAGCAGGACATCTGCGCCGAGTTCCCGGAGGGCGTGACCCCCGTGGTGGACGGTCAGGGCATTGAGCCCGTGGCCAAGGCCAATCTCTGCACGCGCATGGCGCCTGCCAAGATGGACGGCTCCATCATCCTGATGCCCTCGCACCAGGAGGCCATCACCCCGGACCTGGTGCTCGCGAAGGTGAAGGCGATGAAGCGCGACCTGCCGGTGGTGGTGGGCGGCGTGATCTACACGGATCCGGACCTGATCAACGCGGCCCCGGGCGCCGAGGATGAAGTGGGCTACGGCATCACCGACTTCGTGGACCTCGCGGGCGGCGTGCTCGTGGAGCTCTCCACCGGCCAGTACGACGACGGCCTGAACGAGATCGGCGTGGTGGCCTCGATCCGCATGAACCTCCAGGCCGAGTTCGGCCTGAGTCATGCGAACGCCAACCCGGACTCCATCCAGGTCTTCGTGGACGGCAACCCGGCCGCGTACAACTTCCTCGAAGCGACGAACACGGTTCAGGTTTCCGAGCCGGGCCAGCCGCTCTCCGTCGTGGATATCCGCTACTGCGACCGCGCCCCCGAGATCCCGGTCGTGGGCGGCGTGGACGCCATGTGCTCCGCGGGCGAGTTCGTTCCGAAGGCCGAGCTTCGCGTGGGAATGAGCATCCACCTCTCAGACGGCTCCCTGGGCACGATCCAGGCGGGACTGAGCCAGATCGGCATCACGCCGACGATCTTCTCCGACCAGCAGATCATCGACGGCGTGCCGCAAGCCCAGGGCATCACGGTGATGATCGTGACCCGCCGGATGATCGTCTCTCCCGCCACCCAATCCTACGTGGACGGCCTGCGCGCCTTCGTGGCGGCCGGCGGATCCGTGCTCGCCGAGTACGACGGCGGCGCCCTCATGTTCGACAGCTTCGTGGGCGTCAACGCGGGCTTCCAGGACCGCATGCCGCCCTCGCTTGCGCTCTTCGAGGGCAACGCCGCCGGCGGCGGGCTGCTGCTTCCCACCACGGCCTCAACGATGACCGTGACGGACGTGAATGACCCGCTCATGGCGGGCCTCACCTCCACCTCGATCACGACAGGCCTTCGCACGGCCTTCGCGATCACGGACTTCAACAGCACCTGGCTTCACTCCTCGGCCACCTTCACCTCCACGGGCGCCTCGTCGCTCGTGCCGGCGGGAACCTTCCCGGCGGTGATGAAGGGCCGCTGCGGCGGGGGCCGCGTGACGATCGTGATGATGAACCAGCTTCAGTCGCTGTCCGGGACGACGCCGGGCGCCCTGGACATGCGCCAGATGTTCACGAACGCCTTCAGCTGGCTCATCGGCCAGTGATCGTGAGCGCGAGCCCCGCGCTCCAATCCAGCCAAAGGGAGCCTTCGGGCTCGCTCCAGCTCAGGAGCGATGCGCCGCCGCGGGCCCGAAGCCCCAGGCGCGTCGCGAGCGGCGCGGGCCAGGGGCCCCAATCGGCCCAGAGCTCTCCCCTGCCACCGAGCTGATGACCGTGGAGGGGGCCGGTGACGGGCGCCGCGAGCGAGAATGCCAGGGCCCTGGGCCTCGCGCCCCTTGAGCCGTCCCAGACCCAGCGCCGCCTCAGCGCGGGCCCGGCGCTCACGCCGCCCTTCGCGGCGAGCTCGAGATCGTCCACCCGCTCGAACCGGATGCCCCACTCCGCGTATGCGCCCAGGCTCCAGCCCTCGCCAGACTCCTCTCCCCGCAGCGCCCAGAGCGCGGCGCGAAG
>JADZFF010000117.1 GCA_020850015.1 Bdellovibrionales bacterium | reverse complement strand
GTGCTCGACGAGGCCCACCACCTGGAGGAGCGGGTGACCGAGGCCTTCTCGGTGTCCGTGAGCGGGGAGGAGATGGCCGAAGCCGCGCGCCGGCTCGACAAACGCCGCGGCCGGGGCCGCGACGCGGGAGGCGACGCCGAATCCATCGCCCGCCGCGTGGAAACCGTTTTCAAAGGCGACGCGGCCGCTCTGCTACGAAACGACGCGGAGACCCTGCGGACGCGCATCACGGCCGTGGAGGCGGTGCTCACGGTGGCCTTCGGCGCGGCGGCCGGACGGGGAGGCGGCGGCTGGGGCCGGGCGGATACCCTGGCCATGAACCCTCCCGGCTCGGCGGTGGCCGAGGCCGCGCGCGGCGCGGTGACGGAAGCCCTTTCCGAGCTGCGCGCGGCGGCGGCGGGTCTGTCCTCGCGGCTGGGCGGCTGGCTCAAGGACATCGGCGAGGGGCGTGGCGGCGGCGAGGAGGACGACCACGGGCTGGATCTGCTCAAAACCCACGCCGACGCCTTCTCGGGATTCCAATCCAAGCTCGCCGTCTTCCTCGAGAACACGACCACCGAGCACGTGCGCCTGCTCCACCGCAACCCGCGCGACGCCTCCTGGCGGCTTGAGGTGACTCCAGTGGACGTATCGGGCCTGGCGGGCCCCTTCTTCGAGGAGAAGCGCGCGGTGGTGCTCACCTCGGCCACGCTCACGCCGGGGAATTCCAACCCCTTCATCCTGCGCAGGCTCGGGCTCGACACGAGCGCGGGCGACTCGGGCACGGGCGCGCGGCCCGCCGGCGGAGCCAAGCTCGTGCAGCTCCCCTCGCCCTATCAGCTTGAGCGCCAGGCGCAGGTGTACCTCGCTTCTGACGCGCCCGAACCCGGCACGCCTCAGCACCTCGAGGCGCTCGTGAGGCTCACGGCGGAGGTGGCTCGCACGCTCGGCGGCCGCACGCTCCTGCTCATGACCTCCAATGTGCGCCTGCGCGAGGCCTCGGCGAGGCTACACCAGCTTTTGCAGGCCGACGGCATCCAGGTCTTCGACTCCGCCACCGAAAACCGCGCGGCCGAGGCCTTCCTCGCCTCCGAGCGCGCCGTGCTCCTGGGCGGCGAACGCTACGGAGAGGGGCTCGACATCCCCGGCAAGCGGCTCACCTGCGTGATCCTGGAGAAGATCCACGAGGGAATGACCCGCGGCCACCTGGCCGAGGCCCGGAAGGCCCGCGAGAAATCGCCTATCTACGACTACGACTTCCCGCTTCGCATGATCTGGCTCAAGCAGCGCGTGGGGCGCCTGATCCGTTCGCCCCAGGACGAAGGCGCGATCGTGATCTTCGACCCGCGCGTGTCGCGCTGGAGCCCCGGCTCCCGCAGGGTGGTGCTCTCCGCGCTCGCGCCCATGCCCACGCGGCTCGCCACCACCGCCGAGGCGCTCGCGGAGATTCGCGGCCGCTACGCCTGAGGCGGCGGGCGGCCGGCCGCCTCCGAACGCCGCCGGCACGCGGCCCGAACGCAACAATTTGTTGCGTTGGGAGCTTCACTGGCGGCGAAGGCAGGCTGAACGCAACAATTTGTTGCGTTCAGCGGATGCGCTCGGCGCGGCGGCCTCGAAGGGTGAAGATGAGGCCCAGGAAAATGCGCGCGCCGAGTTTCGCTTTGGACATGTTGATCTCCTCCTTAAGAAATCGTGGATGCTGGCTCCCATTCTCGCCTCGGAGGGACGATTAGAAAAGGCCCATCACCGCGAGGAGCGCCTTGACGCTGGGCTCAGGGCTGCGTGCAGACCATCTCTTCCGGATCGGGAGCGGCGCCGCAGACCTCCTGCGTCTTCTCGCCGAGGTACTGCTCGCGGGTCTTCAGCACGTCGATGCCGGAGGAGACGAGCCCGTCGCCCGCCACGTCCTCACCGTACACGGTCTGAGCCAGTGCGATCGCGCCACGGAGCTTGTGCGAGCCGCCGGCGAAGCTCCGCTGCCCGGCCTGCGAGATCACCTGCGTGCAGATGCGCTGCGAATCGTCGCCCAGGCTGAAGATCAGCCAGCTCACTTCCAGGCAAACCCGCACTGACCCTCCGCCGCCCAGGATGACCTCGGGCTCGCCCAGGGGCTCGAAACGCACGTTGGGATACCTGCGGGACTCGGGCGGGTCGTTCTCGTAGCAGGAGTCGTCGCTCGAGTGGTAGCCCGCCGGGCAGCCGAAGGGGCGCACATTGGCGGGGCCGACGGCCGTGCTCAGGCGCATGGCCTCCTGGGCCACGCGCTGCTTGGCGGCCTCCAGGTAGTGGTGGATGGGCGCGGTTTCCCGATCGAACACCAGGTTGGCCGAGGCCTCGACGATGGTCTGGCAGGCCAGGTAGCTGATGGCCGGGGTGATTTCCTGCGCCCGGGCGGGCGAGGCGGAAGAAAAGAAGAACACTAGGGTCCCGAGGGCGGTACCCAACGCAATCCGGATCATCCGAGCCTCCTCTCTCACATCCCTGACGGACTCCCGAACCTGTAGCTAGAGCAACGCCCGTGCCCCGGCCCTGGGGATCTTCCAGGCTCGGCTCCGGCCCCAGGAATTCTCGTGAAATCCCCGCCGAGACGGCTCTCAAACGAATTTTCACCAGATTTTCTGGTGCCGGGGCTGGTGCCGGAGGGCAAAGGAAGTGTCCAAGTTGTCCGCGCTCGCCCAGATCCTAGGCACGCGCCCAAGCGAAACACCGGCCCCGAACCCTTCGCCCAGGGGGCCTCACTCCCCACAGAGCGGGAGCGTGATCGTCTCGAGGTGGCGGGGGAAGAACTCCACGTAACCCGTGTCGATCGAGTGCCCCGATCCCAGGATGTCCGGCGTATCGAGCAGGCCGAAGAACGGCACCGCCATCGCGCTCCAGGGGTAGGTTTCGGAAGAGATGAACTCCTGGTCCGGACACGAGGGGTCGGCGTACTCGTCAGGGAGACCCATGAGGTGCCCCACCTCGTGCAGCATCATCTGGCAGTATTCGCGCTGGCGGATCGGCTCGCACATGTCCTGGCAGCCCGAGGCGCCGCCGGCAGCGAAAAAGGCCTGGCAGCGCTTCACGCAGGTCACGGCCGGGCCACCGTCCGTCTTGATCGTGGAGCCGGGTAAAGTCATCGGCACATCGAGCCCGCGGAAGAAGTAGTTACGTGAATGCGAGCGCCCGGCCTTGTCCGTGACAGTCAGCAAGTTCGGAGGAGTTGCCGGTTCTACCGGCTTTTTCAGGCGAAAACCGTACTCCACGCGCAGCGCGTAGCGGTCGAAGTACTGCTGGATCACGGGCAGGCAGGCCGCCGTCTGCGCGAGCATGAACTCCTTGCGTGCCTTTGGAAGCGAAGCGGGCTGTGCGTCGACCACGATCTCCGACGAAAGGGTGAAGCCCTCCCCCTTGCGGGTCAGCGAGTAGTGCGCTTTCTCGCTGCGGTAACCGTCCCAGCCCGGCACCGTCGGGGTGCGCTGGCAAAGGCTCTTCCAGGAGCGGTTGATGGCGCCCACCTTCCCGTCCTCCACGCCCGCCGCGCAGTCGGTCACCGCGCGCCGGCTGGCCTCGCGGATGGCCGGATCCACGGCCTGGGTCTGCGCCGGATAGCGCGCCCCAGGGCTGGAGCCCCAGGTGGCCGCAAGCCCCAGTGCCGCGGCGACTACGGGGGCGATCAAGGGGAAGAAAGGCCTCAAAACGCGGCGAAGGCGGAGGTTCATGACCCTGATCCGGTGCAATCCGGGGGCCACGGCCGCGCTCTGCGCCCCGCCGCCAGTCCGAGCAGGCCCGCCTGGAATTCCGGCTCCTCATGGGGCAGAGTGGGCCCTCCCCTATGGACCCGAAGCTTCAGACCCAACTTGCCGAACAGGTGGCCCGGCGCCGCACCTTCGCCATCATCTCGCACCCGGACGCGGGCAAGACCACGCTTACCGAGAAGCTCTTGTTGTACGGGGGCGCCATTCACCTGGCCGGGGCCGTGAAGGGCAAGAAGTCGCAGAAATCCACCACCTCCGACTGGATGGAGCTCGAGAAGCAGCGCGGGATCTCGATCAGCTCCACCGTGCTCCAGTTCGAGTACCAGGGCACGCAGATCAACCTGCTCGATACCCCCGGCCACAAGGACTTCAGCGAAGACACCTACCGCACGCTCATGGCTGCCGACGCTGCCGTGATGCTCATCGACGGCGCCAAGGGCGTAGAACCCCAGACCCGCAAGCTCTTCGAGGTGTGCCGGCTCAGAGACATCCCGATCTTCACCTTCGTGAACAAGATGGACCGGCCCTCGCGCGAGCCGCTCGACCTCATCGACGAGCTCGAGAAGGTGCTCGGCATCCGATCCGCGCCCATGACCTGGCCGATCGGCAGCGGCGACCGGTTCCGAGGCGTGTACGCGCGCGACCCTTCCCTGGAGGGAGGGGGCGAGCTGCACCTCTTCGATACCGGTGGCAACGCGAGCGTGTCGAAGAAGCTCCAGGCCGACCGCATCCCCATGGCCGGGAAGTCCGACGAGGAGCTCGCCGAGCTGTTCTCGGGCGAAAGCCTCGACGTCTATGACGGCAAGGCGCTCGTCGAGGCGCTGAAGGCGGAGCTCGAGCTTCTGGAGTTCGCGGGCGACCCCTACGACCACGAGCGCGTGCTCAAAGGCGCGCTCACCCCGGTGTTCTTCGGCAGCGCCATCTCGAACTTCGGCGTGGAATGGTTCCTCCAGAACTTCATCCGCATCGCGCCGCCCCCGGGGCCGCGCGAGAGCTCGGTGGGCGTGATCGAACCCACGGACCCGCGCTTCTCGTCGTTCGTCTTCAAGATCCAGGCGAACATGGACCCGCAGCACCGCGACCGCGTGGCCTTCATGCGCATCTGCTCGGGCCGCTTCGAGCGCAACCTTGAGGCCCAGCACCTGCGCACGGGCAAGCCCTTCAAGATGGCTCGGCCCCTGAATTTCTTCGGGCAGGAGCGCGTGATCGTGGAGGAGGCCTGGCCCGGCGACGTGGTGGGCATGGTGGACACCACGGGCAGCCTTCGCATCGGCGACACGCTCGCCACCGGCAAGCCCGCTCCCGAGTACGAGGGCATGCCGAGTTTCTCGCCCGAGCACTTCGCCCAGGTGCTCATCAAGGACCCCATGAAGCGCAAGCAGCTCCAGAAGGGCCTGGAGCAGCTCTCTGAAGAAGGCGTGGTGCAGGTCTACCGGCAGCGGGGCCTGGGCGACAAGGACCCCATCTTGGGCGCCGTAGGCGCCCTGCAGTTCGAGGTGCTCCAGTTCCGGCTCCAGGCAGAGTACGGAGCCGAGAGCCGCATCGAGCGCCTGCCCTTCACGCTCGCGCGCTGGGTGCGCGGCCCCGGTTTCGACGCCGCGGCCTTCGAGCGCGAAGACTCCCGCTGCCTGGAGGACCGCGACGGCAATCCCGTCGTGCTCTTCAAGACGGAGTGGGGCTTCCGCTACGCGCGAGAGAACCACAAGGCGCTCGAGTTCCTCACCACCGCGCCGCGGGGTTGAGTGTTCAGGGTCTGAGCGCTTCCCACGAACTAGACGGCATGGGTGAGGGGGCACCTAGGTCCCTCAGCTCGCTCTCGGGCATCCTGCCCTACTCGCTTGCGCCATCCTGGCGCTCGCCGCTTCGTGAGGAACCTAGGTGCCCCCTCACCCATGCCGCCTGCCGGGATCGAAAGCGCTCAGAC
>JADZFF010000116.1 GCA_020850015.1 Bdellovibrionales bacterium | reverse complement strand
AGCCAGTGCAGCACGTCGGGCATCAAATCCTGGAAGCGCATGTCCTGCACGACGGCCACGCACTCCGTGCGGTGGAAGTAGGTGGAGGCGCTGTCGCCGCCTTCCTGCCGCTTGCGTGCGTTGTACACGAGGAACTTCGTCACCTCGCCGAGCGCGCGACCTTCCTTGCGGAAGTACACGATCACGCCCACGCCGCCTTTCTGCGCCGTCTTCACGGCCTCCTCGATCCCGTGGGTGAGGTAGGGCCGGCAGGTGCAGATATCCGAGCCGAAGACGTCCGAGCCGTTGCACTCGTCGTGCACGCGCACGGTGAGCTCGAAGTTGGGGTCCGACACCTTCTTCACATCGCCGAAGAAATAGACGGTGCTGTTGCCCACCGGAGGCAGGAGGACTTTCAGGTCAGGCCGCGTGACGAGCTCGGGGAACATGCCACCCGTCGACTCGAAGAGCCCGCGTCGGAGCTGGCCCTCGTCGATCTTGAAACGCCTCGCGATGCCGGGCAGGAACCATACGGGCTCCACCGCGGCCTTGGTCACGGCCACGTCGTGCGACTTCGTGACCACCTTGCCGTCGACGGTGAGGCGGCCCGTGGCGATGGCCTCGTCGATCTCGAGCATGCGGATGTGCGCGGTGGTGACGGCGATGGAGGGCCGGATGTCGTAGTTCTTCTCGTACCAGGGCTTGTAGACCTCCTGCACGGAGGCGCCCCAGGGGTCGAGCGATACGATCTTGTCCGGGTCGAACCAGGACTCGTGCGGTCCGATCTGGAAGGTGGGCGAGGTGTTGGTGAGGTCGGGCCGGTGCTCGGCCGGGAAGGTGCCCGCCGCCATGCCGAGCGCGCGGTACACGGTGTAGCTCCCGCTGTGCGTGCCGATGGCGTTCCGGCGCGAGCGCGAGGTGAGCGAGCCCACCACCGGGCCGCGTTTCATCGGGTCGCGCTCCCCCCAGCGGATCGGCAGCGCGTTCTTGAACACGGAGCCGGGGTGCGAGGTGAGCACCACGTGGGGGTATCCGGGGCGCATCTGGCCTTGAAAGTTCACGCGCATGTCTTTGAGGGTGTCGGTCATCGCTCTGTCTCCCGGCCTCGCAGGGGCTTGGCCTATCTTTCAACTCATCCAGTTCCAGTTTTTCTGCAGGGCCCACTTCATGGTGATCTTCTTGCGGTCAGTCCAGAAATCCACGGCGCTCCGGCCCGTGATGTCGCCGTGCCCGAACTTCGATTCATGCGTGCCGCCGAAGCTGAAGGGCTCGCGGGGCACCGGCACGCCGATGTTCACGCCCACCATCCCCGCGTGCGCGCGCCTCGCCACCTCCTCGGCCACGTAGCCGAGCTGGGTGAACACCGAGACGGCGTTTCCGTAGGGATTGCGGGCCTGAATTTCCAGCGCTTCTTCGAGCGACTTCACGCGGACAACCGAGAGCACCGGCCCGAAGAGCTCCTCCGCCGCCGCTTCGCTCCCGGGTTGGACGTGGTCGAGGATCGTGGGCCCGAGCCAGTTTCCGCCGTCGCCGTAGGCCTGCGGCGCGCCTGCGCCGCGGCCGTCGAGCAGCACGCGGGCGCCGGCCTTTTCGGCCCGGCCCACCGCTGCCCGGAGCTTTTCCAGGGAAGGCTTCGAGATGATCGCGCCCATCGTTTCGCCCAAGCGCAGCTTGCGACTCTCCGCCACCACACGCTCCAGAAGGGGGTCGGCGTCGCCCACGGCCAGCACCACGGAGGCGGCCATGCAGCGCTGGCCGGCGCAGCCCGTGTAAGAGGCGGTGATGCCCTGGCCCACGACCTCCGGGTCGGCGTCGGGCATGAGGATGATCGGGTTCTTCGCGCCGCCCAGGCAGAGCGCGCGTTTGCCCTGCGACGTCGCCCGCGCGTACACGGCGCGCGCCACGGGCGTGGAGCCCACGAAGCCCAGGGCGCGCACGCTCGGGTGGTCGCACAGGGCCTCCACGCTCTCCACTCCGCCCTGGACCACGGTGAGCACGCCTTTCGGCAGGCCGGCGCGGTCCCAGGCCTCAGCCAGCAGGCGCGAGGTGAGGGGCGTTTTGTCGGAAGGTTTCCAGACGAACGCGTTTCCGAGCCCGAGCGCGATGGGCATCATCCACATCGGCACCATGGCGGGGAAGTTGAACGGGGTGATGCCGGCCACGACGCCCAGGGGCTCGCGGCGTTCCTCGCAGAATACGCCGCGCGACACCTCCATGCGGCCGCCCTGCTCCAGGTTCTGCAGCGAGAGCGCGAACTCCAGTACCTCCACGCCCTTCATCAGGCCGGCTTCGGCCTCGCCGTGCAGCTTGCCGCTTTCAGCGGCGACGGTGTGCGCGATCTCGGAGGCTTCCTTCATCAGGATCTCGCGGAAACGGAAGAGCACGGCGGCGCGGTCCTTCATGGTGAGCGAGCCCCAGGCCGGGGCGGCCGCGCGCGCTGCCGTCACCGCGCGGTCCACCTCGGCGCGCGCGCTCAGAGTCACCCGGCCGATGGGCCGGCCCGTGTAGGGGCTCAGCACGTCCTGCTTCGTGCCGGAGCCGGGTTCCCAGCGGCCGCTCACCCAGTTGAGGGCGTCGACGGGAGAAGCGGGGATGCGGACGGGCGTGTTCACGCGAAAGGCTCCTTGAAGGCGAGGTTCCGGAAACCCCAGACGCTATCCGGGGGGCAGGGCCAAAATCAAGGACGCAGGAGAAAACAAACGCCGCGCATCAAAATGCCGGCATCCCGGGGCCAAGGCGCAGGGGCGCAGGGGCGCGAGGAATTCTCGTGAAAAGTGCGTCGAGGTGAGTCTCGAAGAGTTTTTCACGAGGATTCCTCGTGCGCGAGCGGGGGGGCCGGGCGACACTGGGGACGTGAGCTCCGACCGGCGCCTTCCAGCCCTTCCCCTCTCCCACGCGGCGCTCGCGGCGCTGGCCTTCGCGCTCGCGGCCTTCGCCCTCCTTGCCTCCGGCTGCATCAGCACGCGCCCCTGCGAAGGCGGGGGCGACGTGAGCTGGGAGCCCACCATCAAGGGCGACCGTCACTGCCATCAGAAGAGGCATCCGAAGACTCAGCGTTGGGTGAACCACGGCCAGTTCAGGCAGTTCGACGAGAAGGGCCAGAAGCGCGTGGAGGGGATGTACAAGCTCGGGGAGAAAGACGGGATCTGGATCCAGTACGCCGAGGACGGCAAGAAGATCAAAGAGAAGTACTTCGAGGATGGCGTGGAGAAATCGGTGCCGCCCGAGATCGCCCGGAAGCTCAAAGAGGAGCGCGAGGCCGCCGAGGGACCCCAGCGCCCGCCGGACGAGGGCGCCCCCGCCGAGAAAAATTAGCCCGGCGCCGCGGGCGTCAATCGCCCCTCGCGCCGCGCGGGTGTACAATCGCGGGAGCATGACTCCGGCGCGCAGAACGCTTCGCCCTCTCGCGAGAATCGCGGTCAACGGGCTCCTCGTATTCCATCTGCTCGTCATGGCCCTGGTGCCGAACCAGCAGCTTTACGTGCCCCAGGAGATCGCCGTTCCCATGATCGCGTACGCGAACATCCTGGGCATGAACGTGGCTTGGAAGTTCTTCGCGCCCGATCCCGCGCCGCCGATCTACTATGAGTTCGAGGTCACGCTCCCGCCGCGGCCGGGCGAGAAGGAGCCGCGCAGGGAACGTATGCATCTTCCCGCGCTCCGGAACGACGAGTTCTGGCGGCAGAACTACAACCGGCGCGTGGCGCTCAAGAACACCGTGCTGCAGCACCCGAAGCTGATCTCGCAGGTGGTCGTGCCCCGAATGGTCTGCACCCGGTTCCCCGAGGCCCGCGACGTCGCCGTGACCCGGATCGGCGTGCGGTTTCCGTCGCTGAAGGAGATCCGGGAGGGCCGCGGGCTCAACGACATGGAGGACCGGCGCACCTACACTCTGCTTTCCCATGAGGTTTGTCTCACGGAGGGCAAACCATGAGTGGAATCGGGACGCGCGCGGTGAGGCTCGCCATGGGCTTCGACAGGACTCTGGCGGACCGCTGCGCGAAAGACGCGCGCGATGCGTGCGCCGCCTGGAAGGCCTTCTGGTATGGCTCTCAGGATCCCATGCCGCTCGCGGCCTTCCGCCTGGTCTTCGGCCTTTCCGCGTTCATCTTCTACGCCGTACGCATGACCGACTACAGCTTCTACTTCGGCAGCGAGGGCATCGTGCCCTACGAGCTGCTGCACGTGATCGTGCCGGCCTCGTTCCAGTCGGTGGTCCCCTGGGAGTGGCTGGCCTCGGACGACCGCGTGGGCTTCGCTCTGCACGGACTCCTGCTGTCCGGTCTTCTCACGCTCGCGCTGGGCTGGACTGGCCGCTGGGTGGCGGCCTTCGCCTTCATGCTCCACATGGTCTTCATGCGGCGCAATCCGCTGATCATCTATGGGCCCGACATGGTCGGAACCGCCTGGCTTCTTTGCCTGGCCTTGTCCGACACGCGAAACACGCTGCGTGCACCGCTCCCTGGTCTGATCGAGGCCAAGGGCTGGCGCGGCCGCCCCCCGTCCGCCTCGGAGTCCTCCCCCTGGAATACCCTCGCCCTCAGGCTTGCGCAGATCCAGCTCTGCGTGGTGTACGTGTACGGTGGCGTGGAGAAGTTCCGGGGCCAGACCTGGTGGCAGGGCGACGCGATCTGGAACACGCTCGCCAATGGGCAGCTCGTGGACGTCAATCTCGAGTTCATCGCCTGGGTGCCCGGTCTCGTGGCCCTGATCTCCTACGGCGTCGTGTATTGGGAGACCTTCTTCGTGGCGCTGGTCTGGCCGCTTCGGATCCGCCCTTACGTTCTGGCCTTCGGTGTGGCTCTGCACCTGGGGATTGGCCTCACGATGAACATCCCGTACTTTTCCCTGTTCATGATCGTGAGCTATTTCACCTTCGTTCCGGCGGCCCCGCTTCGGGCTTTCCTGGGCTTGGTCGGCAAGGGGGGGCCTCGGCGTGGGTAAGGGGCACGCTCATTCCCACGCGCAGGCCCATGACCACGGTCATTCCGCCGCCTCGTCGATCGGTTGGGCCTTCGGGCTCAACTTGGGCTTCGCCCTGATCGAGCTCGTGGGCGGGGTGCTCGTAGGCAGCATGGCCGTGCTCGCGGACGCCGCGCACGACCTGGGCGACAGCCTCGGTCTCGGGCTGGCCTGGATCCTCCAGCGCTATTCCCTGCGGGGACCGACCGAACGCTATCTCTACGGCTACGGCCGCCTCTCGGTGCTTTCGGCGCTCATCTCGGGAGCCACGATCGTCACGGGTTCCGTGGTGGTGCTGGTTCAGACGGTGCCGCGTTTCTGGGAGCCCGGGCAGCCTTACGCTCCGGGCATGGTTGGGCTCGCCGTCCTCGGGATCGCGGTGAACGGCGTGGCCGCCTGGCGGCTCTCGCGTGGGAGCACGTTGAACGAGCGCATGCTTCAGTGGCACCTGCTCGAGGACGCGCTGGGATGGGTGGCGGTGCTGGTGGGTGCGGGCATCATTCTTCAGACGGGTTGGACCTGGGTGGATCCGCTGCTCGCGGCCGCGCTCGCGGTGTTCATCCTTTGGAACGCCGTGCGGCGCCTGATAGCGGTGCTCCGACTCTTGTTGCAGTCCGTGCCCGAGGGCTTCGATTCCGCTGAATTCCTCGAGGCTCTGCGGGGGATTCCTGGGGTGTCAGGCGCCCATGGGCTCAAGGCCTGGTCGGTCGATGGCCACAAGCATGTGCTTTCGGTGCACCTTGAGCTGGAGGCCGTGGGCGACGCCGGTCAGGCGGAGGCCGCGCGCCGGCGCGTGCGGGAGCTCGCGGCCGAGCGCGGGCACTTCCACGTGACCGTCGAGACGGAGACCCAGGGCAAGGCCGGCTGCGACGATCACTGAGCGGGCGGCGGCGCCGACTCGAGCCGGCGCAGCAGGGGGTTCACGGTCTGGGCGAAGCGCAGCAGCCGCGCGCCGTACCAGCTGAAGGCTTCGCCATCGGCGAGCTCCACCCGGGCGCGGGGCAAGAGCGCGCGAAGCTCCCGCGCGTGCTTTTCCGAGACGGGGTAGGGCTCCGACGAGAGCAGCACGACGTCGGGGTCGGCCTTCAGGAGCGCCTCGGGCTCAAGCTCCGGGTAACGGGCGGCGGCCTCAACCGCGTTCTCGCCGAAGACGTTCTCGAAGCCGCAACGGAAAAGCATGGAGTCGATGAAAGTGCCGGCCCCGGCGGCCATCCAGGGTTTGCGCCAGATCAGGTAGGCCACTCGAAGAGGCTCGGCCAGCAGGCGGAGCGGGATCAGGGCGCCTTCGATGCGGCGGGCAAGCTCCCGGCCCGCCGCGGCGCATCCCAAGAGCTCCCCGAGATCGCGCACCGTATTCACCGCGTCCTGGTAGCTCCGAACCTCCGTCACGTAGACGGGGATGCCGGCCCGGTCTAGCGCGTCGACGATCTCCTTCGGGTTCTCCTCCTTTTCAGCGATCACGAGGTCGGGCCGCAGCTCCAGGAGGCGGTCGAGATCCGGGTTTTTCGTTCCGCCCAGCTCGGGGACCGAGGCCAGCCCCTTCCTTGGGTGGATGCAATAGCGCGTGCGCGCCACGAGCCTGTCGCCCAGGCCCAGCCACGCCAGAGTTTCCGTGTGCGAAGGGCAGAGCGACACGACTCTGGAGGGCCGGCCGCGCAGCCGCAGTTCCCGGCCCAGGTGATCCTTTCTTAGGTCCATGCTCTTCTTGTGCCATGGTCGGGCGCCGAGTACCATGTGAGGGCATGACGCGGTCTGGAATCATCGCCCTCTGGGCCCTGGGAGTCGTTTTCATCCACGGGTGGGCTCGGGCCGAGGACGTTCCCGCGAACGCCGCCGCCGCCGCGATCCAGCACGCGAAAGTCCAATCGATCGAGGGGGCCGAGAGCGTTTCCGTGAAAGGGAACGCGGGCGTACGCCAGCTGCGCGAGGGCGACGAGCTCATGGAAGGCGATCAGCTTCAGGTCGCGCAGGGCGCGATCGTGGTGCTGCGCCTGCCTGACGGGATGGAGCTCCGGCTGGGCCAGAGCTCGCAGGTGAAGTTCCAGAAAAAGGTCGGCGAGGCGAACGCCTTCGACCTCTACAGCGGAGGCGTGCGCGGCACGACCCTGCCCGGTCACAAGCGTCCAGGCGAGGCCTCCAAGCACCGCCTCTACATCCGCACCCGCTCCGCCGTCATGGGTGTTCGGGGCACCGACTTCGTGATCCAGGTCGAAAAGAGCGGCGCCCTTTCCGAGTTCCACACGCTCGAGGGCACCGTGGAGGTGGCGCGTGACCTCTCCACTCTCGCCGTTGGCAAGGGCACGCCCCTGAACTCGGGCCGCTACCTGACGGCGGACGCCACGGGTATCTCCCGGCCAGCGACCTTCGACCCCTCGGCGCTCATCGAGGAGCTTCGGAGCAAACGCTCCGGCCTGCTTCGGGAGGGGGACGAACGGCCGAGCGACTTCGAGATCCTGAGGTTCCGCGTCTCGGGCATCATGGCCACGAACGAGACGGGCGACTCCAGCTCGGGGATCCTCACCTGGAATCCGCGTTACAGGCTCAGCCCGAAGCTCGCGGCGGGCGTGAGCCTGGGCGCTTCGGTGTTCAAGAACCGCGAGGACGTCAACGGCGCTTCGACCTTCCTGGTTCTCGAAGGCATGGCCGTGGCGGCCTACCGGCTTCTCCCGGTCTGGGAGGTAGAGCTTGGCGGCGGGATCCAGATGTGGACGGAAAAGGACAACGCCTTGGTCGGCGCCGCCCAGGTGAGCTGGGTGCCCCGGCGCAAGCTCTTCGGGATCGTGGAGCGCCTGGTGGGCGGCTATACCTTCGCGAACTTCCTGGCCGTCACCCACGAGATCCGGCTGGGCGTGGGGATGCACTTCTAGGTACCGCGAACCTTTGAATTCTCAGGCCTGATTGGATATCCCCAAGCTCATGCCCACGCCCGCATTTACGCCTCGCAACAAGATCCGTGTGGTGACGGCCGCCTCCCTGTTCGACGGTCACGACGCCGCGATCAATATCATGCGCCGGGTGCTTCAGAGCCTGGGCGCCGAGGTGATTCATCTGGGGCACAACCGCTCGGCCCGCGAGGTGGTGGACTGCGCCGTGCAGGAGGACGCCCAGGCCATCGCGCTGACCTCCTACCAGGGCGGACACGTGGAGTATTTCAAGTACATGGTGGACCTGCTCAAGGAGCGGGGCTGCGCGCACATCAAGATCTTCGGCGGCGGCGGCGGCGTGATTCTCCCCACCGAGATCGCCGAGCTCCAGGCCTACGGCGTGGCGCGGATCTACTCGCCCGACGACGGGCGCGCGATGGGCCTGCAGGGCATGATCGCCGACCTGCTTTCGAAGTGCGACTTCCCGGTGGGGGAGGACGCGGACTCGAAGGTTTACCAGGATGGGATCGCGAAGCGCGAGCCGCGCTCGCTCGCGCGCCTGATCTCGGGCGCGGAGAACTTCGGCGAGAAGGCGCGCGCCTGGCTCCCCTCGGTGCGCGAGCGGGCCAAGGCCGCGAAGGCTCAGCACCTGGCGCCGATCCTGGGCATCACGGGTACGGGCGGCGCGGGCAAGAGCTCGCTCGTCGACGAGCTCGTGAGGCGGTTTCTCGCCGATTTCCCCTCGAAGACGGTGGCGATCCTCGCCGTGGACCCCTCGCGCCGGAAGACCGGCGGCGCGCTCCTGGGCGACCGCATCCGGATGAACGCGATCTCGCATGAGCGCGTGTACATGCGCTCCATGGCCACGCGCCAGTCCGACCGGGCGCTGAGTGGCTCCGTGGACGACGCGCTCGCCATTCTTCGCGCCGCGGGCTTCGACCTCGTGATCCTCGAAAGCTCGGGCATCGGGCAGAGCGACACCGAGATCACCCGCCACGCCGACGTGGCGCTTTACGTGATGACGCCCGAGTACGGCGCCGCCACCCAGCTCGAGAAGATCGACATGCTCGACTTCGCCGATCTGATCGCGCTCAACAAGTTCGACAAACGCGGCGCACAGGACGCGCTCCGCGACGTGCGTCGCCAGGTGAAGCGGAACCGGCAGGCCTTCGAGGCGCCGGACGAAACCATGCCGGTCTTCGCCACGATCGCCTCGCAGTTCAACGACCCCGGCATGACCCGGCTCTACCGCGCGGCGATGGACGCGGTGGCGGAGAAAACCGGTGCAGCCCTTCGCTCCTCGCTGAAGGCGCCCGAGGGCGATAGCGAAAAGGTGCACATCCTTCCTCCCTCGCGCACGCGCTACCTCGCGGAGATCGCCGACACCGTGCGCGAGTACGAGGCCTGGACGATCGAGCAGAGCCGGCTCGCGCAGGATGCCTTCGCGCTCGACCGCGCTGGCACCGCGCTCAAGGCGGCGGGCGGCACGAGGAACGCGCTCTCCGAGCTCGAAACCAAGGCGGAAGAGGCCTGGGAGGCCATCGCGCCCGAGTGCCGCGAGCTGCTCGAGACCTGGCCCGACAAGGTGAAGCAGTACACCGGGCCCGTGTACCGCTACGACGTGCGCGGAAAGACCCTCGAGGTGCAGACCCATACGCAGTCACTCTCGGGGATTCCGATCCCGAAGATCTCGCTCCCCCGGACCGAGGCCTGGGGCGACTTGCTGAAGTGGCAGCTTCAGGAGAACGTGCCGGGCGAGTTCCCCTACGCCGCGGGCGTGTTCCCCTTCAAGCGCGAGAACGAGGACCCCACCCGCATGTTCGCGGGCGAGGGGGGCCCGGAGCGCACCAACCGCCGCTTCCACTACGTCTCGAAGGCCATGCCTGCGAAGCGCCTCTCCACCGCCTTCGACTCGGTGACGCTCTACGGGGAAGACCCCGCGCACCGGCCCGACATCTACGGCAAAGTGGGCAACTCGGGCGTGTCCGTGTGTTGCTTGGACGACGCGAAGAAGCTCTACTCGGGCTTCGACCTCGCCGACCCGCGCGTGTCGGTGTCGATGACGATCAACGGGCCCGCGCCCGTGGTGACGGGATTCTTCCTGAACGCCGCCGTCGACCAGCAGTGCGAGAAGTGGCTGCACGCGCAAGGCCGCGCCGCCGAGGCGAAGAAGAAGGTCGAGGCGCTTTACCCGAAGGGCGGCCGCCCCGCCTACCAGGGGCCGCTCCCGGAGGGAAACGACGGTCTGGGGCTCCTGCTCCTGGGCGCGGCCGGCGACCAGGTGCTCGAGAAGGAAACCTACGAGCGCATCAAGGCCGAAACCCTGACCCAGGTGCGCGGCACCGTGCAGGCCGACATCCTCAAGGAAGACCAGGCCCAGAACACCTGCATCTTCTCCACGGAGTTCAGCCTTCGCCTCATGGGCGATCTGCAGCAGTACTTCATCACGCAGGGGGTGCGGAACTTCTACTCGGTTTCGATCTCGGGCTACCATATCGCCGAGGCCGGGGCGAACCCCATCAGCCAGCTCGCCTTCACGCTCGCCAACGGCTTCACCTACGTGGAGTATTACCTCTCGCGCGGGATGAAGATCGACGATTTCGCGCCGAATCTTTCCTTCTTCTTCTCGAACGGTGTCGACCCCGAGTACAGCGTGATCGGGCGCGTGGCGCGGCGGATCTGGGCCAAGGCGATGAAGAAGCGCTACGGCGCGGGCCCGCGTTCGCAGATGCTGAAGTACCACATCCAGACCTCGGGCCGTTCGCTCCACGCGCAGGAGATCGACTTCAACGACATTCGCACCACGCTTCAGGCCGTGTACGCCATCTTCGACAACTGCAACTCGCTCCACACCAACGCCTACGACGAGGCCATCACCACGCCCACCGAAGAAAGCGTGCGCCGGGCCATCGCGATCCAGCTCATCATCAACCAGGAGATGGGCCTCTCCAAGAACCAGAACCCCTTCCAGGGCGCCTTCATCATCGAGGAGCTCACCGAGCTCGTGGAGAAGGCCGTGCTCATGGAGTTCGACCGCATCACCGAGCGGGGGGGCGTGCTCGGCGCCATGGAGACGATGTACCAGCGCTCGAAGATCCAGGAAGAGAGCCTCCACTACGAGACGCTCAAGCACACGGGGGGCTATCCCATCGTGGGCGTGAACACCTTCCTGAGCTCGAAGGGCTCGCCCACGATCCTTCCCCGCGAGGTGATCCGCTCCACCACCGAAGAGAAGGAGTACCAGGTGTCCATGGTGGCGGGGCTCAGGGGCGCGCAGGCCGCGCGCGCGAAGGAGGGCCTAGCGCGCCTCCAGCAGGTCGCCGTCACGAACCGCAACGCATTTGAGTCCCTCATGGATGTCACGCGCTACTGCTCCTTGGGGCAGATCACGGGCGCGCTCTACCAGGTGGGCGGGCAGTATCGGCGGAACATGTGAGTTACCCGGGGCGCTCCATCATCGCACTGGGGCTTGCGGTGTTCGCGGGCCTGATCCTGGCGCTCGTTCGCTGTGGGTCGGGGATCACTGACGGTCTGTTGGGAGGCGAGTCCGGTGCGCTCACATTCAAGACTTTTCAGGCGGCGGAGTTCGTCCTGGGTCAGACCGCCTTCAATCTTGAAAACTTGAACAACGGCTCGAGCGTCTCGGCCACCGGTCTCTTTTCGCCGCTGGGGAGCATGGGGGTGCTGAAGGGGCGCCTCTATGTTGCGGACCAGTCCAACCAACGGGTGGTGGGATATGCCTTGGAGTCCCTGGCCACCGGGATGTCGGCCACTGTTGTAGTGGGTCAGACCTTGATGACGGGCTCCAACCCAGGGCTTGATGCGCAGGGACTGACTTTTCCCCGCTCAGTGGCGGTGGACACGGAACGCTTGATCGTGATCGACAGCGGAAACGGCCGCGCCCTGGGCTACTCGGCCGACTCGCTGGAGTTGCCGCCTCCGGTTGCGGCGGATACGCCGTACGGGGACAACGATCTGAACGGCCCCGGAGGTGCGAACTGCGTGGCGAACGAGCTCTCCACGCCCTTGGGCGCGGTGGTCGCGGGGACGCGCCTGCTCGTCGCGGATTCGCTCAACCACCGGGTGAGCGTGTGGAACGACTACATCAACCAGGGAGCGGGCGCTTCCGCGGATCTCT
>JADZFF010000115.1 GCA_020850015.1 Bdellovibrionales bacterium | reverse complement strand
GGAGCGCGGGAGCATCGCGCTGGGAAAGCAGTATGTGCTGCTCGACATCCTGCAGGCGCTTTCTAGAGCGCATGGCCGCGACGGGGAAGACGCCGAGCGGGGACTCACGAAGGCGGAGATCATCGAGCAGGTCTGGCGCGAGCACTACCGGCCAGAAGCCCACGACAACAAGCTCTATTACAACATCAACCGGCTGCGGAAGCTCATCGAGCCCGACGTGCGCCGGCCGCAGTATCTTTTGAATTGGAAAGAGGGCTACCGGCTCTCCCCTGGCTTGCGCATCCATCTGATGGACGCCGCGATCCAGGCGGAGCGGGAGCATGGGGGAGACAGGCATGGGCATGCGTAGGATTGCAGTCGGGGTTGGTTTGGCGGTGTTTGCGGCCGGCGCTCAGGCCTGGGCTTTGAGCGGGGAAGGGGTGTTGGGGGGCGAGGTGCCTACCCCTTACGCCGACGCCAACCGCAAGGTGGAGCTCGCTGATGGCGAGGTCTACGCCTTGGTCGGGAGGGTGGTGTTCCCGGGCAATGAACCTTACCTTCACGTGGATCTCGCCACCCATTCCTGGCTTGAGAATCGGCGCCGCCTCGCGAACCCCCTGTATCCTCTGCTATCCGACGGCTTCGACTGGCGCCGCTACGAGGGGCTGTGGGTGGTGGCCCAGGTGAAGGCGGTGGGGCGCCTGGTGGAGGACCAGAAGGGCGATCCCCTATATGAACTCTTCCTGATGCCGATCGTCGCGCCTGCGGCCTATGAGGGCGACGGGACGGGCGACAGCCGTTAGGGCTCAGAGCAGGGCTGCGGATTCGCTCTTCTCTCGGGGGTCCGCGAAGCGGAATCCGCCGCGATTGAGCGAGTTTCCCGTGGCCGACTCGGGGCTGAAAGCGATCTCGGCCGGCGTGCCCTGAGCCACGATCTTTCCGCCACGCACGCCTCCGCCGGGACCGAGATCGATGACCCAGTCGGCCTGGGCGATCACGTCGAGGTGGTGCTCGATCATGATCACGCTGTGCCTCGAGTCCACCAGATCCTGGATCACCTTGAGCAGGCGGTTGATGTCCTCGTTGTGAAGGCCGGTAGTGGGTTCATCGAACAGGTAGAGCGTGCGTTCGGACTCCCGATCATCCAGGGCGGACGCGATCTTCAGGCGCTGGGACTCCCCGCCCGAAAGCGTGGCGGCGCTCTGGCCGACCTGGAGGTAGCCCAGGCCGACATCCCGAAGCACCCCGAACTTCCGAGCGAGGGCGGGGTGATCGCGGAAGAGCTCGTAGGCCTCGTCGACGGTCGTTTCCAGGAGCTGATGCACGCTCTTGCCGCGGTAGGTGACGTCGAGCACGTCCTTCTTGAACCTGCGCCCCGCGCACTCCTCGCAGGGCAGGCGGATCTCCGCCATGAAGTGCATGTCGACCGTGATCTCGCCCTCGCCCTTGCAGGCCGGGCACCGCCCGCCATCGACGTTGAAGCTGAAATGCTGGGGCGTATACCCCCTTCGCAGCGAGATGACCTGGTTCGCGTAAATCCGCCGGACGTCGTCCCAGGCCTTCAGGTAAGTGGCCGGGTTCGAGCGGGAGCTTCTGCCGATGGGTCTCTGGTCGAGGAGCACCACCCCGTTGACCTGGTCGGCTCCGAAGATCTTGTCGTAGGCGCCGGGCTGGAGGGCCTCCCAACCGTCGGCCCGGAGGAGTCGCGCCAGGGCGTGATGCAGCGTCTTGTGCATGAGCGTGCTCTTGCCGGAGCCCGATACTCCGGTAACGACCACGAACCGTTCGAGAGGACTCTCGACGTCGATGTTCTGGAGATTGTGCTCCCGGCACCCGGTGATTCGGAGCTTACGATGGGAGGGCGAGCGGGGCCCTCGCGCCCGCTCGACGCGGAAGGCGCCGCTGAGGAACTTGCCCGTTACGGAGCCCGCAACCTTCTGCAGATCCTCGCTCGTGCCCGCGGCCATGAGCTCGCCTCCGCGCCTGCCCGCGCCAGGCCCCAGCTCCACGAGCCAGTCGGCGGCCTTCATCACCTCCAGGTCATGCTCCACAACGACAAGCGTATTGCCCTGGTCACGGAGGTTCTGAAGCACCCCGATGAGCCGCTCGGTATCGGCGGGGTGAAGGCCGATCGAGGGCTCGTCGAGCACGTAGAGGGTGCCGCAAAGCCCGTTTCCCAGCTGAGTGGCGAGATTGATCCGTTGGAACTCCCCGCCCGAGAGCGTGCGGGTGAGGCGCGAAAGCGTGAGGTAATCCACTCCCACGGATTTCAGGAACTCCAGCCGGCGCCGCACCTGCGAGAGGATCTCGGTTGAGATCTTGGCCTCAGCGGGCGCCAGCTTCAAGTCGATGGCCCAGTCCAGCGCGTCGGTCACGGGCAGCCCAAGCACCTCGGGAAGCCGCAGTCCGCCGATGAAAACGTGAAGGGCATCCGGCCGCAGCCGAGCCCCTTTGCATTCCGGGCAGAGGCTTTGGCTTTGGTACCGACGAATGAAGACGCGGACGTGAAGCTTGTATTTCTTGCGGGCGAGCAGCTCGAAGAACTTGCGCAGGCCCGGGAAGGTGTCGTCCCCTTCCGCTCCGTCCCAAAGGAGCTTCCTTTGCGAAGGCGTGAGCTCACGGTAGCGCTTCCCAATCGAGATGCCCTGCCGCTCGGCGAAGCGGAACATGCCCTTCTGCCAGTCGCCATACGAGGGTTTGCTCAGGGGGTCGATGGCCCCGTTTTTCAAGGTCTTCGAGGGATCGGGCACTACGAGGCTCTCGTCGAGCTCGAGGTTGTAACCGAATCCGCTGCAGTGGGCGCAGGCGCCGATCGGGCTGTTGAACGAGAAGAGGTCAGGCTCGGGCTCGCGGTGAGGGGTGG
>JADZFF010000114.1 GCA_020850015.1 Bdellovibrionales bacterium | reverse complement strand
TGTTGAAAGGGCCTTTGAGGTTCACGCGGATTACGTCGTCCCATTGGGCTTCCGTCATCTTGTGCAGGAGCGCGTCGCGGGTGATTCCCGCGTTGTTCACCAGGATGTCAACGCGGCCCAGGGCCTTCGTCACGGACGCCACAAAGTCGCGCGCCTGCGCTCGGTCCGACACGTCGCCCGTGTTCACGAAGGACTTTCGCCCCTGTTCGCTCACGAGGCGGGCGGTTTCGGCAGCGCCCTGGGCGTTTAAGTCGTTCACCGCGACATCCGCGCCCCACCGCGCGAACTCAGCCGAGAGCGAGGCGCCGATCCCGCGTCCCGCGCCCGTGACAACGGCAACTTTGTCCCGCAGCGTATGTAAGGAGTTCACGGTCGCACCTCCTATGAAAGACTTATAACGTCTTTGAAGGGAACGACGAGATGCTAACAACGACATTCCGCCGCGCGCAAGGCATCGGAAGCCGCGCCAAGTGATTTATTTTCCACCCCTCAAATTTGCAAAGGGTGAATTTGTACATACACTCAATGAATCGAAAATTGGCGCAAGCCATCTGGATCACTCTAAGGGGGGAGATCATGAAACCAAGGAAGGCCTTTTCGGCGCTCGTCGCCGCGGTTCTCTCGGTCGTGGCACCCGCGTTCAGCGCGAACGCGGAACATGTTCCGGGCGAAGTCATCGTGAAATACAAGCAAGGCGTGGTGCTCTCGCGCGCTGAAGCTAATGCGATCTACTCGCGCGCAGGCGTCGAGCATGTCCGCTACTTCACCGGCTCGATGTCTGACCACGAGCAGCTCATCCTGAAGGATGGCGTGAAGGTGGAGGATGCCCTGCGCGCCCTGCGCTCGCACGCCTCGGTGGAGTACGCTCAGCCGAACTTCGTGCTGCGCATGCCTGAAGCGCCCGGCGCCTTCGAGCCGCCACCGGGAACGGAGCCCCTGGAAGGCCTGCCCTGCATCCCGGGCATGGAAGTCCCGGACTGCGATCCGAGCCTCTGCTGGCTTCCTGGGCTCCCGATGCCTCCCGGCTGCACGGACTGGAGCCTTCCGGGGAATCCTGGCGAGCCCGGCAACCCGCCCGCCGAGCGCCCGCCCGTCGCGGATGCGCCGGCCGACGTAGCTCCGCCGGTCGCCGACCCGCAGCTCTCCCAGGCCTGGGGGATCTCGAAGGTGGCGGCTGAGCAGGTGTGGCCCACGCATCGTGGGAACAAGTCTTTCGTGGTGGCGGTGATCGACACCGGCATCGACTACAACCATGAAGACCTGAGCTTCAACGTATGGAGAAACCCGAACCCGACGCAGGGCGACCTCGTGGGCTTCGACTTCATCCACAACGACGGGCTCCCTTACGACGATCAGGGGCACGGCACGCACACCGCCGGCACCGTCGGCGCCGTGGGCGGAAACGGAAAGGCCGTTTCGGGCGTGGTTCAGCAGGTTTCCATCATGGGCCTGAAGTTCCTTTCCTCGGGCGGCTCCGGCACCACGGCTGATGCCATCCGCGCCATCGACTACGCCATCGAGCATGGGGCGAAAGTCCTGAGCAACAGCTGGGGCGGTCGGGGCGACGCTGAGAATAACGCGTTGCACGCGGCAATCGAGCGGGCCAAGGCGAAGGACGTGCTGTTCGTCGCCGCGGCCGGCAACGAGAGCGTGAACAACGACTCGGGCGCGCAGGCCAGCTATCCGGCGGCCTTCGACAACGACAACCTGATCGCGGTAGCCGCGACGGACAACGCCGACCGTATGGCGAGCTTCTCGAACTACGGTCGCGTTTCAACCGATCTCGCCGCTCCGGGCGTCAACGTGTACAGCCTCTCTCCGGGGAACAAGTACGCGTCGCACTCCGGAACGTCGATGGCCTGCCCGCACGTCGCGGGCGCGGCGGCGTTGATCTGGTCGAAGAACCCGGCGCTGACCTACAAGCAGGTGAAGGATCTCCTGCTGGGGTCGGTGGACAAGATCGCCGGCCTCGAGACGAAAGTCCTCACGGGCGGACGTCTGAACGTGGCCAAAGCGCTTCGCTCGATGGAGTGAGTGTCTAAAGCCAAGGAACGGGCTTTGGGGCCCTTCCCCGGTAACGGGGAAGGGCCCTTATGCTTTATGATGTCCGGATCATGTGGCTGACGGCATCCGGCATCTCTTCCCGCGAGCTCGTGGGAGGCAAAGGGCTTCACCTCCAGAAGTTGGTCTCTTGGGGCGCGGCGGTTCCCACATTCGGGGTCGTCACTACGGAGGCTTTCCGCGCCTGGCGAGCGTCGGGGAGATTGCCCGAGGGGCTCGTCGGCGCGATCCTGGGTACGCTTTCCGGTTGGGGCGCTGAATCCTTCGCCGTCCGCTCGAGCGCCACCTCCGAGGACGGCTCGCAGAGCAGCTACGCGGGGATCTTCGATACCTTCCTGCACGTCGATCCAGATCAGGTCGCGGATCGGGTGGTTGACTGCTTCAGGTCGGCGACCTCGGAGCGCGCCCGCGAGTACGAGGCTCGCAGAGGCTCGGGGCCGGCGCTTGAGGTCGCGGTGGTGATTCAGGCGATGGTATCGCCGCTTTCGAGCGGCGTGGCTTTCAGCCGCGCGCCCACGGGGAACTCGGCACGGGTTTACGTGGAGGCCGGCTGGGGACTCGGTGAGGGTGTGGTCTCAGGGAAAGTGGAGATCGACGCATTCTGGTGGGACCGCTTTGGCGCGGAGATTCAACGAAAGATCGGGAAGAAAACCCTTCGCATGGAACGCCAGACGGCTGGCTTGGTCTTGGGGGCCGTGCCTCATGAGCTCGCGCAACGGCCCTGTCTGGAGGAGCCGGTGCTGAAGACGCTGGTGACCGAGGTCGCTTCTCTGGAGCTTCGCCTGGGCGCGCCCGCCGACGTGGAGTGGGCCTGGGACGGAGCGAAGCTCTGGATCCTTCAGGTCAGACCGATCACCCAGCGCTTCCCGCCTCTCGCCGTCTACGTGGACACGAACCTCGCCGAGAGCTACCCCGGCCGCACGAGCCCGCTCACGCAGGAGTTCGTTTCAGGAATGTATACGCGGGTGTTCGAGGAGGCGGCCCGTTGGCTTGGATTCTCCGGAGCGCGCATCACGGAGCTGCGGCCTCATTTCCAGTCCTTGCTTCAGGGTTTCGAGGGGCATCTCTATTACCACCTGAATTCCTACTACTCCGTCATGGCGGCCCTTCCCGGAGGAGAGCGGAATCTCGCCTCCTGGCACCGCATGATCGGCGGGGCGCTTCACGGCATCGTGGAGTACGAGCGCTTCGCTCCTCACGGCCTGGTGGAGCGGCTCCGGATGACCTGGGCGATGCTGAAGCTGGCGCTTTTTCCGGGCAGGTATTTCGGCGGATTCAGCCGCCGCGCTCGCCGCCGCGCCGATGCGCTCGACAAAAATCTAGCCTCGGTGAGGACGGCCCGGGAGGCCGCCAGGCTGCTCGTGGAATCAATGAAGGATGCCGAAGGATGGGGGCTTCCGGCGGTGAACGACGTTTTCGTCATGTCCGGTCTCAAGGCGATGGAAGACATGCTCGCGCGAAACGGCCACGCGGCGTCCGAGATCCCGCGGCTCCTTCGGACTCGCGAGGGCGTGGAGAGCCTGAAGCCGCTTCGGGAGCTCACCGAGATCGGGAAACGCTGGGGCGCCGACGCGCGGTGGGGCGCGGCGATTCGGGACTGCCCCTCCCTGGAGGAGCTTGCGAGGCGCGGCTTGCCCGACGCGGCCGACGAGCTTCGTGGATTTCTGGCCCGCTACGGCGATCGCGCCTTTGAGGAGCTGAAGCTCGAGTGCCTGACCTTCAGGCAGGATCCGGCGGGGTTCCTTCGGCTCTGTGCCTGGATGGCCGAGGCCCCGGCGCCCAGGAAAGAATCGGTGACGCAGGGCGCACAGGCTCGCCTCAGATTCAGGCTTCTGGATCGCCTGCGGCTGCTGTGGATTCGCCCACGAACGGAGTGCGCGATTCAGATTCGAGAGGAGACGCGCCTTCTTCGAGGGCGCTACTTCGGGTGGGTGCGCTCCTGCGTGGTGCGCATGGCGGAGCTGCTCGCATTGGGTGCGCCGCGCGAGTACTTTGGGCTTACCTTGGCGGACTTCCGGAGATTCGCGGCGGACGGCGACGTCGCCACGCTTTCGGAACGGCTGAAAGCCGTAGCGGCCTGGGACTCGGGGCGCCGCCTGTATCCCGAGATGCTGTGCCACCCGAGAGGGCAGGAGCAGTCTGTGAAGGCATACTTCGCCGAAACGGAAAGCTCGGCACACGCGCCCGCCAGCGGAACTCTACAAGGGGTGGGCGCGGCGGCCGGCCGCGTGCGTGGCGCCGCGCTCGCGATCGAGGATCCGCGTGATGCCTTGCGCTCTCACGAACTGGAAGACCAGATCCTGGTCACCCGTTCCACGGACCCAGCCTGGATTTTCATCATGTCCCGATGCAAGGGGCTGATCAGCGAGAAGGGAAGCCTGCTCAGTCACACGGCGATCGTGGGGCGGGAGCTCGGAATACCCACGGTCGTAGGTGTACCGGGGGCCTACTCCAGGATTCCCACCGGCACGGCTCTGGAGATGGACGGGCAGGAGGGCTGGGTGAAAGTTCTGGAGGGGGTGCCTCGATGAATTTCAGAATCGATCCAATCGATACCTGGCAGCCTGCCGCGTTCGTCGAGCTGGCCGCGCTTCGGCGAAGGCTGATGGCGGGAATTCCCGGAGAGCTGCCTCGCTCAGTCGATGAGTATGAAGGCCTGTTGGGGTCGAACCGCGCCTTTCCGGTTCGCAACGAGTGGAAGGGCTGGTTGGCCCGATCTCCCGAAGGCACGCTTCTGGGAGGGCTGGTGGCCAGCAGGCCGTTTCAGAACTGGCCAAGCGACCGCTTCATCCCCGTGGGTTTCTTCGACTGCATCGACGACGCCGCGGTTGCCCGCGCGTTGTTCGACGAAGCTGGAAAGTGGGCGAAGGAGCGGGGCTTCAAAGAGATTCGAGGCCCCATCCAGGGGAATTTCTTCCATTCCTACCGCTTGCGCGCGCCTGGGGGCGGCGAGCCTTTCTACGGCGAGCCGCTCTGCCCGGACTACTACCATCGGCTCTTCACCGACGCGGGCTTCGAGGTTGGCGGCAGGTGGCATACGATCCGCGTGGCCTTCGAGGCGCAACGTAAGCGGGTCGAGGACGCGCTCGCGCGGCCGGATCGGGGCCCAAGCCCCGAGGGTCTGAGCATCCGAGGCCTCGACGCGCGGAAGTGGGCAGAGGAGACAGCGCTGCTTCATTCGATGCTCCACGAAAGCTTTGCCCAGATGCCGAATTTCATGCCCGCCTCGCTCGAGGAGTTCCGGGAGTGGTACGCGTCCTTCCGGCACATCGTGAATCCCGATCTCTCGTATGTGGTGGAGCTCCAGGGAAGGCCATTCGGGTTCATGATCGCTTACGCGGACCCCCTTCCCGTTCTCGCCAAGGCCTACGCATCGAGGATGCCGTGGCGAAAACTGCTGGCGCTCTGGCGGCTGAAGCGCCTGAGGGGGCGCATTCTCATTCCCTACGGGGGGAAGCTTCCCTCGGGCCCCACTGTCAAGGGCGTCAACGCGTTGTTGCTGGAACACCTGATTTCCGTTGTTTCACGTCAACCGCATGACTTTTACGGCTGCTATCTGGCCACCGATTCACCTGGATACGCCGCCTACCCGAAAGAGCACGACGTCCACGCCGAGTACCTGCTTTACGCCAAACAGCTGTCATAGGCAGACGTAAACCTCCCTCGCCAAAATTCCGAACAGGACTTGGGATGGCACAGGCTCGATCCACGTCCGCTCTATTGTGCATCGCAGGCGGGCTCGCGCTCGCGGGCTGCTCGCAGAAGTACGCGCGCGTGCAGATCTACAGCGAGCCGCTGGGCGCCGAGGTCCGCACCCCGAAGGGCGACGTGCTCGGGCTGACCCCACTGACCCTGGAGGGCGACACCCTGAAGCAGGCGGCGCCGGACGGCCGAAGCCTCTCGGTGGTTCTGGATGCCCCGGGATACGTGGCGAGCAACCAGTCCATGGAGATTCGAGGCAAGGACAAGTACGAGATCCGACTGCGCCGGGTGGACGAGGATGCGTTCCGCGAAGGCGTGCTCTTCCAGTACGGACAGCAGATGAACCGGATGGTGCGTGAGCTGCTTTCGATCCAGGGCATGATCCTCGTGAAAAAGACCGACGACGCCTCACGCGCGCTCCAGGAGTTCCACGGGAAATATCCCAACGTGGCCGCCGGATACGTGATGTCCGCCAACGTCGCGATCGTGAAGGGCGAGCTCGAAACGGCGCATGGATACCTGTTGAAGGCGCGGTCCATCGACCCGACCGACACGGTGGTTCTCCAGATGATCGCCTCCCTCAACACCTTCGGGACGAGAAAGTACAGGAATCTCACCGACGAGGACCAGAAGGCCCTGAGCGAGGCCGCTGAAACCCCGGACCCCGGCGAACCCGAAGTCGACGCGGAAAACCGCGGGCCGGCCGCAAATGAGGCCGGGGAAGACGCCGAGGCCGCGCCGGCCGACGCCGGGGAGGGTGGCCTGTGAGCAAGCGCTCTCTATCCGCAATTGCCGCTGTTGCCGGCATCCTGTCTCTTTTCTCTCCCTCCGCGCTCGCCGTGTTCGTGAACCGGGATACCATGGAGTTCAGCGCCCGCATCGAAGAACGCGTCAGGTTCGCGGTGTTGAACTATCTGGGCGACAGCTCCTCGAGGATCGTGACCTTCGTGAACGTGAAGGACTTCTCGCAGGATCGCAAGATCGCCTCTTCAGGCGACGAGGTGGACCTGGGATACATCCCGATACCCATCGACCTTAGAAAACTTCCCAAGCCCGTGAACGACCGCGAGGTCGAGATCTACGGGCTCGACGTGGAGGTGATCCTGGCCACGCCCCGGCAGGACATCGATCCCAGGAAGATCGGCAGGCTCATTCGGCGCTTGCTCAAGGGCATGAATCCCGAGGTTCGGGTACAGGTGAACACCGTCGAAAACAAGACCCGTGAATACCTGGATCTGGAGCGCAAGATCGCGTCGATCGAGACGCGCGGCCTGATCGTAGGTCAGCAGCTTCCGGAGAGTGGAGGCGGACCAGGGCCGTTCGTGGCCATCGTCTTGGGCGCGCTCTTGATCGCCGGCGCACTCTACTTCGCGCTGAAGAGCGTGCAGGAGGCCTTCCGACCCGGCGGTGGTGGCGGCGGCGCGGCGGCCGGCATGGGCGGAGCCTCCGCCGGCGGAACGATGGTCATGGCTCGGGGCATGACCGCGGCGGGAGAAACCCGGCCCGCGATCGTGGCTGATGGCTCGGATGGCGCGGGCGAGGCCTATTCCCGGATCGAAGGCAACATGAAGAGTCTCAAAGCGGTGGTCCGCCACAGCCCCGAGGTGTTCGCGAGGGTGCTCGGAGGAGACGGGCGGGATTGGAACGGTATGAACGCGTTGATTCCCGCGTTCGCGAAGGAAGACCGGATCGCGCTCGAGTCCGCGATCGATCGGCATGGTCTCCCCTTGTCGAAGGTGAGATTCGATGCTCAGGCGGACGACCGCATGCTTCGCCTGAAGGCTCCCTGGCTCGACTCCTTCGTCGCGCGCCTGCTTGAGCAGAATCCGAGGCTCGAGGCCGCCCCCGAGGAGGACTCCCCGGAGAACCCCCTCGTGCAGGAGATCGACCGGGTCATCGGTTCAGTGCTCGAGGACTATCGGCCCCTGAAATCCTCCGATTATCCCGACGCGAGGGCGGATGCGCGGTTGGGCGCCTAGGGCCGCTTTCGCGCTGGTCGTGGTGTTTCTGGTCTCGCCTCGGCCTAGTGCAGCCGACGAAAGCATCACCTCCAAGATCAGCCTCCGCACGGCGAACGGCCTGCTCCTCAACCAGGGCACAGGAGGCAGCACCTTCTCGATCGGCGGCCTGAATGTCTCGTACGCCTATCACGTGAAGCCTACCGTGGCCTTCGGACTTGCCTACGAAGCGGACTTCGATTTCGAGAGGTCTACGACTCCCTTGAGCGGGTTTTCTCTCTTCTGGAGGTGGTATCTCAGGGGAAGCGGCGTGCCGGACTCGGCCGAGGGGATCCAGATGGGAAGCGTGACCCGCGAGCTTTTCTCGATCTACACCGGGATCGATGTGGCCAGGAAGGAGTACTTCCTGGGGAGCAACCCCTTGGATGCCCCGACGCTCGAACAGACGGGCTCGTTCGTTTCTCTGAATGCCCTTGTCGGGGCCGACTCTCCCATCACTGATTCGATTGAGTTCAACGTGGAGCTCAACGGCAGCCTGCTCACCTTCGCGGGTTCGGACAACCGCTTCTTCGTCAGAAGCTACATGCTCATCTTCGGCCTCAGCTACGTTTGGTAGGCGGCGCCTCCCTCTATAGTGTAGGGCTCCGAGCCCTGGTCGTGTCGCTCAAGACACACGCGCCGCCGACACATTCGAAGCTCCCAAGCTACATGAGAGGATCTAAGGAAGTGTATCCGCGGGGAATGGTCCCGGCGGTGAAGTGGTACGTATGCGATCGAACGGATGGCAAAGAGCGGTCCACGCCGCGGCATGGTTGTCGCGCGGGACGGCTGCGTTCGCTCTGTCCCTGAGCGTACTATCTTGCGTCAGTAGCGACGAGCTCTTCGATCCGGAAGGAGTCGAGGCGGCGTCGCAGGTTGATTTCGTGGGCTGCGACACTGGCCACGGCGTGGATGAGGCGCGCATCTACGTGAACCTCGAGCCACCCGCTGGAGCCACGCAGCAGCGGATCTATCGAAACGGCGTGCTCGTGGGGACGACCTCCGGCGGCGCGGATCATTACATCGACCTGGGTCTTGCCGAAGGCGTGACCTACGAGTATCGCTGCGAGGCGGTGGTGAAGAACCGTGTCGTAGAAGGCACCGGATCGGTGCAGCTGTCCACGGTCACCACTCAGGCCCCCACTTTCGCGGGCATCACCGCTGTAACCGCCCTGGACGGGCGAAATCTCAAGGTAGACTGGGCCGTGGCCACGGGGTCGGTGCCGGTGCTCGGCTACCGCGTGTACGCGAACCAGGGCACGACCGTGAACTGGGCCGCCCCGCCGCGGCAGTTCGTGTCTAACCCCGCCGCCCTGTCCGTGACGCTGACGGGCCTGGGCGACCAGCTTCCCTACTCCGTGGGCGTGCGTGCCTGCTCCTCCGGCCCTGTTTGCGAAACCAACACCGTGGAGCAGGACATCGTGATGCCCGACGCCGGCGCGCCCACCAGCGGCGCTCTGACCGCCATCGAGCAGCGGGACGGCTCGGTCTGGCTCACGGTGCCCTGGCAGGAGTCGAACGGTGGGATCGCGAGCCGCGTGGTTTACGTGAGGACGGGAGCGGTGGGCGGCACGACTCTCGCGAATTACGCAAACCTCATGAGCGTCCCGGTGCCCACCATCACAGCGCCTCCGACGCAGATCGAGGTCACGGGCCTGCTTGAGGCCACGCAGTATCATTTCATGGTCGTGGACGTGGACCCGGGCATCGGCGCCCAGTCGACGGCGCGAACGCCTCTGACGCTTACCACCACCGACCTCACGCTTCCCGTGTTTACGGGCGCCTCGAGCGTGGTGGTAGGTCCGGCTCCGGAAACCACGATCGATGTCACCTTTACGCCGATCGTGGAAGAGACGGCGCCTGGAGTGCCCTCCAACGGGGCCAAGGAATACGTCGCGTTCACCACGAGCGCGCCGCATCCGATCGTTCCGGGAGACCCCTGCTCCACAGGAACGGTGACGAAGGTGGTTCAGGCCGCAGTCGCGACATCGCCCATCACGTTGACCGGGCTCGCGCCTCGCACCACCTATGATGTCTGTTTGAAGGCGCGCGACGCCGCGAACAACAGCTCGGTCACGACCACTCATCATGCGTTCACCACCCGAGATATCACGGCGCCGCAGTTCGACGGATTGCAGAGCATCACCTTTGATCAGATATCAGGCCGGGTGAGTCTGGCCTGGAACCCGAGCTCGTCGCCCGACGTCTCCGTGTACAGCGTCAAGCTCTGGAAGAACGACGACACCCCAGACGTCGGAATCATCACGACGTTCCCGGAGCCGAGCTCCTCAAGCCTGGGCCGTACTTTCTCCGACATCGAGTTCCCGTTCTCGATCGGAGACGAGGTCTACGCGATCGTCGATGCCTGCGACGACGCGGACTCCTTGCCCGCGAGCGCCGCAAATTGCACGGACTTCGGGACGGCCACCTGGAAGAAGGTGACGATCCCGGACTATACGCCGCCCCCGGGATTCACCGGGATCCGCCCGGCGGGCGACCTGCTTACGCCGGCCCAGGGCCAGATCACGGTGCGATGGAACGCGCCGGCCGACTGGACCGACTATCGGGGCTTCAAGGTCTATCAGGTGGGAAGCGGGAACTCGCTGCTTCCACTCCGGGATTGTCGTTGCAGCATCGAGCAGACGAGCTGCACGGTACCGGCGAACTACGAGCAGTGCACCGTGAGCGGGCTGGCCGCGCGTCGGACCTATCGCCTCCACGTGAGAGCCTACGACGACGCTGGGAACGAGACCCCCCTGGACGTGGTGGCCGACAGCCAGGACAAGACCACGATCGACGACACGCCGCCTGTTTTCGCCTCGGCGTTGACACTGGGCCAGGCGCCTGATTTCGCCCTGAGCTGGACCGCCGCGACGGACAACCAGTTCGCGGGTGAGCCTGGCGCTGTGATCAGCTACGAGATCTGGAGAAAGGAAGGTTCGACCTTCGCTGCGCCGACCAATCCCCTGTTGGACGGCACGCTCAAAGGCGAGGTGACGGGAACGACCTGGGTGGATCCGGAGAAGGTGGAGCTGAGCACCTACTTCTACACAGTCTGTGCCTTGGACGCGAGCGGCAATCGGAGCTGCGACGGGAACGTGAGGCAGGTCGACGTTCCCGATGTCACGCCACCAGTCATCTCCTCGCTGACGAGCAACCACGGCGCTAAGAAGAAAACCTGGAACCTGACCTGGGGCGTTTCAGACAATTTCTCCGCGGTCGGCGACATACAGGTGCGCGTCTTCCGCCGGGCCTCGGATCCCCCGGCCTACGCCACCGAGAACGACACCTTGATAGCAAGCGGGCCGGGCCTTACCGCGGCTTCGCCCCTCGGTGGCCCTGCGGGCTTGCGCCGCTGGGTGAATTACCTGGTAGAAGCGGTGGACGAGGCTGGCAACCGCACTCTGGCCACCTTCGCGGTGCTTTCGGACAACCGGATCACGGTCACGGGGGTGGCCGGCACGGTGGGTCCGGCCACCGGCGGAAAAAGGATCATCGTCAAAGGCACGGGATTCAGCAAAGCGGCCGACAACGGTTATGGCACCGAGCCCGTCGTGACCGTGGGTGGAGCGAACTGCGGAAGCGTGCGCGTGTACGACTCCTTCCGCCTGACCTGCGTCACGCCCGCGCTCGGGCCGGGATTGAAGGCCGTGGCCGTGACCAACCCGGAAGGGTCCTCCGCCACGATCGCAAACGCGTACACGGTGCAGAACCCGGCGCTCGCCGTCTGCGACCGCCCCGGCGATTGGGGCGCCCAACTCGCGGCGGGAACGGGAACCCCGGCGGATCCGTTCATCATCTGCACGGCTACTCACCTCAATTGGCTGAGGAAGCTGTTCGGCGAGTCCGGAGCCGCGTACAACTACCGGTCGGGCGGGTACTACTACCGGCTCGGCGACAACATCGATCTCGAGGGCAGTGGCTTCACGCCGATCCCCGACGGGATCGTGGCTCCGGTCGTGAGCGTGGTGCTGGACGGGGCGGGCTTCGGAATCCTCAACTTCGCGTACGCGAACGGATCAGAGACGCACGTTGGCCTCTTCAGGCGCGGCTACCCTCAGGTGCAGAATATCGATCTCCTGGGCTTCGATCTCACGGGCTCCACTCAGGTGGGAGGGGTCATCGGCATGGCCCATTCCACGCCCCAGACCTATTCAGGCATTCACGTTCAGGCCAGGATCCGCGGAGGAAACAAGCTGGGCGCGATCGCTGGAGAGGTATCCGGCGGGCCTTTGAACCTCTCGAACATCACGGCCACCGTGGACGTCGAGGCGAACGTCTCCCACTACGTGGGCGGGCTGGTCGGAAACGGCCCGGTAAATCTCAGCAACGCCACCGTGTACGGCCGCGTTCAGGGCCCCGGGTCCTACGTCGCGGGCGCGATCGGCACCGTCGGGGGGCCTAACACGATCGCCAACGTCACGAGCTACGTGGATGTGACTTGCGCGGGCGCGGGCAACTGCGGGGGAGTGTTGGGTGACGTCACGAACTCCACCCTGACTAATCTATCGTATTACGGGACGCTGACGGCGGTTGGGCCATCAAACGGAGGCATCGTGGGGGCCCTGACTGGGTCATCGCTTACGGAGGCCCGCAATTACGGCACGGTAAACGGATCGAACTACATCGGCGGAGTGGTGGGCAACCTTATTTGGTCGATGGTCACACGGGCCTACAACCACGGAGTACTCACTTCTGGATTTTACCAGGGCGGAGTGATCGGCAAGGTCTTATGCTCGGACGTGCATCAGGTGGCGAACTTCGGTCACTCCTCGGGATGCACGTCCGAATGCGGCGGGATTGCGGGAAGAATGGACGGTAACGCCAATGCGAGCTGCACGGGCGTCACGAACCGGTTGAGGGAGTCGTTCAGTCTGGGTTGGATCACCGCTTCAGCTAAGGTGAGCCCCACGGTGGCCGAAATCTTCTATAACGCAGGAGCGACCGCTCCGATGGAAGTCACCGACACGTTCGGAAATGGATACACCCAGGGCACCACCACGGTGGGCGGGCTCAACGCCGAAATCGTGAATCCCACCGTTTACACCACCACCTTCAACCGAATGTACGCCAGCGGCGATTTCCGCTCCGGGAGCGGAAATCGCTGGGGCGTGAGCCGTACCGGAACGGG
>JADZFF010000113.1 GCA_020850015.1 Bdellovibrionales bacterium | reverse complement strand
TGCCCGAGTCGCCCGCGCTCGTGTCGAGCCCGAGCCTGCGCAGGATGAAAGGGTTGGAGTTTCCGGGTGTGAGCGTGGCCGAGGTGAGCACCACCGCTCGCTTCTCTTCGAAGAAGGGGCCCGCCAGCCCCGATACGTCCACCGGAGTCACCTCCAGGCGCCAGGAGGCGTCGCGGGGGTTGCGGTGGAGCAGGCGCACGTGCTCGGTGGTCGTGTTCTCGAGAAAGACGGCGAGCTTGGATTGGAATCCCGAGAAGGCGTCCGCGTGGGTTTTGAGCAGGTCCAGCCCGTGATCGTCCTCCTCGCCGCCGCCACGCCCCTCGCCGATGTCCTTGAGCCAGCCGCTCAGCCGAGAGGCCAGGCCCGCCGCCGCCGCGCGCAGCTCGGAAAGGGCTTCCGTCACCGCGCTGCGCGCGGCCTCGGCCACCGCCGAGCCGGGAGGGTTCATGGCCAGGGTATCCGCCCGGCCCCAGCCGCCGCCGCCCCGTCCGGCCGCCGCGCCGAAGGCCACCGTGAGCACCGCCTCCACGGCCGTGATGCGCGTCCGCAGGGTTTCGGCGTCGTTTCGCAGGAGCGCGGCCGCGTCGCCTTTGAAAACGGTTTCCACGCGGCGGGCGATGGATTCGGCGTCGCCGCCCGCGTCGCGGCCCCGGCCGCGGCGCTTGTCGAGCCGGCGCGCGGCTTCGGCCATCTCCTCCCCGCTCACGGACACCGAGAAGGCCTCGGTCACCCGCTCCTCCAGGTGGTGGGCCTCGTCGAGCACGAGGTTCCGGATCTGCGGGAGGTTCACCGGCCACTGGAACACGAGCGCGTGGTTCGCGATGATCACGTCGGACTGATGCGCGATGCGCGCGCTGTCGAAGAAGTGGCAGCGCGAGTAGTAGGGGCAGGTTGGCCCGATCGTGGTGGTGTGATGCGAGCGCGAGCGCTCCACGAGCTCGGCGAGGTAGGGGAAGCGCTCGCGAAGCAATCGCGGCACGCGGTCGAGCTCCACGGGGCGCTCCACGGTGGTGAGCGCCCGGAGGAAAGCCACGGGCCACCAGGCCGCCACCGAGGTATCGCGTGAGAGCATCTCGGCACACTCTTCGTCGAATTTGCGGAGGCAGAGGTAGTTGTTCTGGCCCTTCACCACGGCGGCGCGCACGGCGGGCTGGGCCCCTGCCTCGCGGCCGAGCAAGCGCGCCACGGCGGGTACGTCCTTGTTGAGGAGCTGATCCTGAAGGGCCTTGGAGTGCGTGGCCACCACGAGCGGGGCGCCTGTCTTCTCGGCGGCCAGCACGCCGGGCAGCAGATAGGCCACGGACTTCCCGGTGCCGGTGGGCGCTTCGAGCGCCACGCGCCCGCCCTCCTTCAGGGCCTCGGCCACCTCGCGCACCATGCGCTCCTGCACGGGCCGGAACTCAAGCCCCGCGCCCGCGGCGCCGCTTTCAAGCACCGCGGCCACCTCGTCGGCCGACACGCTGCTCTCCCACTCGGGCTCGCGCGACTGATCGGCCGCGCGGAGCTTCCGCAGATCCCCAAGCTGAGCCAAAGCCTCGGGCGGAGCGGACTCCAGGGGCGCCGCCGCCACGAAGAGCCAGCCCCAGTGCCATTCCTCGCGGCCAGTCTGGAGGTCACGCACCGTCGAGGCGATGCGTTGCCGATCGCCCCGTAGGCGGTCTTGAATCCACTTCAGGAGAAGGGCCGTGTCTTCGGCATCCTTCAGGGCGCGGTGCGAGCCCTCGGCCGTCAGTCCCGCGAGCGCGCGCAGGTTCTCCAGGCTGTGAGAGGGCAGCTCGGGGAGCGCCAGGGTCAGCGGCTCGAGCGTGTCCCAGATGTTCCAGTCGCCGGCCTCTCCGCCCCGCCCCGGAGCATGGGCGTCCAGGAAGCTTTGCTCCATCATCGCGTTGTGTGCGGCTATCGGTCCTGAGCCCAGGAAGTCCACCAGCCGAGACCGGACTTCTTCCCAGACCGGGGCGCCCTTCACGTCCTCGGGGCCAATGCCGGTGAGACGCGTGATGAAGGGGGGGATCGCCCCGTCGGGCTTCACCAACGACTCAAAGCGCTCCACGATCGCCAGATCGGAAGTGCGCACGCGGACGGCCCCCACCTCCAGGATCTCGGCCTGACGGGGGTCCAGGCCCGTGGTCTCGAAATCGAGCACCACGAAGGTCTCGGGAGCGGCGCTGGAAAGGGCATTTGTCATGGTCTGGGTCGCCCGGAACCGTGTCGGGCGGCACCCGGATTGTTAACATACTCGGACACTTAACGCGGCATACCGATCCGGTAGTTGGGCATAAGGGCAATCTCTGGGCAGGGAAGTAGTTCGTCAGTGAGTACTGGAGGCATCATGTCCCCCGCCGGCACCGTCGCATTGGTGGTGCGTTTCGACCAGGACCGTCCAGTTCTTCTGGACGTGTTCTCGGACGACCTTGAGGTCCACGCCCTGGAACGGGCGGTGACCGAGGGTCAGCAAGACCCGATCCAGGCCGTCTACCAGAGCCGCGTGGAACACGAACGCGAGGAGGAGGAGTTCGGCGACTACGTCGAAACCCTCATCACCGCGCCGGGGGTCCGCCCCGAAATTCGGGAACACGGGGTTCAATGGCTGAAGTCGAAGCTCAAGATCGAGGAGTACAAGAAGCATGAGACCGACGCCTCCCAGGTGATCGCGGACTACGCCTTCAAGCTCTTCTCCCAGGACCCCACCAAGAGCGACTTCGTCCTGGCCGGTCCCACGGCCGAGGTCCGGGTCAGGGTCTACGTCCTGAACGGGGGGGCCCGCCCGGGCTCCTCACGTATGGCGGCTTGAGCCGGATTGCGGTAGGCATCAAGGAACTATGATTTCTCGCCGCGACGAGCTCGAGGCCGTCGCCCGGGAGCTTGAGGCCGCCGACTGGATCGCCGTCGACACCGAGTTCATCCGGGAGACGTCCTTTTTCCCCGATCTTCAGATCGTCCAGGTGGCCACCCGTGAGAAGGCCTGGCTCGTGGACGTGCAGGCCTTCCGGGGCGACGCCCTGGCTGCGGCCGGGGCGGGGGAAAGCCGGGGAGAGGGCAGAGGGGATGGCAGGAGCGGGGCCTCGCGCAAGCGTCTGCACTACCTGGAGGTGCGCCGCCTCACGGGGCAGGCGCTCGAGCCCCTGGCGCGGGTGTTCGAGAACCCGAAGATCGTGAAGGTGTTTCACGCCGCCCAGGGCGACCAGGAATGCCTCTATACAGGCGCGGCCACGATCGCCAAGAACAGCTTCGATACGGCGGTGGCAGCCTCGCTCGTGGGCCTGGGCGACGGCATCGGGCTCGCGAGCCTGATGAGCCAGGTGCTTCAGTTCAACCTTCCGAAGGGTCACGCGCGCACGAACTGGGCGCAGCGCCCGCTCCCCCAGCAGCTGCAGGATTACGCGCTCCAGGACGTGGAGCGGCTCGTGGAGCTCGCGGACCGCCTCACCGAGCGGCTGAAAGAGATGAATCGCGTGGAGTGGTGTTTTGAGCTCTCCGCCAAGTGGGAAGACAAGGGCCTCTACGACCCGCGCCCCGAGGAGCTCGCGGACAGCCTCTTCCGCAGCGGCCGCGTGGGCCCGGACGGCTACGGCGTGCTCCTGGAGCTCGCGAAGTGGCGCGAGGAGCGCGTGCGCGAGCTCAACGTGCCCCGCAAGTGGCTGGCCGAGGACTCCGTGCTCATGGATCTCGCGCGCGTGAAGCCCCGGGACATGGACCACCTGCGCAGCTTCCGGGGCCTCAACCGCGGCGAGCTGAACCGCCATGGCGAGCTGATCCTCGACCTCGTGAAGCGGGGCCTGGACAGCGGCGCCGCCCGCCCGCCCGCGCGCCGCCGCCGCACCGAGCCGCCCAACGGCAACGAGGCGCGGGCAGTGGATCTCCTCAAGGCCTACGTGGCCATCCTGGCCGACGAGAAGCGCATTGCCGTGAAGAACCTCCTGCCCTCTGCGCAGATGCTGGCGCTCGTGCGCACCGAGGCCAAGACGGTCGACGAGCTGATCAAGGACGAGGCTTTGAGCCGCGAAGCCGCGAAGCTCGTGGGCGAGGAGATCCTGGAGTTCCTCCGGGGCAGAGTGGCGCTCTCGCTCGAGGGTGACCGTGTGAAAGTGGTGAAGGTATGAGCGATCCCCGGGTGACACTTTACTCCAAGGACTACTGCCCCTACTGCGTGAACGCGAAGCGTCTGCTGTCGAGCCGCGGGATCCCCTTCAAGGAGATCAACCTCGAGAAGTGGTCGGACGAGCAGCGCGCCGAGCTCTTCAAGAAGACGGGCATGCGCACGGTGCCCCAGATCTTCTCGGGCGAGCGCCTCGTGGGCGGCTACACCGAGCTTGCCGCCGAGGATGGCCGCGACCAGCTCGCGGCGGTGAAAGAGGGCCGCTGATGCCCGCCTTGCCGCCCCGATGCCGCGTTTCTCGCCGGGCATGAAGAGCTGGGCGGCGCCGCTTCTGGCGGTGATCTCGTTCTGGGCGCTGAGGGCGCAGGTCGTGGCGGACGCCGAGGTCGGCCTCGCGCGGGCCTGGGAACTTCGCCTCCACGAGGGGCTCCTGCGGGATCTGGCCGTGGTGATCCTCGCGCTCGGCTTCGGCGCCTTGGGGTCGGCTCTCGCCGGCCGTAGGGCGCGCGGCGGCTGGCGGGCAGGGCTCGTCCCGCTCCTGCTTTTCTGGGGCATGGCGCTCCTGAACGTCGTCTATTTCAGGTTCTTCAAGAGCCCACTGGAGTGGTGGGTGGCCCGCGATCATGCGGGCGATTTTTTTGTGGTGAGCGACGTGGGGGGCGGCCTGGCGCTGACCGCGCTCGTGGCGCTCTCCGTGGCCTTGATGGCGGGCGCGCTGGTCCTGGGGTTTCGCAGCGGCTGGGGCGGCTTCGGGCCGCTTTCGCGAGCTCGCGCCTGGGGCGCCGCCGTGGCGGTGGCCCTGGTGTTCCTTCTGGTGAGGCAGAGCCCCGTCTGGTTCCGCACCCGGGGCGGGGCGAGCGCCTTGAGCCATCAGGTGACGCTGAGCTGGGCGGGAACGCTGCTCTCGCGCCCGCATTCCGCGGGAGCAGCGGTGGAAGACTCCGAGGTGAAATTCCTCGAGCCCGGGGAAACCCGCGCGCGACTGCGGGAGTTTCGGCTTCGAGGGGTCGGAGCAGGGCGGGCTGAGCCCGCGCCCGCGCCGAAGGGCGAGCTCCTCCGGGCTCGGCGTCACCGCATGGGCCTTCCGCTCGAGGGCCCGATCCACGTCGTGATTCTATTCCTCGAAAGCCAGCGCGCTTACGAGGTCCTGCATCCGAAGTGGGGTCCGCTCGTGGCTCCGCGCCTCAACGCCGCGTTCGGCCGCCACGGGCTGTTGTTCACCCAGAGTTACTCGTCGGCCGGGCTCGCGGGCCTCACGGTGAAGGGTCAGTTCGCCACCCTGTGTTCCTTCTATTCGAATCGGGGCGGCGCCGCCGTGTACATCCGGTATCCCAAACTCCAAGTGACCTGCCTGGGCGAGCTCTTCGCGGAAGCGGGCGCGCAGACGATCTGGATGAACCCCTACCATAAGGGTTTCCACAACAAGGCCGACTTTGAGTCGCGCCATGGGATGAGGCGTTTTCTCGACCTGGAGCACTTCCGGTTGGGCGGCCAGGAGGACGAGCACGGCTGGGGCCTGCTCGACGGCACCTTCCTCAAGCTCGCGGCTGAAGAGCTTTCGAAGGCCGCGGCCTCGGGGCCGGTCTTCGCGCACCTCACCACCACGGGTGCGCATCCTCCCTTTGCGGAGCGTGATGACGGCCCGTTGGGGCCGGAGCTCGGCGGGCTGCTGGAGGGAGCGAGCGATTCCTACCGGGGGTACTTGTCGCGCGTGCGGGCGGCCGACACGGCCTCGGGCGCCTTCATCGACTCGGTTTTCGCCTCGCCCGAGGGCGGGCGCACGCTGCTCGTGGTGCTCGGCGACCACGGCACGACAGCGAAACCTCCGGGCGACTGGGGCCCGGTGGCCGCGCGAGAGCTCTTTCACCGGATTCCCATCGCTTTCCTGACGCGCGATCTGAAGGCGCCCCAACGGGTGACGAGGGTGGCCCACCAGATCGACGTCGCGCCCACCCTAGCCGCGATCGCGGGGCTCGAGCGGCCCGCCGGGTGGCTGGGGCGCGATCTGTTGGCGGGCACGGGGAGCCCCTTCCTCTTCGGGGGGGCCGAAGGCGCCTCCTTCCGCGACGAGGCGGGCGGCTGCTGGCCTGGATCTGAAGGGCCCATCTGCATGGACGGAACGAATCTCGATCCGCTGTTCGGCGAGCCTCCCGTGAACGACGGTAAGGAGGCGCGCAAACGCCTGCCCCAAGCGCGGGCCACGGTCGAGGCCCTGCGCTCGGCCATCGCCCACGGTCAGGTGGAGTAAGAGCCGGACCAGGCGCCCCAGAGCAGCCTGACTCCCACGAGGATGATCGAGGCCGCGAGCGCACGGAGGATCGCGGTGGATTTCACTCGGGGCGCGAAACGCGCGCCGAGCTGGGCACCCAGGATCATGGCCGGGCCGAGGATCGCGACGATGGGCCAGCCCCAGGAGAGATTGCCCGCGGCGGCCTGGCTGCCCGCGCCCACCGCGCTCATGAACAACAGGGAAAAGGTGGAGGTGGCCGTGGCCACGCGCATGGGGTAGCCCAGGAGCTGGCTCATCGAGGGCACCTGAATGATTCCCCCGCCGATGCCAAGCAGGCTCGAAAGGAACCCGATTCCCACGCTGATCCCCGCGCCTGCTCCGAGCTGCTTGCGCGTGGGGCCGCTCCAGGGAAGCGCGTGGTCGGCCTGGGGCGCTCGCAAGCAGAGGTAGCCGCCCGCGAACACGAGCAGCAGGCCGAAAACGCCATCGAAGGTGCCGCGCGGGATAAGCGTGGTGACGCGTGCTCCGATCAGCGCGCCGGGAATGCCCGCCGCGGCGAAGAGCAGGCCGGTTCCGTAGTGGATCTTGCCCTGTCGGGCGTACGCAAGAGTGCCTGAGGCCGCGTTCAGGACCACCACGGCCAGCGAAACGGCCGTGAGTTTTTCTGCGGGCAGATCGGGGAAGAGGAAGAAGAACACCGGCATCAGGAGGAACCCGCCCCCCGCGCCGATCAAGGTTCCGAATCCTCCCACCGTCAGGCCCAGCAGGGCGTACCAGAAGCCCGCGAGCCCCAGCAGATCCAGGTCGGTCAACGAAGCGTCTCCTGCCAGGCGAGCTTGCCTTCCAGGATCTTGGCCGCGAGCTTGCGGTCGGCGGCGTCGGTCTTGGATTGCCGGCGCGAGCGCACGGACTTGAGGTGCCCTTCGATCCGGGCGCGCTCGTGGCGCAGAAACACGTCGGCCGTGGCGCCGATCTCGGGCGACTCCCCCGCCGCGTGCAGCGCGTGCACGTAGCCCGCGGTGGCCGCGAGCGCGAAGACGCCCGTGGCGGCCTCGGTGAGGCGCAGGAGCTGGAGCTGGCGGCGCTCCAGGCCGGGACCGTGCCGGAGCATCTGGTGGAAGAGCGCGAGCGCCACGTGGCGCGCCAGGCGCGCGCTCTGCAGGGCCATGCGGGCGCCGGGCCCGAAAGCTCGGAAGCTCCTGAAACGCTCGCGTGGCACCCACTGCCAGGGATACCAGAAGGCGTAAGTGGCGCCGGCTTTGAGGGCCGAGGCCGCGCGCGCGATCAGGCCGCGCCGCGGATCGAGCGCCGGGCCGGCGAGCTTCAGGTGGAAGTCGAGCGCCTCGCGCCCGATGTACAGCCCCATGATCTCGGTCGTGCCCTCGATGATCTGGTTGATGCGTGAGTCGCGCAGGAGGCGCTCCACCGGGAAGGGCTCCTCGCCGCGGGCTTTGAGCGAGCTTGCGCGCTCGTATCCGCGGCCCCCCAGGAGCTGGAGCGTGGAGTCGATGCAGGCGTGCGAGCGCGTGGAGGTGTAGAGCTTCACCATCGCGGCTTCGAGGCGCAGGTCGCGGTTCCCGCGGTCGGACCAGCCGCAGGCGAGCCAGCTCATGGCCTCCATGGAAAGGAGGGTGGCCGAGAGATCGGCGATCTTCGCCGCGCCCGCCTCGTGCGCGCCGATGGCGGCGCCCCACTGCCGGCGCGTGGCGCCCCAGCCGCGCGCGCGCCTCAGGCAGCCGCGGATGGCGGCGATGCAGCCCATCGGAACGCTGAGGCGCCCCGTGTTCAGCGTAGTGAGGGCGAGCCTGAGACCCTTGCCCTCGCCGAGCAGAAGGTGGTCGGCCGGGATCTTCACGTCCTTGAACTCGATCACCGCGTTTTGAAAGCCGCTGAGGCCCATGAAGCGGCAGCGGTGCAGGATCTTGATGCCTGGAGTCTTCATGTCCACCACGAAAGCCGAGATGGGGCGCTTGGCCGGGCGGGCTGAGGCGCTGTTCGCCGCGGGAGCGCGGTCCGGCGTGCGGGCCATCACCACGATGAGGTCGGCGATCACCCCGTTCGAACACCAGAGCTTCGTGCCGTTGATGATCCAGTGCTTGCCGTCGTCGGTGGGCATCGCAGTCGTGGCCAGGCGGGCGGGATCGGAGCCCACTTCGGGCTCGGTCAACGCGAAGGCAGAGATGGCACCGGCCGCGAGCTTGGGGAGCCAGCGTTTCTTCTGCTCGGTCGTGCCGAAGCGTTTCAGCGGTTCGGGCACGCCGATGCTCTGGTGCGCGCTCAGGATCCCGGCCGTGGAGTTGCAGTACTCGGCCACGAGCGAGAGAGCTTTCACGTAGCTGAGCTGAGAAAGGCCTAACCCACCGTATTCTTTGGGTATTTTCATCCCAAAAACACCGAGTTTCCGGAAGCCCTCGAACACTTTGGCGGGCACTTCGCCCGTCTCGTCCACCTCGTCCCCGTCCAGGTTCTCTTCCAGGAAGACGCGAAGCTTCTTCAGGAAATCTTCTCCTTCGGCGGCCTGCGCCGGGGTGGGCAGGGGGAAATCGAGCAGGGCCTGTGCGTCGAATCGTCCGGCGAAGAGATCGGCGGCGAAACTCGGCAGCTCGCCCGTGGGCGTGCGCGCGTATTCAGCCGTCTCGAGGCTTTCCTGTTGCTCTTTCGAGCGGCCCTTCGCGCCGAGCGCGGCGACGGCGGAGTTGGATTCCTGAGTTTCAACGGGGCCGCGGCCGGTGGCTGGAGGCGTGGGTGAGTTCATCCGGACGACTCTTACCTGGCTGAGCGTCGTTGACAACCCGAGCCTGCGCGGGTTAACCCTGCCCTTCTCGTTTTTAGTGATTCAAGTCCAGGTCCCCATCGTCTAGAGGCCTAGGACACCTCCCTTTCACGGAGGTAACCGGGGTTCGAATCCCCGTGGGGACGCCATTCTTACCCACCCTTTCTGGCACTGTTGTGTCCTAACGTCTGAAAACCATAGCGAGAGGTTTTCAGCAGTTACGGCCCAGTTCCCGGTCTCTGCGTTTCCCGACATCGCCCGACGTTACAGGAGTTGGCTACTTCGTGGCTTCCTCTTGGCTACTTCGGGTCGTTCGGGATCGAGGTCATCCAAGCTAGAGCTAGAGGGTCTAGCCCCTGGGAGTCCAGGCGTAGTGAGAGCGTTTCCCATTTGTGGATCAATGAGGAGACGGATGAAGAGGACGAACCGGAATATACTGACGGTCGAAGCGAGAACCCTGCGATTCATGCGCTTGCGTGCGGGTCTTTCTCAAAGCGAAGCGGCACGACGTTGTGGTGTATCCGTGGCGACCATTGGGCACATCGAGAATGGCCGAATGGATTTGGGAGAGGAAAGGATCAGGCGCCAGCTCGTGGCCTATTGTTCCAGCCGCGAAGAGTTCGATGAGTACGTGAGAGGAAAACCTATTCCGTTGATGAGCATTCGGGAGGAGTGCGTCTCGCTGTTAGGGCAACTCGATGAAGCGAAACTTAGAGCAGTTTACTCCGTGCTCTTGGGATTCACGTCCCGATAGGCTTTCTGTGTCTGCGTTTAGGGAAGGAGCTTCTATCTGAAATTTACACCTTTATCGGTGCCGGAGCCGCCACTTTGGTGGGCGAGACCGTGAGTCGATCAAAGGTGTTGGCAAAAGAGAGGCCTTGGACAAAACGCTGAGGGCTCTCCTTACCTTCCAGATCTGCTAGCTCGACAACCATTCCGACACGTTGCTTTGGAGACGGCTCGGGAGACGGATAGTAGTCAGCTAATTGAACGTACTGAAGTTCCGTGAGCCACCTATCTCCATTGAGTTCGACACCTTCCAGAGCCTCTTTGCTCAAATCCACGATCTTTTCGCGGATTGTATAGGAAGAATGACTGAAGCTTCCCCTTGAACCAACGAAGGAGTCACTGTCTGGGTCCGTCCTAAAAGTAAGGTTGACTCGCCGGCACCCCCAGATGCCCGAGACACCATCGTGAACCGGACTTTCCCAGGCCCAGACTACCCTCATCCGCGGCTGTCCTGCTTTAGCGAGCCAATCACGTGGAATCGGTATCTGTACCTGCACGAGATCCTTTGGGGACTCGAGAACCCCCTGCCACAGAAACAGGGCGGCATTTTCATCTGGAGTGTAGAGGAGATCTAGATTGAATTGTCCTCGTCCCAGACTCCTCTTGGTCAGTGCGCGAACATTACCTTGGAGTGAGCTTTCGGGTAACTGGGCCGTAAGCGCCATGAAAGCCTTGACCAGAGCAGAATAAGGGCGGGTAGTCCCCTGACAGAAACGTTCGAGCCCTTTAAGTGCGTGTGCAGCCTTTCTCGCGAGAAGCGGAGCCGCGAATGATGTGCCGCTAGTTTCTCGCCAGCGGCCACTACGGTCACAGACCGCAACGCCAAAGCCCTTTCCAAAGGTAGCGTCCGTATCCCCTCCGTGTTCGGAGAAATTTGGAACCGGCGCTTCGGAAACTCCAGGACCGACACGGGAGAAGGGGCTTGGCCATCCTTT
>JADZFF010000112.1 GCA_020850015.1 Bdellovibrionales bacterium | reverse complement strand
TTCCGTTGGCACGGGCGGCCCTGCCGTAGCCCACGGACACGAATCTCGTGAATCCCATGAAGGGGACCGCCCAATTCCTCGCCAGCTCGAAGAACTCGGAGATTCGATGTGCATTCTCCTGAGTAAGTACCGCCAGCAGGTGATGATTCAGCCCGTAAGCCCGGCAAAGCGCGGTCGCATTCTGTAGCTTTCCGAATTGCCCTGGCCCGCGCAGCTCGTCGTGGCTCTTAGCGTCGGGTCCGTCCAAGCTAAGCTGCAGGCGAACGTCGCCGATTGCCTGCAGCCGCTGTGCGAGCGCGGAGTCGAGTAGAGTTCCGTTGGTCAGAATTGAAACTGGGATGCCCTGGGATACCTTTCTTGCGTGAGCAAGAATGGGAAATAGCGAGGGGCTCAGCAGGGGCTCTCCCCCGCATACGATTAGGCTCGGACGGAAGCGCAGTTTCCGGCAGAGGGCGATATGCTGATCGATGATCGCACTCCAGTCTGCGGTGCCAAGCGCATCTGTGTTCCTATGATGCGGATGATAGCAGTGGGTGCACCGCAGGTTGCATGCGTTCGTGATGTCGATCTGAAGCGGTAGCCACCTATCGGAATCGATCCAGCGGAGGAGAGTCTCCTCGAGGCGAGGAAATGTCGTGGTGCTCATGGGGAGATCTCCGGCTCACGTCTCGTGCGCAGTCCCAGCTCCGAGGCCTTGGCGAAAGCGGTACTGCGCCCAATCCCGAGTCGTCGGGCCGCTTCAGAGAGGTTGCCATCGCAAAGCTCGAGGGCTCTCGATAAGAAGCGGCGCTCGGCGCTAGCTAGAAACGCCCTTAAGCCACCAGGGCTCAGGGACTCTGCGATAGTTGGAAGGCCGGTGTCCAGCCGGGATGCATGAAGGCTCACGAGGGCAATTCGAATCAAGAGTTCTGCGGCCAACTGATCGGATTTGACGAGATAGTCGTCAGCGCCCCTTCGAATGGCAGTGACCACGGAGCGATAGTTGTCGTCGCCAGTGAGCACCAGTACGCCAGTTGTTGGGCTGCGCTCCTTGATCAACGGGATGAGGTCAAACCCGCTGCCGTCGGGTAGCGACTGGTCAAGGATGGCGGCGTCATAGACCTTCGCAGCCAGGCGTTGCCGAGCTTCTGCCAGGCAACCCGCGGTTTCGAGCTCGTGGTGAACCCGGAGGACAGGGCGGATTGCAGAGATTAATAGAGGGTCATCATCTACCCACAGGACGCTCAACGCTGTGTCAGTTTCAAGCCTAAGTCCGCTCATGACGTGACGAATTGCATCGATATCGTCGATTTGTCGAACGATACGTCCCTTTTTTCGGACTATGCGACCGATTTGCAGACCATGAGATGCAGCGCGTCATTTGGGACCTTAGGGCGGGTGCTTGGATCCGCATCTGGATCTATTGACTTAGTTCATGACTTAGTTTATCGTTAGTGTGTGCGTAAGGTTACGATTCATCAGGCAAAAACCCATCTCTCACGCCTGCTTCAGGACGTGCGGCGTGGCGAGGAGATCGTAATCGCAAAGGGAAACGAGCCCATCGCCCGGCTGGTCCCAATTCGGTCTGCTGAACGTCGTGTGGGCGGCGGCGATCAGGGGCTGTTGCGAGTCTCGGAGAGTTTCTTCGAGCCCTTACCGGACGACGTTCTGGCGGATTTTGGCCCCCTGCCGGAGGTCGGGTCTGATGAAGGGTCGAAGTGAAGATTCTCCTCGACACGCACTGCTGGCTCTGGTGGCTGGAAGGTAATTCGCGGCTACGCCGCGATGTGGCCGAACGGATTTCTGACCGCAACCACGAGGTGTACCTCTCGGCCGCAAGCGCCTGGGAGATCAGCATCAAATTTGGGCTTGGGAAGCTGAAGCTACCGGCTCCGCCGCGACTGTTCGTGCCCGATCGGTTGGCGAAGCACGGATTCAGCAGCCTCGAGATTCACACCATGCACGTGCTGGAGGTAGCTGATCTTCCCCCTGTTCATCGGGATCCCTTTGATCGATTGCTCGTGGCGCAGGCGCGGCTCGAAAGGATGCGGCTCGTGACCTCGGATCCCGTGTTCAAGAAGTACGACCTAGATTTGATCTGGGCGGAGTAGGTCGCAGTTCGGTAAGTGATCACGCGTGCTCGATCGTCTCGACGGCCTCCATGATTTCTGTGCGTAGTTTGCCTATCGCCCGCCAATCTGCTGTTTTTCCTGAATGCTTTGCGATGTCGCGAAGTGCCTCCTCCATCTCCTCGATGCGTCCAAGATAGCCCAGCGCCATTGCGTGGAAGAAGTATGCGTTGTGCCACTCTGGATGAAGTCTAGAAAAGCGTCGCAGTGCAAGCAGCGCCCGTTTCGCCCAACGGATGCACGGTTTTACGTTTCCGCGGAGGCCAAAGGATCTTGCGATCATCGTGGCACCCACTCCTTGTGAGTAGTAGGATCTCGTTCGCCCTGCTTTCACTAGTTCGACTCCGAGTCGATATTGCTTGTAAGGCTGGCGCGAGAACCAATAGTACTCGTTTCGAATAGAGGCGCGAATGTTGGAGTCAACTCCCCTTAAGCGCCTCAAAAGGCCTCTGATTTTGCGTGCTGCGCTGGCGTATCGCCGAGTCACTTCGGCTCTTGAAAAGCCTTCGTCGTCCTCGGCGGAATATACCGCTTCCCAAAACGCGATAGGAACATTTCCTGGATACTCTCGGAGCAAGGTTCTTGTGAATTCGTATGCTTGCTCGTATTGGGCCGAGTTACTCAGCACCTTTAGCTTCTTGCTCAGGCGCTGGAACTCCTGGGGTGTCGGGGAGGCTCTTTCTCGGATCCCCCGGCGAGCTCTAGGCGGCATATTCTACCTTCGCCGGCGTGTACCCGTACACCTCCTCGAGCGTCTTGAAAGTCCCCGGTCCAGCGCCCACTTCTATATCCCGTGCGGTGAACTGCGAGGGGTGCTCGTAGCCTGCGGCGTGAGTCACGGCCAGGATCTCGGCGCGCAGTGATTCGGCGAAGCGCGCGTAGCGGATGGAGGCCACGTCGGGGTCGACGCCGCGTTGAAGGCGCTTGTTCTGAGTGGCCACGCCCGCGGGGCAATGGTCGGTGTGGCACTTCTGCGCCTGGATACAACCAATCGAAAGCATGGGCTCGCGAGCCATGTTGATCAGATCGCAGCCAAGGGCAAAGCCCACGATGGCGCGGTCGGGAAACCCCAGCTTGCCGCTCCCGATCCACGCCACGCGTTCGGTGATCCTGTGGTCCAAAAATATCCGATACACCCGCGTGAAGCCGACCTTGAAGGGCAAGGACACGTGATCCGCGAAGGTCAGCGGCGCAGCTCCGGTGCCGCCCTCACCGCCGTCGATCGTGATCCAGTCAGGCCCCTTCTTCGAGGACTTCATGTGCGCGGCCAGCTCTTCCCAGAAGCTCAGATGCCCAATGGCCGACTTCACGCCAACCGGAAGCCCGGTGGCCGCGGCCACGCTTTCAATGAAACGAACCATGGAGGGCACGTCCTTGAAGGCCGAGTGCGAGTTCGGAGAGATGCAGTCCTGCCCCTCGCGCACGCCGCGCGCAGCGGCGATCTCGGCCGTCACCTTGCGGCCCGGAAGAATGCCGCCCTTGCCGGGCTTCGCGCCCTGAGAGAGCTTGATCTCAATCCCTCGCACAGGCGCGCCGTCGATCGTGCGCTGAAGAGCATCGATCGAGAACCGCCCCTCGGCGTCGCGGCAGCCAAAGTATCCGGTGCCCACCTGGTAAATCACGTCGGCCCCATGGCGGTGGTGCGGCGAGAGGCCGCCTTCTCCGGTGTTGTGATAACAGCCCGCCATCGCGGCGCCGCGGTTCAACGACTCAACGGCGTTCTGCCCCAGCGACCCAAAACTCATGGCCGAGATGTTCACGATCGAAGGCGGTCGCCACGCAAGCTTGCGCCCATGAGCCTCTCCCAGCACCTTCGCGGAAGGGATGGGCGCGGCCTTGTCCTTGGAGGTTCCGCTGTGGGCCACGTCGCCATGAGGGAACACGGCGTGTTTGATGATGGGGTAACCCACTCCGTAGACCTGGTCGTCGGTTCCGAAGCCGAAGGTGTTGTTCTCGCCGCGCGCGGATCGGTAGATCCAGTCGCGCTCCTCGCGGTTGAACGGCGCCTCTTCGCGATTTCCTGCCACTATGTACTGACGAAGCTCGGGCCCGAGCTCGATCAGCAGGTAGCGCAGATGCCCCACCACGGGGACGTTGCGGAGGATGTTGTCGGTGGAGAAGAAGCGGTCGCGCACGGCCAGCCCCAGCACCGCGCCCACCAGGGCCAGGCCTGCCCAGCCCCAAACGTCCGCGTTCACGAACCACTCCCGGGCCGCAGTCCAAATCGTCTCGAAGTTCATGAGAACGTTTCGGAATTTGCACGCCCGGGGCTGACTGCGTTTGGGGGGAAAGCCGAGCCTTGACGGTGATTTCCTTTGATCCACCTACCTCATCCATAGACGCCCCACCGAGCTATTGTCTGACTGAAATAGTCATGATATGCGCTCGCGGTATGATGCGTCGTATTATCATTGCCGCAGGGGCCTTCGGTCTCGTGACCTTGGGGGCCTGTCAGTCCAGCCCGGGTCCGTCCGGGGGCGTGTCGCCCTCTGCGAATCAGCGCGCCCAGGTGACCACAAGTGCGGCGCTTCGGGCGCAGGTCCAGACGGCGCACGCGCTCCTGAAGTCGACGCCGGCCCCTTTCGCGCGCGATCTCGCCTGGGAGCTGATCGGTTCCGCCGAAGGCATTCAGGCGATCTCGGAGCTGGGCCTCGCGCCCTCCGAGCTTGAGTCGTTGGCGCTGGCCTCTCCCTCGCGGGCCTCGGCCGACGCGCTGGTTGAGCTCTACCGAACTGAGTCTGCGCTTCGTGGCACCCGCGTCGCCGAGTTGGGGGCAGGCAACTCCGCGCTGCCGCTGCTCGCCGCGCTGGCCGACCTCGAGAACCCCGAGATCCTGAAGCACGCCGATGCCCCGGGCGCGGCGGGCGATCTGGCCGCACTCGCGAGGGCCCGCCAGAGCGTAGCGTCGAGCGCCGATGAGGCCGTTCGCCTCCGCCTCGCTGATTGCGCCGCACGTGAACAGCCCTCGGTTCCTCAACTCCCGGAAGCCTGTGCATCTTCCATCTTCCTGGGACTCTCTTCCCAGTCTCCGCTCGTGGAGAGCATCGAATCGGAGCTGGGGTTGGGTGAGCCCGCGATCGTGACTCCCGCCACCTCCGTGCCGGCTTCCTCCTGGATTGCGGCGTCTTCCGGGCGAGTTCGCTACAAGCGCCCGGGCGGAGCCGAGGTGACGGTGCAGGCGAACACTCGCACTCAGATTCTCTCGACTGCGAATCCCGCGCTCGGCATCGGCTTCGAAGACATCCAACGCGTCGCCAACATTCTCCGTGGCTGGGGCGCCCGCGGCAATGCCTGGTGCCTTGCGCGCCTCTTGAGTTCGACCGTGTTCGCGTGCTTTTGGGAAATCGAGTCTCAGCAGCCGGGCCCCCAGCCCGGCACTCTGTTGAGGAAAGTGGGCCTGGGATACCAGCATCACGTGAACGCCTTTGGCGCTCCCGACGCCGTCCGAGTTGTGCTGAGGGCCTCTCCGGCTCGCGATGGTTCCAGCCGCTGGGCCGTAGTGCGGAACCCTGGCAACCTCAGTGTTCCTCCTGCCTGCGTTGAAGGATGTCTTCGTCCTGAGTCTGTGTTCCGCGATCCTCACTCGGGCTGGTGGTTCTACCGCGTGGCCCAAAACCAGCGGCCGGTCTTTGAGTGGACCCTGGAGTCTAGCCCGCTCGTGATGACCTGGGGGATTCGTGAGTCGGTGCTGGAGTTCCTCGACGGAGCCGCGCCGAGCGTCGATCCGGCAGAGCCCGCGTCGGCCATCGTGCCCGCGCTCGCAAGCGGGACTTCGGGGCTCCTGAGTCAGTCGTTTCTCCTGGAATCCCTGGCCGAGCCGGGGTCATGGCTGTCTCCCTCGCTCGAGGGGCGCCGGATCGAAGCCGGAGCGAGGGCCGTCTCCCGCCTGGGGCTGCTTTGGGCCGCTGCGGCCGCTTCCGGCGAAACGGGCGCGGCGCAGCCCACCCCTCTTTCGCTCTCGATCGCCGCATTAGCCAATAAGGTGGCGACGGTTCAGGCCCCCCTGGTTCGCGAGGAGCTGCGCTCCGTAGGCGAAAGCATGGCTTCCGCTCGAGCCGCGCGCGCCTCGCTCGCGCTTGCCGTGCAGGCGCTTCAGCAGCTTTCCACCCAGCAGGTTTTCTCCGCTCTTGAGGAAGTTGCGGCGTCGCTCGGCTACGCGTCCGACGGGATCAATCTCTCGCAGGCTCAGCTGGAAGCCGGCATCTTCGGGGCCACTGAGGTCGTGGAGGCTTTCCACTCGGACCTTCTGCGGCGGGCCGCGCTCGGCTGCGAGACGCTCCGGCATCTGGGCGTCGCGCTTCAGGAGCTGGCGGAGCTCGAGGCGTGCCGGTAGCGCGTGTTCCGGCTTTGTGTGTTCTGATCGCGGCGCTTGCGCTCGGCGGCGGTGCCGCGCCCTTGCGCGCGGATGAACTTGGCGACGGCGACACCGCCGATCGTTTTAAGGCCTACGTCGACCGAATGATCCCCCTTTCCTTCGACTTAGCGCGAGGGAATGCAGAGATCCGGGAGTCCGCTCTCGGGCTTGAGATCCTGAGCCTCGCCCAGCAGGCGATCTTCGACGCCTCTCACGCGGTGGGGGGGCTCGCGCGCGCCGCGGGTTTGCTGCCGGGCACGGCCTCCGTGGCTTGTCCGGTGGACTTGGCCGGCAGGCCAGATCCCAGGGAGACTCTGCGCCAGGTCTGGGCGGCGGAGCAGCTCGCTCACTGGAGAGAGAGGCTCGGCACGGCCCTTAGGGCATTCGATGCCATTGTCCGTGAGAACCAGGCGCTGTGTTCGCGGGAACTCGAGTCAGACTACCTCGTCTCCCGGATCGACTTCGGGCTTGAGGAACTGAACGTCGAGGCCCTGGACGGAGCCTATGTGGAGTTCTCCGATCCCCTGAGCTTTCTGGCCTACTCGCTGGTGACGGTGGTGCAGCTGGCCTTCAATCTGGATGAGCAGTCGCGGATCGACGAGGCCAAAGAGCGCTACCGCAGGAGATCCGTCCAGAATCGTGACTATGCGAGCTTCGCGCGGGCGGCCTGCCGCAGAGTCGATAACAGTCTCTCTCCGGCGCTGAGTTCCCTGGCGGAGCTCGCCCGAAAGTACAGCGATCGCGCGCGGCTCTATGGAGACGCCGAGATCGAGGCGATCCGCCGTCGGGCGAATGCCTGCCTGGATCTGCTCGAGGCTCAGGCGGTTACCACCGCTCACGGGGCCGATGAAGCGCGCAAGCGCGTGAACGCTCATAGGCGGGTAGTGGGGCTGAACCGCGCGCTGAGCCGCTCTCTATTCCTTCTTCCTCAGGCCGCTTGCCGCGGCTACCTCGAGACTCGTCAGAGGATCGAAGGGCAGCTTGCGGCGGCCGAGCTTCTTTCGGCCGAGTGGCGTGCGGACTGGGTGCCCACGAGCTTCTCTGTCCAGGTGGCAGAGGGCTTGGCGCTCTACAAGGTGAGGTGCGCACCATGACCTGGGCGAGCCTCCTTTTCTTGTTGCTCGCTGTTGGAGCCCAAGCGGAAGGCTACGAGCGTTGGGACTGCCGGCCAGAGTCGCGCATGGCTGAGTATCAGCCTCTTTGCGGCCGCTTGCGGGCGCTGGAGCAGAGCTCAGGGATTGCTTCCGCCGCGCGGCTGGAAACCGCGCCCAATGGAACTTCCTGTCAGAGGTCGGAACACGAGTTGGGCGTCTACAGCTATTGTGCCGTTGCATCCTACGGTGGCACGCCGGACGTGGAGCTGATGCTGGAGAGCGTGATTCCTCGGACCGCCAGAAGAGTCGGCGGAAGCGCCGTGCTTCCGGGGCAGTACGTTCATGCGCGGGCCGAGGCGAACGGGGATCGGATGCGGAAGCATTGGATTCGCGCCCGAAACAATGAAGCGAGCCTTGAGCGTACCGCCCTTCTCCAGGCTCGATCCCGCGATGCCTATCTGACCCAGGTTCTGGCGCCCGCGCTCCAGCAGGAGCACCAGGCCCTCGCGGCGCTGTCCGTTTCCGCCGCCGTTCCGTCCGCAACGACACCGGATCAGGTAGCCCCCGCCGCACCGTTCGATTCTCTGGGTCGCAAACTCGAGACGGCTCGAACGGAGGGGCCCACCGCGCTCTGGAAGGAGCTGCGGCGGCTTCGCCAGGCCGAAGAGGCCTCGGATGCCTTTACCGAGAAAGAGCTGAACGAGCTGCGCGCGCTTCGCGCCAAGTACCTGGGCCCCGAGGGAACCTGGGCTTCCGGCGTGCTGCCCGATCCGGTCTCATCCTTGGCCGACGGCCTGGCAGAGCGGCTTAAAACGGAGCCGCATTCGCCCGAGGGCCGCGAGATCCGAAGTCGCTTGAACCAGGGGCTTGCGGTCGCGGCCGACGGCTCGAGCACGTTGCACCAGCAGCAGGAGGCCCTCGGCGCGCTGACTTTGGTCGTGGGTGCAGACCTGGCCTACGCGGAAGCGGAACCCGCGGCGGGTCAGAGCCTGCTCCACGCGGGCGCGGAAGCTCTCGACCTTGGACTTGGGCTCCTGCCGGTCGCTGGCACCGTGAACGACGCCGCTCAGATCCTCCACGGCATGGCCACCGGGCACGACTACGCTGGGAACCCCATGGCCGCAGGCGACTATGCGCTTCGGGGTTTTGGAATCGTGCTCGGCCTGCTGCCCGGCGGGTCTGCGGGAGTGAAGCTCGGGGGGCAACTGGTACAGCGGTCCTTTGCTTCGGGCGCTCGCCTGATCCGCGAGGCCGAACTGGGACGCAGGTTGGTCGCTGGCCTGGGGAAGTTAAAAGGAAGCGTGGTGGAGATCGTCGGTGGAATCGGCGATCTCTTCGGCCGGGCCCACCCCTTGCGGCGGATTCCCGAGCTGAAGCAGTTCGCCGACGTTCTGCCCCGCACGCGCGTGATCAAGGTGGAGAGCGCGGAGGAAGCGAATCGATTCTGGGCGGAGTCTGGGATCATTGACCCCTATCTGAAAGGGACGCGAACCTTCGTGGTGGAGCTGGCGGAGGAGGCTGTGGCCCATCGCGCTTCGACCATTCCAGAAGCAGCGAAAGGCCAGTGGTTAACGTTGTCGGATCCGACGTTAGTTTCGAAAACGGAGTACCGCGAACTGATGGCGCTCCCCGATCCCGCACTTCCGGGGTATCTCACTACCCTCCGTCTTCGGCCAGGGAGCTTCGTCCGAATTGGCGTCGTGGGGCCGCAGGCCGGCGTGAATGGAGTTCAGCTGAGCGGCGGAGGGATACAGTTGGATCTGATGAGAAGAGCGTTCGACGAAGGTTGGGGAGCTGTGATGCCATGGAACTAGAGTGGCGAATTCCGACTGCACTCTTGCGCGGATTTAATTCAAAGTATCCGCCCGACTACCCACCGGTCGCATATGCGTTCGATGATAACGGACATGGACGCGCTCTGGTGTTCCATCAACTTACAGACATGGCCCAGGGCCAGGCTGAGGGAGCTCTGGCGGTTCTGAATGGACCCGCTGGTGCCCCAATCCTCCTATGGAGCCGCTCTGGGCACTTGGTGAGTTGGCCGTCTGCGATCCAGACAGAGGCAAATGAAGTAGATTCGAAGAAGGCTCCCGCACTGGTTGGGCTCACAGGAACACGTTACTTATTCCTCCGCAGCGCCTACCTCCGCTCCGCCGACAACAGCCGAGTCGCCGCTCCCTTCCTGGTCCTACGCGACTCCGATTGGGCAATCACCTATCTGGATCAGCGGGTGGGTCCAGCGTGGATCACGATGCTGCCCGGCGAGGGCGACCGGGTTCTTTTTGAGCCCACGCGGACCGAGGCAGAGCTTCACTTTCGTCCTGAGCCCGTGCTCTACAACCTAACGAAGGTGCCCTGGTTTCCGAATGAGCGGTTGGACTCCTCGCCAGCCGAACGCATGGAGATCCTGGATCAGTGCCGTGCCACCCATCCGCGTGAGCGCGCCGAAGATGAAGCTCGCCGGGCGCTTTCCGCCCCCTAAAGCCCGGCGGCGGCCACAGGCGTAAAACAGAAGTAAAGTGTCCTAATTACAGTAGGTTGAGTTGGAGTGGTGGGGGTAAGGGCCTCCTCTGGATTCGTTCCGACTCCATTGCCGGACTAAATCAATCATGTTATCTCCAGCAGCATGATCTGGTGCGACATCTCACCCCCGTCCGGTAGCCGCAGCGCTACGCGCCTGGCACTCCGGTCGGCGGCGTTAGTCATGGGCTGTGCCCGGGCGGCCACGGCTCTCGTCGTCGCGCTCTCGCAGTCGGCCTTGGCCGGGCACCCACTCGCGATCCCCACGGCTGCTACCGCGCCGCCCATCCGCATGATTTCCGAAGGGCGCGAGCTCCACGCCGCGCGCTTGGAACTCATCAAAGGCGCCCGCAGCTCGATCTATCTGACCGCGTACCACATCTCGGACGACGCCTCGTCCACCGAGATCGTCGAAGCGCTCCGTGCTCGTGCCCGCGAGGGCCTCGAGGTGCGCGTGATGGTGGAGCGCCAGGGCTCGCCTCGCTTCCGCCGCTCGGTGCGCCGCCTGCGCGCCAGCGGCGCCTTCGTGATCTTTCACCGGCCGCAGGTGTTGAACATGGTGTACGCGCTCCATGAGAAGCTCCTGATCGCCGATGGCACGCGCGTGCTCCTGGGCGGCAGCGGTTACCAGGGCTGGTACGCGCATGCGAATCGTTTTGCACACTACGACATGGACTTCGTGGTGAGCGGCGAGGTGGCCTGTCGCTTTCATCAAGCCTTTCAGCGCTCCTACGCTGAGCGCGCGGGGCTCGACTCCTCAGGCGTCGAAGGCTGGCTCGTTCCTCATGGTCTGAGCCGCTTCCGGCCCTGCGCGGCCGCCCCGGCGGCGCCCCCTTTGCCCGAGCCACCCGCCCCAGCAGCGCGCGCTCTGGAGCTCTGGGGCGACCCGCTCCAGTCCGAGGCGCGCCCGATCCTGGCCTTTCACCTCAACGCTATCGCACATGCCCGGCGCTCCGAGGATCGCCGCATTCGTCTCTACGCGCCCTACTTCGTGCCACACCCGGCGTTGATTCACGCTCTCACCGAAGCCCTGAAAAGCGGCGTACGAGTGCAGGTGATCACAAATTCCGTGAAAACGAACGACGAGCGGCTGCGCGTGCCCATCGTTCTTGCGATGAAGAGCGCGGTGCGGCCCCTGCGTGAAGCCGGGGCAGAGATTCACCTCTGGAACAACGCGGGCACCATGCACCGCAAAGGCGGTCTGCTGGGCGACTCCCTGGCCTACTTCGGCAGCGACAACTTCGACAACCGCGGCCAGGAGTATTCGTCCGAGACCGTGCTCTATACCGATGAGAGTGCCCTGATCGAGCGCATGGGCAGCGAGTTCGACGAAGATCTCACGCACACTTTTCCCATGACCGACGCCTACGTGGACATCTACGAGCGCGACGCCGGATTGCTACAGATCTTTCTTTCCAGACTGATCAAGCCGCACATCTAGCGAGTTCCAATGAGAAAGGGCAGAGTGGGCGCCATGCCTACGCCCAACGTCAGCTACCGGATCACCCCTGCATCCGAACTCGACCTCGATGCGGTGATCGAACTCTATGTCGCCTCGACCCTCGGAGAACGGCGGCCCGTCGACGACCGGGCTCGAATGGAGGCCATGATCCGGAACGCCAACCTGATCGTCACCGCCTGGGATGGCGCGCAGCTCGTGGGGATCTCGCGCGCGCTCTCGGATTTTGCGTTCGCCACCTATCTTTCCGACCTGGCGGTGCGCCAGTCGCACCAACGCCTAGGCATCGGACGCGCGCTCATTGATCGCACGCAAGCCGCGGGCGGAAAGGCCAAGCTCGTCCTGCTCGCTGCGCCCGCGGCGGCCGAGTACTACCCGCGTATCGGAATGACCTTCGAGCCCCGTGCCTATACCCTCGCGCACGATCAGCACACTCAAGGATAGGGGCCTCAATTATTTGACAATATGCGTTACAAGTCGGAAGATCCGGACCATGAACTCCTCCTCAGTAATCGCACTCGGTCTCGTCGCGCTTTTGGCATCCGCGGGCTGCAAGCCCCTCGTCGACTCCTGCCCCGAGGCTGACTTCCACGTGAGCGAGGGCGCCGTGGAAGGAGACGGCTCGGAGGCCCGCCCATTCCCCACAATCGCCGCAGCCCTGAGCGCCGCCCCTTCGGTGGCCGATAGTTGTGAGGTCGTCACGATTCGCCTGCAGGGGGGCGTTCACCACGAGTCGGTGACCCTGAGCACGCGGGCGCTGAGCCTCATGGGCGAGGGCACCGAGTTTTTCGGCAACTTCAACAACCCCGGCGGCGCAACGCTCGCCATCGAGCGGCTGCAGATCCGCCAGGCCCCGCAGTTCGGTGTGCGCCAGGTGGGGGGCGAGCTCCTGCTCCGGAGCGTAACGATCTCCGGCACCACGCTCTCTCAGAACGATCCCGGCTCGGGTACCGCGCTCAGGATCAGCGGTGGGGCGTTCGTGGAGCTCGACGTCGTCACTCTGGAGCAGAACAGCTCACAGGCGCTTTCCGCAGACGGCGAAGGCACGCGGGTTTCAGCCTCGCTGCTCATTGTGAGGAACAACGGCGTGCACCCGCTCGTGCAGCAGTCCGTAAGCTCCGGCAACTCAAGGCATCTGGGCGCAATCGAGATCCAGGGCGGCACCGCGTTTTCCGGGCGCAGCATCACGGTTCGTGACAACGCCGGCGTCGGCGTCGCGGTCACGGACGGCTCGAGCGCGTTTCTGGCGCGAAGCACGCTTCAAGGCACCCATGACGTCAATTTCGGATCCGGTCCCTACTCAGCCAACCTCCGGGTGAAGAGCTCTGAGGTGGAGCTCAACCAGGTTGATACCACGGACACCTTCGTGGGCGTTCACGTCATCGACTCAAAGGTGACCTACCTTCGTGGTAACGTCTCACGGAACGGCGTGGGAATGGCCTTCCACGAGACGGACGGCTTTGTCCATACGCCGTCGAATTACAACCCGCTCATGTGCATCGACCGCGTGGCCTTTCGCGAAAACGACACGCCCACTCAGTTCGACCTGCTCCCGATCCCAGAGAGCGGCCCGGTACCCGCGGCATACTGCGCCCGCGTCGCCCTCGGAGTAGACTGAGAGCCATGGCGGCGAGGCCGGAGACATGGCTATTTAAATTGGCGCAGCTGATCGGCCGCGCCGAAGGCGACACCCTCCGTTCTCAGACTGCCCAGTATCGGACTGTCGGATCCGTGTTCTTGGCCTTGAACCCCATGCTCGGAAGATGTCTGGCCTTTGCGATTCGCTGGTCCGAAGGCATCGTGATTCTCATGGTAGCGCTGTCCCGGGCGCGTGCCCGGCCAGGCCTCCTTTGCGCCTGTTTCCTGGCGATGACGGCGGGTATCGTCTTTCCTTGGTTCATCAACGACTATGCGGCGCTTCTCGAGATCGAGCACGGGATCGGATTGTATGTGCTACCGGCCAGCACGCTCGCTGGCGCCGGGGTGGTGTTTCTCCGGGCCTGGCTCCTGAGTCGGGCTCGGGGGGGAGGGGGCATCTACCATCCTCAACGCGCGCGTCAGCTTCTTCTGTTTGGTTTTCTGCTGCTCACCTTCCTGGCCGGATACCTCTGGCAGTTCAACTGGAGTATCAATGAGTATCGCTACGGCGCGACGCTGGTCTCCTATCGTTCGCTGCAGGCGGTGATCCTTCTGGCCATGGCTGTCCTGATGCTCGGGGAATACCGCGTGGCCGAGGCCATGCTTCGCAAGTATCCCGTCTCGCGCTACCACAAGCTGGGAGTGTTGCCCGACAGCGTTCAGGGGCTCGTGCTCGCGATGGATCTCAAGGGTTCTGAGGCGCTTTTCAAGGAACGAGCGGCAAACTCAGGAGTCGAGGATCTTACGGCCGCCTGGCGGCAGGTCGTTTACGAGGCTGTCTATGGATGCGGTGGCTTGATTCTTTTTCATGCGGGCGACGAAGTAGCGGCGTTTTGGCCGGCGCCGGCATCGGCGACTCCATCGGGAGAGACGCGCGACTGGGGCCGGGTCGAGGACTTTCTGGCCCGCTACAGAGTCTCCATCGCGGAGCTCCGGCGGGAGAACAGGCTTCGGCATCCACAGACGGAGCTTGGCGCTTATCCGTTCGACTGCCGCGCGGCCGCGACCTGGGGCGACCTCAGGCCCATCTGGGAGAACGTCGGGGACGCGCGCCTGCCATCCTGGATCGAGGCCGGAAATTCCTCACCACTTGTTTGGGTACATCGCCTGCTTGAGCTCGAGAAAAGTCTCCCGTCGGGCAACGATGCCCGCTCGGCGTCCCGCCTGGTCATCGGTACGGGGGACTGGTTCGCCTGGCGCGCTCAAGCGGCGAAGCGAGCATCCCGCTGGTCGGAAGTCACGGCTGTTTCAGGAGAGTCGGAGGGCAAACACGGCGTGATCTACGCCATCACGGCATTGGACCTGGAAGGGCCACGGATGCCGAATGAGAAGGACCGTAGGCCGGCGTGACGCTCGCGGATTCCAAGCCCCTTCCCATTCCCGTCTGTTTTCGCTAGCCTGCCCCCTCGCATGGCTCACCCCGAATCCCCCGAAGTGAATGAGGCTCTGACCCGAAAGGTGGCCGATCTCGCCCGCCTGGAACTCACGGATGACGAGGTGCAGTGTTTCACCCGGCAGCTGGGCGACGTCTTGGCCTACGTGGCGCAGCTCAAAGAGGTGAATGTGGAGGGCGTGGAGCCGATGGTTCATCCGATTCCCTACACGCTACGCCTGCGCGAAGACGAGGTGGAGCCGCCCTTCCTCGACGACGAGGGTCACCCGAAGGTGCTGAAGTCGGCGCCCGACGCGATGTACGACGGCTACAAAGTTCCCCAGATCGTTTAGGAGCGCGCGATGGCCCACACACTCAAAGCGGTTCCCGGCATCGACGAGATCAAAGCCTACGCCACGGTGAAGCAGGTGCACGCCGCGTACAACGCGGGCAAGCTCACGCCCTCCGAGCTCACCGAGCGCTACCTGAAGCGCGCGGAAGGCACAAAGACAGGTGCCTACCTGCAGGTGCTCCGCGACCGCGCGATGGCTCAGGCCAAAGCGCACGACGCCGTCTTGAAGCGCGAAGGCAAGGTCCCGCCGGGGCAGCCACTCTTCGGTATCCCGCTCGGCATCAAGGACGTGCTGACGATGGATGGCGTGCGCACCACCTGCGGATCGCGAATGCTCGAAAACTACGTGCCGCCCTACACGGGCACGGCCGTGGAGCGGCTGGAAAGAGCGGGCGCCATCTCGCTCGGCAAGCTCAACATGGACGAGTTCGCGATGGGCTCGTCGAACGAGAACTCGGCCTTCGGGCCCGTGAACCATCCCACCCACCCGGACCGTGTGCCTGGCGGATCGAGCGGCGGATCGGGCGCGGCCGTTCGCGCGGGACTCTGCGTGGGCGCGCTCGGCACCGACACCGGCGGCTCCATCCGCCTTCCCGCGAGCTACTGCGGGATCGTGGGCCTCAAGGTCACCTATGGGCGCGTGTCGCGCTTCGGCCTCGTGGCCTTCTCGTCGTCGCTCGACTCCATCGGGCCGATGACTCACACGGTGGAAGACAGCGCGCGCATCCTGCAGGCGATGGGCGGCTTCGACCCGCGCGACTCCACGAGCGCCGACGTGCCGATGCCCGATTTCATCGCTTCCGCCAACCGCGATCCGGACTGGTCCAAGGTGCGCGTGGGCGTGCCGAAGGAATACTTCATCGACGGCATCGATCCCGAGGTGCGCTCCTCCGTTCAGCGTGCGCTCGACTGGTATAAGTCCAAGGGCGCGAAGCTCGTGGATGTTTCCCTTCCGCACACGAAGTACGCCGTGGCCACCTACTACGTCGTGGCTGTGAGCGAGGCCTCGTCGAACCTCGCACGCTTCGACGGCGTACGGTTCGGACTACGCCCCGGCCAGGGAGAAGAAGACCTCACCGCATTCTACAAGAAAAACCGCACGCTCTTCGGGCCCGAGGTGAAACGCCGGATCATCCTGGGCACCTTCGCGCTCTCGAGCGGCTACTACGACGCCTACTTCAACCGTGCCTGTCAGGTGCGCGCGAAGCTCAAGGAGGACTTCGACCGCGCCTTCGAGAAGTGCGACGTGATCGCCTGCCCCGTAGCGCCCACCACCGCCTTCAAGCGCGGCGAGAAGACCGGCGATCCGCTTCAGATGTACCTCATGGACATCTTCACGATTCCAGCCTCGATGGCCGGGATGCCCGGAATCAGCATCCCCTGTGGCGCCGACAAAGACGGGCTTTCGATCGGGCTCCAGCTCATCGCGCCCCAGTTCCAAGAGGAGCGTCTGTTCAGCTTCGGCGCCGCCTTCGAGAAGGCGCACCCCGAGATGCAGAGTCTGGGAGGAGCCGCTCAATGAGCCTCACCGCAAAGGATTTTGAGGTCGTGATCGGGCTTGAGGTGCACGCGCAACTGGCCACCGATACGAAGTGCTTCTGCTCCACGCGCTCGCGCATGCCCGAAGGCAAGTCGGTGGGCGAGGAGGCCGTGAACGTAAACACCTGCCCGGTGTGCACGGGGCATCCGGGCACGCTGCCCGTGCTCTCAAAGAAGGCCGTGGAGTACGCCGTGCGTGCCGGCCTTTCCATCGGCTGCACCATCAACTCCAAGAGCATCTTCGCGCGGAAGAACTACTTCTACCCGGATCTGCCCAAGGGCTACCAGATCAGTCAGTTCGACAAGCCGCTTTGCGAGAACGGCTTCGTGGACATCGAAACCAAGGGTCTGGGCCAGAAGCGCGTGCGCGTGCAGCGCATCCACATGGAAGAAGACGCGGGTAAGAACCTGCACATGTCGGGCTTCTCGCTCGTGAACTTCAATCGTTCCAGCGTGCCCCTCATCGAGATCGTCTCGCACCCGGACATGCGCTCGGCCGAGGAGGCCGTGGAGTACCTGAAAGCCCTGCACGCCATCGACACCACCACGGGCGTGTGCGACGGCAACATGCAGGAAGGCAACTTCCGCTGCGACGCCAACGTCTCTGTGAAGCCCAAGGGCCAGAAGGAGTTCGGAACCCGCGCCGAGATCAAGAACGTGAACTCGTTCCGCTTCGTCGAGAAGGCGATCGAACACGAAGTCGACCGTCAGGTGGAGCTGATCCTCGGAGGCGGCAAGGTGGTTCAAGAGACCCGCCTCTACGACTCCGACACCAACTCCACGCGCTCCATGCGCTCAAAAGAGGAGGCGCACGACTACCGCTACTTCCCAGACCCCGACCTCCCGCCGCTCGTGATCGATCAAAAGTGGGTCGAGGAGATCCGTTCGAAGCTCCCCGAGCTCCCCGCGCAAAAACGCGCGCGCTACGTGGCCGACTACGGCCTCTCGGCCTACGACGCCGGTGTGCTCACGGGATCGGGCTCGCTGGCCGGGTTCTTTGAGCAGGTGCTTTCCGCCATGGAGAAGAAGGGCAAGAAGAAGACCGACGTGGCCAAGGGCGCCGCGAACCTGCTCACGGGCGAGGTCGCCCGGCTCACGAACGAGGCGGGCATCGAGGTCACCGAGTCGAAGCTCACGCCTGCTCACCTCGCGGACACCTTGGAGCTCCAGCTTTCGGGCGGGATCTCGAGCACGAACGCCAAGCTCGTGATCACCACGGCCTGGGAGAACGGCGATTCGGCGGCGAAGATCGTCGACGCCAGGGGCCTGCGTCAGGTCAGCGACAAAGGCGCGCTCGAAGCCGTGGTGGCGCAGGTGATCGCTGCGAACGCCGGTCAGTGGGCCGAGTTCACGGGCGGCAAGGACAAGCTCCTCGGCTTCTTCGTCGGCCAATGCATGAAGGCCTCCAAAGGGCAGGGCAATCCGGCCCTGTTCACCGAAATCATCAACACGAAGAAGTCGCAGGGCTGAGGCCCGCGTCGGGAGAGTATGGTGTCGCCGGAGTCGATCGCGCCGATCTCGAAGCCCGGGGCCAGCCTCGGCAAGCGTCTGATCGTGGGTCTGGCGGGGCTCCTGTTCGTCCTCGTGGCAGCGGCAGTCGTCCTGCCTTTCGTGATCGACGTCGATCAGTACCGGCCCGAGATCGTGCGAGCGGCGAACGAACGCATCAGAGGCAAGCTCGAACTCGGAAAGCTGAAGCTCACCCTTTGGGGGCGGATCCGGGTGGAGGTCGCTGGCCTTAAGATCTTCGATACGGCAGGAAAGGAGCTCGTGGGCGTGGACGACGCCCACCTTCACATCCCCCTGAGCTCACTCTGGAGCGGAGAGCCCACGCTGACCTTCCGAATGGAAGAGCCTCGTGTGTCTGTGATCAAGAGCGCCGCCGGCGAAGTAAATTTCCTGAAGCTGGTGCCCGAGGCACTGCCCCCATCGGAGGGGTCGCCCCCCGTCGCGGGCGC
>JADZFF010000111.1 GCA_020850015.1 Bdellovibrionales bacterium | reverse complement strand
CGAGGAATACACGCTGAGCTATTACCGAGGCGGCAGGTTCAATCGCAGTTCGGCTGAGCGCGACTGCAAGGACCCCAAGAGCGGCATCCACGCCCAGGGGGCGGGAAAATGGGCCAGTCCGTAGTCCCTAGCATCGGATCTAATCCTACGTCATTTCAGCGTTAATTCATTTTTTGACGCTGCGAATAACCCCTGCTATAACGCATCGCAGTACCCGCCATTTTCACTGCAATCGTTCGAAGCAACCTGAAGGGGTTCCTCGTGAATCGTCGTCTTCTCTCCTCGTCGTTCGTACTCTCGCTCCTCACCACCGCTTCCCTGCTCTCCGCGGGCTGCCCCGGCGGGCCGCTCCCGGAGTTCAAATACGCGGTCGATCCTGACGTCAAACCGGTCGAGAACGAGCGCATCGGCAAGAACGGCGTGGCCCGCCCGCTTGCGGCCGTGGCCGACGAAGACGGCACCACGACGAGCTTCATCGCGAACGAGATCCTGATCCGCCCCTCGAGCAACCAGGAACTCTCAAGCTTCCTGGCCCGCACCGGCGGCACCGTCATCGACTCGGACGCGCTCCCAGCCTCGGTGAACGGCGTCGCGATTCCCCAGCAGTTCCGCACAGCCACCGAGTACACGGTGCGCGTCGACGCTTCGGCATTTCCGATGGACAACTTCCACGACGACGTCACGGCCGGGCTCGAGGTGGGCGGCGACGCCCGCATCTCGTCCGACCAAGGCGCGCGCCTCTTGGCGCTCATCGCGTCGGAGGCCTCAAGCGGCCTGAACGTGGCGCCGAACGTGGCTTACACACCCAGCGCCGTCTATATGGACCGCGCTCTCGAGCAACCGCTCGACACGGGCGGCTTCGCCAACATGCTCAACTACTACCCGCATGTCTGGGACGGCACCGGCTCGAAGGCCGGAGTCGCGGCCTCGTGGGCCTACTTCGCCATGCGCGAAACGCCGACGCGCCAGGTGCGCGTGGCGATCATCGACGGCGGCTTCTACCTCGACGGCGCCGGCATGCCGATGCTCACGGGCCCGGGCGGCGTGCACGACTTCCGCATGCCCGACGGCGCCACGATCCCGCTCCAGTGGGACACCCTGGACGACGACGGCACGGCGAACGGCCCCTCGTCCGCGCGATGCTCCGGCGGCAGCCTCTGCAACTGGCACGGATACGAGGCCGCCACCACCGCCACCGCCGTGATCAATAACCAGTTCGGTGTCGCGGGCTCGGGCGGCCAGGTGGCCGTTCCGATCCTCGTGAAAACCGACCTCACCACGGGGAGCGTGAAAGAAGGCCTCCGCATGGCCCAGGCCCTGGGCGCCGAGATCGTGAGCATGAGCTTCGGCGGCGAGTGCGACAACGTCTTCTGCCAGTTCTACTACACCGTGGAGCGCTACTCCGACGCCTTCTGGGCCGCCAAGCGCGCAGGCATGCTCCTCCTCGCTGCCGCCGGCAACAACACCTGGGACGCCCGCAACACCATCCCCTGCCGCTACAACGGCGCCGTGATGTGCGTGGGAGCCCTGAACAGGGACGACACGGACACCGCCTGGTACTCCAACTTCGGCTCGAACGTCGACATCTACGCCCCCACCGGCATCCCGACTTACGGCCCGAATAACGACGGCGACATCGTCTGGGGCGACTACAACGGCACGAGCGCGGCCACACCCTACACGGCAGGGGTCGCGGCACTTCTCAAGTCGGCCAATCCCTCGCTCACTCCCGATGACCTGCACCGGATTCTGGTGGAAACCGGCGGCGTGGACTCCGAAGACCCCAAGGTCACCGTCTACCTGCGCGCCATCGACGCGCTCCGCTCGCTCTTCGAGAACCGCTTCGACGAGGACACGCTTGAACCCAACAACAACCAGGCCACGGCGACGGTTTCCACGGTTTCGAACCCCGGCGTGCGCGACTACGGGACGCTTTCGCTCCACTCGGCCGACGACGCCGACTACTTCCTGGTCCGCGTGAACGACTGGGTGGGCGCGGTAATCAACGTACGGCACGCGAGCGCCCTTGCGGACCTCGAATTCACGCTCACCCGCATCAGTTCTGGCGGGGCCCCTCGAGCCACCGGCTACGAGTACTATTCGAACGGTGAGGTCTACAGATTCTCGGGCCTCGTTCCGGGCGACTACATCGTGCGGATCCGGACCCGACCCGGTACACCCTGGATTGGCGACCGCGAGACTCTCTACGACTTCCGCATGGAGTTCACCGACGAGGCGCCGCCCACGGCAGACGCCTTTGAGAGCAACAACACGTTCCTCGCGCCATATCCCCTCGACAACACGCGCGGTACGCGGCTCGCGAACTTCCACACCACCACCGACCTCGACCACTACCGCTTCACGGTGGGAAGCCTTCTCGGCACCGAGACCATGGATTTCGTGATTCGCAACGCCGACACGCCCGTGACCCTCAGGGTGTACGACACCACGGGCGCGATGGTGCTTGAAACCACCTCCAACAGGGTTTCGCTCGGCACCGGCACCTGGGTGGTACGCGCGCACTCGGCCTCGGGCCAGCGCGGACGCTACAGCTTCACCGCCATGGGCGCCACGTTTCCTAGCCCAGAGGAGAGTGCGCGGTTCTCGCCGCACCCCGTGAGCTACTGGCGCATCATCGCCACGCTTAACAACTTGGATCTCAGCGTGATCCGGGGCGCCGAGTACCTGCTCATCCCGGCGGGCCCCAGGCCCAAGAATTTCGTGATCCTCGGCGCCGTGGACGTGCAGCTCATGGACCGCGACGGGAACCTGCTCCGCGAAGGCGTGCAGATCCCCAACGGACAGGGAGGCTTCACCACCACCTTGAACACCGAGGGATTCGTCTCCACACCCGAGCTCCTGATCCGTGTTTCACCGACGGGCTTCGACGCCT
>JADZFF010000110.1 GCA_020850015.1 Bdellovibrionales bacterium | reverse complement strand
TGGGTTTCCGGGCGGCCCTGTACGGGCTGCTCCTGTACTCAGTGGCCTGACTCGTCCTGTGTCAGGCGGCTGCGGCGGCGGCTTCGGCCGGCGGGAGTTCCACGCAGAATCGAGTGTTCGCGGCGCTACGATCCAGGAAGAGGCGCCCGCCGTGCGACTCGATGATCCCGCGGGAGATACTCAGGCCAAGGCCCGTGCCCTTTCCCACTGGCTTGGTGGTGAAAAACGGCTGCATGATCTTCTCGGCCACTGCCGCGGGAATCCCGGGGCCGCTGTCGGCGACGACCAGACGCACGCTCCCTCCCGGACCCGCGCCCTCGAGTCGCACCTCGACCCACTTCTTACCCTCGTTCTCCGGGGACTCTAGTACCGCGTCGTAGGCGTTGTTCAGCAGGTTGACCAAGACCTGGGAAATCTGAGTGGGGCGACAGCACACCGACGACCGGTTCGCGTCCAACTCCACCCTCAGTTCGATTCCCACGCGCTTGAAGCGCTCCGCGCAAAGCACGAGGCTGTCTTCCACGATGTCCCGAAGGCTCGTCGACACCATCTCGTCGTTGTCGCCGTTGCGCGAGAAGAGGCGCAGGCCCCGGATGATCTTGGCGATCCGGTCGGACATCTTCGCCACCTTGTCGATGGTTTCCAGAGCCCGCGGACGGTCCACCGGCTCGTCCCGAACCTGGTCGCGGAGCTGCTCCAGCCGCCCCCCGATGACCATCAGGGGATTGTTGATCTCGTGCGCCACTCCCGCGGCCATCTCCCCGAGCGACGAAAGCTTCGCGGCATTCGCCAGGTCCTGGCGCTGTTGGTCGCGTTCCGCCACCAGGCCATTCAAGGCTCCCGCCATCGCGTTGACGGCCCGTGCGACGTTCGCAAACTCATCCCGGGCGGCGTGATCAGGGATCGGCTCGGAGAACTCACCCCGGGCGATGCGCGCGCATCCCCGCTCGATCTCGACGATCCGCCGGCCAATCGTGCGGCCGACGATCAGCGTGAGAAAGGCCGCGAGCACCATCTGCCCCACCAGTAGAATCCCCTCCATCCTCACCAACTCCGCCAACGGCGCGTCGAGGGCCCCGAAGTCCACGCCGATCTCCAACTCGGCTTCGGCATTCACCGCGCCGCAGGGCGGAACCGCAGCAAAGGTAGCGAAGACCCGGGATCTTTCGATGGAAGCCTCCACCTTGTCGGCGTCATCGACCGACTCCAGCGCCAGCCGGGTATCGCCGGCAGCGGCGAGAGTGCCCGATTCGTCGCGGACCACGGCGTACCGTAACCCAGCCCCGCTCACGAGCTGCGTCAGAAATGCCGCAAGCTCGCCCCGCGACGCGCACCTCACGGCGCCCGCGGAGATCGCGACCGACCGGGCCACGAGCTGCGTGCGTTCGGCGAAGTCAGCCCGCAGCTCGCCCCGCGCGTGACGATCCACGAGGTAGGCCGACCCCGCCACGCCCGCAAGCTGGCCCACGACGAGGATCACGATGCTCTTGGTGGTGGTGCGCAGGCTTCCTATCCTCTCTCGTTGCATTTCGACAGAAGCCGGAAAAGAATGAAGTTATGTCATCATCTCAACTCCGCTGGCGGCAACTCGTCATTCTTCTGTCTCTCTGTTGTCTCTGGGCGGCGGCGCTCGCCGCGGGCACGGCTTGGGCGGATATTGTCATCGAAACCCGCGGCTTCGGCACCGGAGGAGTGGAGAAGGCCACGGACTCGCGCTTCCTGGAGGACTACGGCAACGACGGCGACCGCGCCAACTTCGCGGGACTCACGCGGGCCGGAATCAATCTCCACATGATCGGGGGCGACGAGTTCGAGGTGTCGACCCAGTTCCTGGCTCCGATCAGCCGCTCGAACTTCGGCCTGCAGCTCGAGTGGGGGTTCCTGTCGTGGAACCCGTCGCAGCACTTGGCGGTGCGAGCCGGACGGGTGGTGGCGCCCGTGTGGATGTACTCGCAGCAGCTCTCGGTGGGCTACAGCTTCCCTTGGATCTCGGTCCCGGCGGAGGTCTACGGACTCAACCCCATCACGGCCCTGAACGGATTCTCACTGCTGGGACGCGTGAAGCTGGGCCCGGGCATCCTCGAAACCGAGCTCGCGGGCGGTAACGGCCGCGCCGATTCCTCCGGCGGCAGCGGGCTCGAGCTCAGCGACACGATCGTGAAATACACGAACGCCTTGGTGCTGGATCTACGCTACAAGTGGGACGACTGGCTGCTCCTGCGCGCCAGCGCCGGGCGCGCCCAGGTGGACGTCGTTTCCATCCGGGGGCTCGAGATCCCGGCCGGATCCCTTCCCGGGATTCCCGTCCCGACCGAACTCACCCTGAGAACCCCGCTGGACGTGGGCACCGCGCAGCTTTTCTCGGCCGGGGCCCGAATCGAGCTCGCGCAGTGGGTGCTCATCTCCGAGCTCGCGCGTCGACTCACGGAAGGGAACTCCCTGGCCCGAGCCACGGCCGGGTTCGTGACGGCTGGCCGACGCTTCGGACAGGTGTTCCCCCACCTGACCTTCGCCTGGCGGGGCGACCTGGCCGGCGACACCTATACGCACCCGGACTTTCCGGCGGTCTCGACGCCCCTGGAGTCGCTCACGAGCATCAGCGGATGCCTGAACTTCCAGGCTTCCGATTCGGTGATCCTCAAGGTAGCCTTCCGCCGGTCGAGTCTGGCCTATGCCGACAGCGGGCAGGACTTCGATTTCAACACCTACCGCGCCGCGGTGGATTTCGTCTTCTGAAGGGAGCCCGACGATGCCCCCATCCCGCACTCCCCGTTGCTCCCGGCTCCCGCGACTTCTTCTGGGCTTTCTCCTGGGCCTGAATTTCGCGGCCCCCACCCACGCCCTCGGGGAGGAGATCCTCCTCGTGGCCGGGCCCGGCCGGCCGGCCTCCCCCCTTTCGCCCGATGCGCTCCGCGACGCGTTCCTGGGATATCCGGCTCACTTCGAGGACGGCTCCACGGTCAAGGCAATCGACCGGAAGAACTTCGACGTCGAGCTGAGACGAAAGTTTTTCGAGAAGGCCGTGGGAAAATCCCCGATCCAGATGAAAGCGCACTGGAGTCAGCTCGTGTTCACCGGCCGCGGTTATCCTCCTCGATCCGCGTCCTCGATGGAGGAGCTTCGCGCACTGATGGGCACGACCCCGGGTACCGTTTCCTTTGTATCCGCGGCGGAACCCCTGGGCGGCCTGGTAGTGATCCAGCGACTCAAGCTGGACTGAGTCGCCGAAGGACGCGCGTCCCCTTCAGCGGGACGGAATGAAGGTACGGGCCGAAATCCGCGTCAGGTAGGTGCCGAGGCGTGCCGCGTCGGCCGGGGAAAGCTCCAGGAATTCCACGCCGATCCCCACCGGGAGCTGCTCATCCCCGTTCGCGCGGATCCAGCGCACCAGCCCCTTTCCAGACACCTCGCCGCCGACCTCGTCCGGCAGCGCAAACCGGAACGCCAGCTCCTGCCCGACCTTGAGACCGGACGGATCCCAGCGGACAAACATCCCACCGCTCCCCAGATTGAAGGTGCTCGCCGCGACCGGGCCCGCCGCGGCCCCCACCAGGTTGAGCTCCACCGGCGCCTCCACCAGCCGCCTCCGAGACTTGCGGGTCCAACGCAGCTCCGGAGGCATCAGGAGGTAGTCGAGCACCTCGGCGAGATCGGCGAGCGCGAAGGGCTTGGCCAGACAAGCCACCGCCCCCAGCTCGAAGCACAGCTCGGGTGCGGTGTCGCTGAAGCCCGTCATGAGGGCCATGGGCGGCGTCGTGGGGTCGCGCTGCCGCACGTTCTTGAGAAGCTCGATCCCGTCGCCTCCGGCCATGCGAACGTCGGAAAGGATGGCGTCCACGGGTTCCTGCTCCACCATCCTGAGCGCGGCCCCGCCGCCGTCGGCCTCGAGAACCCGATGCCCAAGCTTCTTCAACTGGTAAGCAAGGATCTCGCGGAGGTCCTCCTCGTCGTCCACCACCAGCAGCGTCTTCGCATGAAATTCCGTCACGACGAGTCTTACTCCTGGTTTCATTCTACCGAAGTCCAGGGACTGGGTCGACTGCCGGAGTCCGAAAGAAACCTAGGCATCGGGTCGCGCGCGACACAGGCACAATTCCAGCCAGAGCACCTCCCCGCTTCCAGCCCGGCTTCGACTCGCGGCATGACGGTCCTCTACAATGAGGTGTGGCGGGAGGTAGGCCGGGCCGGGAAGGGCTATTCGCCCACGGCTGCGCGGTAGTGGTCGGCGATCTGGGCGCTCGTGAGGGCAACCCCGTAGAACGCCAGCTCGTTGTAGGTGGTGGAGGAACGGGTGGCCGCGAGCGAACCTCCCCCGACCGAGAAAGTGGTTCCGAAGAGGGCCGGCGCCTCATCCTCGATCTGGCCGTCCACATACACGCGCATCCTTGCCGACGAGACGGCGGGAACGAACGTACTCATCAACTCGGTATGCCCCGGCTGGGTTAGGACCGATATGGGCGGGCAGGAAGCTGATCGTTCGCCGGCAGAGGCCGCCAATGGAATCGTGTGGCTTGCAACCTTGCCAGATGGCGGGCCTACAGGCGGCTTTTACCGGGATCGCGAGGAAATCTCTTGGTAATCGCAGAGTTAGCCACATTCTCAACCCATTGAATTTGTTAAAGCTTATACCGCCACTTTACCGCTATTGCAATCATCATTTGATTCCGATAATATGGCCAATGAGGTGACTGTTATGAAAAAGAACTTAACGGCTATTGGTTCGAGCTTGGGATTCATCATCGACAAGCCCATTGCCGAACTCTACCAGCTCGACCGGAACACCGTCGTTGAAGTCACCCCTAAAGAAGACGGGCTCAATATCCGCTTCATTCGCGACAAGGCGCCCGCTCGCGCAAGTGACGACGAGGTGCTCAAGTCGGCTGGTGACATCAATAAGCGGTACGGCAAGATGATGAAGAATCTGGCGAAATGAGTCTGAGCCCCAAATTCCTCACCTTCGAGCAAGTGCTCGCGCTGCATAAGATCCAAATTGAACAATTTGGTGGCTCTCATGGCGTAAAGGATGAAGGGCTTTTGCTCTCCGCCCTTGCCCAGCCCGAGGCAGGTTTCCGCGAAGAGTATCTTCACAAAGACCTGCAGGAGATGGCGGCTGCCTACCTTTTCCACCTGGTGAAGAATCACGCTTTCAATGACGGCAACAAACGGATTGCTGCATTGACCGCTTCGGTTTTTCTCCAGGTGAACGGGCTCAAGGTGGTCGCTCCAATCCAAGGGCCAGCGTCAACCGGAGTGGCCGAATCCCTCCTCCTGAGCCCCTGCGAATTCCACTTTGACCACAAACCAAGCGCCCCATACAGTATTCGCATGCCGCTCGCCGTCCTCAAAAAGGTCGCCTCCTCCCTCATCGATCGCATCGTGAAGGAAGCACTGGACGGAGTATTCCCAAAGAAACGCGGCGAACCTCCTCCGCGGAAGACTCCCCAAGAAACTCCGCCTAAAGAAGACTCCGCCAAGTCCCACCCTTGGCGTCTCTGCCCCATTGGCATGCACTGGGTCCGCGAACACGAACTCACTCTCCCGCCGACCCTCGAGCTTCCGGAGAGGGAGACGCTTCGCCGGGGACACTGCCGCACAAACCCCAGCGGACGCGAGATCTACACGAGTGATGAACTCAGAGAGATCGCGCGCCTGCATTTCGAAGGCCTTCGAAACAATCCTGAAGCCATGCCTGTACCAGACCCGTGGGACTACCCCAACCAAAACCGATACGACCTCAGCATCGCGGGTTGGACCAAGTTCTGGAACGAAACTCTCAATCCCGACGATCCCCTCACGCCGGACCTCATCAAGGTCCTGATCGCAACCGAGACCAGCTTCAGGGACCTACCCGATACTCCAAGCCACGCGGGCGCGGCACGCGGACCGCTTCAGATCACCGAGTCGACCCGTAAGATCCTTCAAGACCCAAAAGGCGAGCTCAAGGAGCACCTCATCCAAATGACCAAAGAGGAGAGCCGGGAGATCGACGTCAATCTCGCGGCGGGGATCCGCTGGCTCCACCATAAACGGCATCTCGTGAAAAGCCGCCTCAAGCGCGAGGTAACCTGGGACGAAGCGGCAGCAGAGTACAAAGGGATATTCAAGGACATTGGAAGGGATGAGAAGACGGACGAAATCATGAAAAAACTAAAGGGGCTTCACGAAGAAATTCGCAACAAGCGAAGTTCCTTCAGGACACGTCCATGACTCACGTCGCATTCCCACTCTTGGCACTTGTCCTTGGAATGGTTCCGAGTCTTTCTTTCATCCGCGACTCACATGCAAACGAAAAAGCGCCGCCAAAGGCCATCATGCATAAGCGAACTCCTAGTTTCGTGGATATCGAAGTTCCAGCGGATGACCTATGGATGGGGTGCTCAAAGCCTGTCGGCCCAGGCGGATCGCTCTCCATGATGAGCTTCTACGCTCTAGATGGAAAGACAGCTTATTCTTTCAATCATCTTCGCTTCATTCCGCTCCAAGAGTGCAAAGAGATCGAACGCGAGTATCGCGAGATGGTAAAGGGAGCCAAAACCGTGCGGCTCGTCGGACATCACCCGATCCAAGACAAGGAGAGGAAACAATATAAAGGAAGCCCGACGCCCTCGCGGTTTACCAGTACACCCGTTTACTTCTTCATGACGTTCTCCCGCATTCAGGTCGGAGATCGCTGCAAGGCTTACTTCCCGCAGGATTGCGACCTCCCCAAAAACTAACGGTCCGCCACGATCCCATGGGACCGTGGGAGAGCACGAGCTCGTGATAGGGGGAAAGTTCCTCGGGGGTGTCGCCGGGAAGAACCAGGCCGGGGCCGCAGGTGGGAAAGCCCAGAAGCAGAGGTGTGGAGGCAACCAGGACGGCAAGAGCGCGGGAGTGCATCGTTCTGAAAGGCTAGTGCGTTGCGTGAGCCCGCGCAAGGCCAGGAATGGTTGCAGGCCGTGTGGAGGGATCGGAGCTTCTGCTTATCGGGCTTGCCTTAACCAGGAACCTCGAACCGCGTTTCGTGACCGTACCCGACGCGCCTGAGCGTACCTCTCTCAGCCGCCCGATGGAGAAACCGATTCACCGAACGCACGGGCCTACGAAGGGCGAGCGCCGCTTCCGAGATCGTGAAGCGCCGCGATCCGTAGCGGCCGGCAAGCACCTGCACGGGAAGGATCGCCTGAAGGTCGGGCGCGTCCAGGCAGTACCTCGGGATCCGAAGTACGCAGGGTCGAGAACCCGCCGCCAGCCGGTAGCCTCCGAAGCCCGCAACGACGCGCAGAGAAATGCCTCGGTCTTCCAGGATTCGCCGCAGCCTCTGTACCAGATGCCGAACCCGGTCGGCCGAGTACAAGCGGTGATACCGCTCGCCAGGAAAAACCACCGGCTGGATCCGGCTCGGTGGGAAAGGCGCGTAAAAATCGCTGGCCAGGCACTGCAGGAGTCGTTGGGGCCCGAGGCCTGGCCTCAGCAAAGCGGGGCCGCCGCCCCCGTCCGAGCCGTCGGCCACCGAGACGCGCGAAAGGCTTCCTTCCTCCTCGGAAACGCTGGCCCTGCCCGCCTCGGGCCGTAGCAGGCGGTCGAAGTACTCAGGCAGGACAGGGGCGCCGGCAGCAAGAATGAGACGCCGACGCATCGTGGGCCCCGGGGTGCCGAAATAGACCCTGGCCCAGAGCTCCGAATCGCCGCTCGCCCGCGCGACCTCCAGATCGAACGAGCGGGCGAGCTCCCACTCGCCCGTGGCGATCAGCTGTTCCCTCAGGCTATCCCGATGGTCCGGGGTCAATGCCCCGGGGCCCTCTTCGGCCAGGCGGATTCGGGTCTCGCGAAGTGCCCGCAGAGCGAGGCGTTTCTTCGGCTCCATGAAGGGAGTATCGCCACTCCTTCATGCAAGAGGGACCGAGATCCCTGGCGAGATCGCCGACCCTACTTCCCCACGCTTTCCGGCTGGATCCAATCAGCGTTCGACGCACTCGTTCCCGACGCGGACCACTCCTCGTCGGCCAGAGTCCGCAGCAGTTCCGGGGAAGGCTGCACGCGGTAGCTGGCTCCGCGGGTGCGCCCCTTTCGCTCCAGGAACCCGGCCTCGAGCGCTTGCTTCAGGAGCCGGAGGGAGGAACGGGAGGACATGCCCCGGGCGGCGGCCAGATCTCCCGCCGTAAACCAGCCCAATCCGAACCGCTCGATCAGCCCCAGGAGCAAGGCGTGCCGGGGAGCTCTCTTCACCGACGGAGAAGGAACCTCGATCTCGCAGGGCGCGGTGGCCTCCAGGCGGTAAACGTTCGCCCGGGTGGTTAACACGAGAGGGACTCCCGCCTGGCGGAACCAATCTCGGAGCCTCCGAATCACCTGCTGGGCCCGAAGCGGGGAGCTCTGCGGGTTGAAATACTCCCCCGGGTAAAGGGCCTCGCAGATCTCCGCGATCCGAAGCCCGCGATAGAAATCGGCGCAGAGCGCCCTGAACAGCCGCTGCGGCGCCCCTCCTGTCGGGAGACGCGCGGCGCCCGCGGTGTTGATCCCGTCGATCGCGGAAACGACGACAGGCGCCTCGCTCCCAGGCTTGGAGAAGAGGGTGAAGCGGTACGAGTCCGGCACTTCGAACCCCAGTTCCCGCGCGATCTTCTCCCGGTACCGAAGGGCGGGAGTTCCGAAGTAGGCCCGAAGGAACGCGTCTCGATCCCCGGCACACCTCGCGAGCTCGGCATCGCAACGGCGCGCGCGCCACTCGTTGGGCGTTCCGCGGAGCCCGGCCCGGATGGCCTCCAGGGCGAGCGCCGCCTCTCGGCGATCGGCGGCGCTCGAAGCCCGACGCAGGGCGAGGATGGCGCGCCACTTCGGGAGAAGCAGCGTTCCGAAGATATTTTTCTCGCTCCGGCAGACCGACTCGAGCCCGGCCAGGGCACGTTCGGCCTCGTCCAGAAGCCCCTGGTGGACCCTGACCTGGGCCAGGATCAGCAGCGCGTTGCGATGGGCGTAACCGTGGATCGAGGGAGTGGAGGCGGCGATCACCTCTTCGAGCAGATGAGCCGCCCGACCGAGGTCCGCATCGGCGTGCTCGAGCGCGCTTGCGAGGAAGATCTTCGCGTTCAGCTTTCCGTTCGGCCCCGGACGCCCCGGGATCATGATGAGTTCCTCCAGGAGGGGGATTGCCGCGGCGTGATCGTGCCGGTGGAAGTGGTAGAAGGAACGGAAGAGCAGCAATTCAGGGAAATCCGAGGGCGTGAGCTCTCCGAGGAGCTCAAAGCCTTCGTCGTAAGCGCCCGCCTCAATCAGGGCGACGCCGTATTCCATCTTCTCGAACTTGTCCGCGGCCGCCTTGCGCCCATGGGAGCGGACGTGCCTGGCCAGTAGAGACAACGCCTTCTCGGGCATCTCCAGGCGCCAGGCGATGTTGGCGAGCCAACGGAGGTGCCGGCGCTTGATGCGCCTCTTGAGCGCCTTCGTGAAAGCCGCGGCGGCCTCCTCGGTCCGCCCGCCCTGGATCAGAAGACGGATCCCGCGAATCTCAGCGTCGAGCCCGTTCTCGGCCTGAGCTGAGGGGGGCATCATTCTTCCCACCCGAGCTCCGGGTCCCCGCCGTCTCCGTCGCCGTCGCCCGCGCCGGCATGCCCCGGATCACCGATCGGCGGCCCGGCCCCCTCGGGGGGCTCCTGCTGGGCGACCCGAGCGCGGATCGCCGCCTCGCCGATGGGGCCGCGCAGGGGTCGGTCGCCCTGGCTCTCCACCAGGCAGGCCAACTCTTGCGCCGTGGTCATCATCGAAAGGAGATCCGAGGCCGACTCCCCGGAGGAACCACAGTCACCAGATACGAGATCTCTCTTCGCGTCCTGCCCGCAGAACAGGGCGGACGAGGCGGACGCGTTGGGGATCACGGCGCAGGCCACCGGCAAGGCCACGCCAAAAAGGAGGGAAACGAAGGTTCGATTCACGCAATAACCCCTTACTGTTCCAGGAACCATCGCAGGGGTTGTGCCAGCCGGACGGAGCCGCAGCGCCCCCCCTTCGCAGGGATGCGCGGACTCGGCGTCCAAGGTCTTGCCTCCTGACCACCGGCTGAATGTGTCGCGCCTGACACCGGGCCCGCGGCCAAATGCTTCACGGCGCGTTGGCGATCGCAAATTGACGCGCGGCGTTTGAGTCTTTAAAACCTGGGTCGCGAAAGCGAGAAAAATCCCGATGCCGCTCCACTCTTTGTCGATGCTCCTGTTGGTGCTCGCCTCGACTCCCGCTACCGCCGCTGACGCGTGGCCCACCTTCCGAAACGGCGCACTGAACACCGGGTTCTCATCCCTGTCGATCGGCGAAGAGGCGATGTCGCCGTATCCCCACAGGTTGCCACGCACGACCGAAACCTCTGGGCTGATCTGGGCTACTGCCGTGAGCGACGCCGAGGGAACCGTCTACGTCGGTTCGTCCGACAAGCATCTCTACGCGATCTCCGCCGAAGGCACCACTCTCTGGACTTACCGCCTCACGGATCGCGCCGACTCCTTGATCGACTCCGCATCGGCGCTCACGCCGGACGGCAAGCTCGTCATCCCCGGTGGCGACGGGATCCTGCACGCGGTGGACCGCGTGACCGGCCGCCGCCTGTGGCTCTTCCACGCCCACCACGCAAGCGACGACTCCCACCAGTCGGGCGCGGTCGTGAATTCTTTCGAGGGAAACGTGCAGGTGGGGCCGGACGGGACGATCTACGCCGGCTCGGACAACGGAACCCTCTATGCGCTTGACGGCAATGGCCGCGAACGCTGGGCCTTCCGCACGGGGATGATGATCTGGTCGTCCCCGGCGGTGGACCCGGCGAACCGCTGGCTCGCCTTCGGATCCCTGGACGGAAATCTCTACGTGCTCGACCCGTCCACGGGCCGGGAGCTCGCGCGGCTGAAGTTCAAGGACAGCATCAAGTCGTCCCCTTCGTCGGATGGCAATGGGCGCCTGTTCTTCGGGGTCTCGGACGGAACGATACGCGCCGTGGATCTGGATCTCAGGGGTCCACGCGCGCGACTGACGCCCGCCTGGGCATACAAAACCGGTGACGAGGTGTACTCCTCCGGCGCCACTCACGACGGGAAGGTCGTTTTCGGCTCCCTGGACGGCGGGGTGTACTGCCTGGACTCGCGGACCGGGCGTCGGCTGTGGGTCTATCGCACGGGGTCCAGGGTCGCAGGTTCGCCGGTGATCACGCGCGACGGGGCCGTGCTCTTTGGCGCGAAGAACGGCAAAATCTACGCGCTCGAACTCAGCACGGGTGAGCGCCGCTGGTCATTCCGAACGACGGATCGGGGGGTCCGCGCCAATCTCGACGCGTCCGCCTCAGTCACCGCCGACGGCAGGGTGGTGATCGGGTCGTACTCAGGCCTGGTCCACGACCTCCCGCTCGAGACCTGTCCGCGGTACCCCGGAGACGCGCGCTGCGAGTTCGGCGGGTTCTCCGACATTCCCGCGTTCACGGACGGAGTCGCCGAAGACGAGCCCGTGCTCCGCGTCCAGGACCGGCTCGGCCGTTACTCCCAGGCGCCGGCCGCCGCGCTCGCCCTCGCCGAGCCCCTACGCCTTCGTCTGGTCTCCGTGGACGAAAACGGCTGGAATCCGAGAGCCGTCCTGAACCCGAATCAAGTGACAGTCGAGACTTCTCCCAAGGTCGAAATCGAGGCCGTGGTTTCCTCGGACGGACGTACCCTCAACGTCCGTCCGAAGCGTCACTACTCCGCCTCCACTGAGTACCGTCTGACAGTGCGAGGACGGGTTCTCGACCAGGAGAAGAGCTGGCTTCTCGACCGGCTGCGGCCCTTCTGGGCGGGCAGGCCGTTCGCTTGGACGACGCGGTTCCACACCGTTCCGCATTCCGGAGGCCTGAACGGCGGCCCGGAGGATCTGGAGGGCGCCACATGGGGAGTGAAGTCGCTCTTCCTCTACCAGCCCGAGGCGCTCGAAACCTACACTCCCGCGGCGCTCGACGGTCAGGGGTTCCGAATCTCCCTCCTCGGGAGCGCGCCCGGACACGATGATTTCGCGCTCCTCGCGCTCCCTGCCCTGCCCACCGAGGCCGGTGTAAGGATTCTGTCCGAACCCAGCAAGGCCTTCGTCCTCAGAGGTACGCTCCAGGACCGCGCGATCCGGGCCGTAGGAGGTTTCCGGCTCGCGGCCATGGGCGCGGAGATGAAGTTCCGCCGCTTCGGCTTCGAGGCTACGCTCGACCATCGGGGCGGCCTGTCCGAGGCCACATTCCACGGAACAGCCTCCTGCCTCTCGATCCGCGCCAACGCGGGCTCCTTCCAGTTCCCCATGTCCCTGTTGAACCAGGTCTGCGACCACCGGCTCCGGGTACAGGTAGAAGGCTCGCTTGAGGGAAGGCGCGACTGGGCGGCCGCGGAAGACCGGATCACCGGCGTCCGGCTGGAGTCGCTGGCCCGGAGAAAGAGGCCGCGCCAGGTTGAAGCCAAGCTCGTCGCCGATGAGGCCGCCGTCCTGCCCGAAACCTTCCTCGCCACCCTGGTGGCATGGGACGAAAAAAGGCGGGCCCCTCCGGAGCAGATCACGCTCGCGATCAGGAAGTCGGCATTCGACTCTGCCGGCCGGGCTACGGTCCGCTTCCCCATACCCATGCGGAGGCCCTGGCGCGATTCGGACCTGACGCTACTTCTGAACGGCGCCACCCTACGGTAATCCGCGCCTCATCCTGGCGTAATCCCGTCCGAGCTGAGTTCTGCCCGCAATCAGGGCCCAGTTGACACAGGGGCAGCCATATCCTTCTGTTTTTTAATAATAAAATACTCCCCGCTCCGAAGAAAGCGTCAATAGTATACTTAAGTGGTCACCATTGCTTGGTTGATCCATAGACCCCGAAGGACGTCTTTTTTAGGAACCTATGGCCCGCCTGACATTCAAACCCTGGGCAACACCCGGAGCCGCGGCGGCTTTGGCGGCTTCCCTCGCGCTTTCGGGCTGCCTCAACACCGATCTTTCGGAATTCAACGTCACGGGGGCGGGCTTGGGCGTGGTGCTTGGGCCGGGCCAGTTCTCCTTTCAGGGACTCACCCACCCCTCTTTCCTGAATGCCTCCACGGCCGCCACCTTCCAGGTGGGCGGCGCCTGCGCCGACGAAGGGCGCGGGCTCCTCGTCACGCTCGTCTCGGGTGGAGGCACCCTCCCGGACCAGAGCACCAACTGCGCGGGCGGAACCTGGTCGGTGGGGGCGAGCTACCTGAGCCTCACCGACGGCCCCCTCCTCCTTCGCGCGCGGTGGAGCGACGAGCCGACGGATCCGGGCCAGGATCTCCCGCTCACAAAAGACACCGTGGCGCCCGTAGCGAGCCTCATGTATCCGCTGGGCGGCGAGCTGCTCGCGGGCGGCGTTACCGCGTCGATCCAATGGAGCGCGTCCGACGCGGGCGGGATCCCGGCCCGAGGCGTGAGGATCGAACGCGCCAACGGAGGCGCCTGGAGCGCCATTCACACGGGAACCGACAACACCGGGAGCTTCGACTGGACCGTCCCCATGCTCAACGACACCGACTTCGAGGTACGCATTCTCGTGAGCGACCAGGCCGGCAACACGTCGATCTCGCAATCCCCGGGCATGTTCACCATCGACTCGCTCGCGCCAAGCGCCACGCTCCAGCAGGCGCCGGCTCAGCTCGATCCCACGAACAGCCTCTCCGCCGACTTCGACCTCGTCTTCAGCGAGCCCATCACCCCCGCCACGCTCACTCCCTCCGATATCCAGCAGCTCGGGTCCGCCCCGGGCGTCACCTGGACAATCACGAACCTGGGGGATGGCATCAACTTCACCCTGCACGCGGACGCGGCCAGCGGCCCGGGCACGCTGCGCCCCTTCCTGCCCCCGGGCGCAGTGTCGGACGCCTCGGGAAACCTGAACGCGGGCTCCACGGGCGCGGACGGCACCGTGACCTACGATACCGTGGCGCCGACGATCTCGCTCAACCAGGCCGGGGGCCAGGCCGATCCCACGAACTCGTTCCCCGTGATCTTCGATCTGGTGTTCAGCGAACCCATCAACCCCGGAACTTTCGACGCCTCGGATATCACGCAAACCGGCAGCGCGACGGGCGTAGTCTGGACCCTCAGCAACACGGGCGACGATCGCAACTTCACCCTGAGCGCGACGGGAGTCGCCACTTCGGGCACCCTGATCCCCTCGGTTCTCGCATCCGTCGTGTCCGACCTGGCCGGGAACGGAAACATGTCCTCCGCCAGCACGGACAACATCGTGCTTTTCGACGACCTCGCGCCCAGCGTTTCGCTCGAGCAGGATGGCGGCCAGCTCGACCCCGAGAGTGTCCTGCCGATCGCGTTCACCGTGGCCTTCAGCGAGCCCATCAATCCAGGAACCTTTGTTCCCGCGGACGTCACACAGACGGGGACCGCGACCTCCGTCGTCTGGAGCGTGACCAATACGGGCGACGACACGGTTTTCACGCTCCGGGCGATCGCCGTGGGCACGAACGGCACGCTGATCCCGGTTTTGAACCCGGGACGGGTGAGCGATCCCGCCGGAAACGGCAACACGGTCTCCTCGAGCGTGGACGGGAGCGTGACCTACGACACCATCGGGCCCAGCGTGACCGTCAACCAGGCCGGAGGGCAGCTCGATCCCATCAATACGCTCCCCATCGTGTTCACCGTGGTGTTCAGCGAACCCGTGAACCCGACCACCTTCACTTCGGCAGACCTCAACAACGCGGGCACCGCGAGCGGGATCACCTGGAGCTTCGCGAGCGGCGACAGCCAGATCTGGACGATTTCGGCCACCGCGATCTCGAGCCCGGGCACCCTGATCCTCGGCATAAACTCCGGGACAGTTCAGGACCCGGCCGGAAACAGCAATGCCGCTGGCACCTCCAGCGACGCCATGGTGACCTACGACACCACCGCGCCGACAGTGACGATCGCCCAGGAGGGCGGCCAGCCCGACCCCACGAACGCCCTGCCCATCAACTTCACCGCCACTTTCAGCGAGCCCATCAACCCGGCGAGCTTCACGGATATTGACATCGCGGAGGCGGGCTCCGCCGATTCCCTTTCCTGGAGCATCATCCACGTCTCCGGCCAGCAGATTTTCACGCTGCGAGCCACGGGGGTGGGCACTCAAGGCGGCGTCGTGCCGACAATCTCCGCGGGCATGGTCACCGACCCGGCAGGCAACCCGAACACGGCTTCCAGCGCCACGGACAACTCCGTGGAATACGACATTCTCGCCCCGAGCGGCCTGAACCTTCAGCTCAACGGCGGGGCCGCCGAGACCAGCGGCCCGGCTCTTACCGTGATCGCCTACAGCGGCGACGACGCGAGCGCGGAGCGCTACGTGACCTTCACCCCGGGCTGCGGCTCGGGCGGAACCTGGGCGCCCGCGAACGCCACACCCTTCGGAATGGACCTCAATACCCATCTTCCTGGGGTCTACTACGTGTACGCGCGCTTCCGCGACCCAGCCGGGAACCTCACCTCCTGCATCTCGACGTCCATTACCATGGACGTGCTCCTCGTGGAGCCGGTCTACGGCGCATCGCCCGCGCGCTGGGAAAGCTATGTGCGCGTGAACGCTCCGGGGAGCCCCATCGACCAACAGCCGGGAACCCTCTGCACGGGCACGGAAACCGGGAAAGACCCCTGCGTGCATTCGGGCGGAATGTTCAGGGTGGTGACGGAAGAGCCCAGCTGCGCGGGGCTTTCCATGCTGGACAGCGAGGACGCCTTCATCTGGCGCTGCGAGATGCGCGGAGGTTTCGCGACTTTCCTTTCGTCGGGATTCAAACATGGGAAGGGCCTGGGTCATCTGATTCGCTCTGACCGCACCGGCTTCAAGGACTTGGGCGTGCAGCTATTCGGCGGCGCACTATCGGCCACGAACAGCGTGCCCTACCGTCTGTGGAACAATCCAGTCGTGCCCCTGGATCCAAGCGCGCTCAGCTTTCCCTTCAACGTCTACACGCTCGACGCCACGCCCGGTGCCGGCACGATCTGGGCGCTCCCGGACACCGTCGAGGTCGGCGGCGGATTCAACCTCGACGCGGACGGCATCAGCCTCACCATGTTGCCCGGGGGTTCCTACGGGTTCGACTCCCTGGATTCCTCCAACTGCGCGAGCGGCACCGGCGATATCGCGGGCGCGAACGTGCGCTGCGTGCTGGCGGCGGGGGCCAACAAGTTCCTCTGGATCGAAGGGAATTTCCACGCGGGAGTCAGTCTTCCGCATTTCGGCCTGCTTCTTCAGCAGGCCGCGCAGACCCGAGTGCAGCGCTTCCAGTACGTCGGCCCATCCGACGCCGCCGTTACCCGTACCGGAATCCAGGTCAACAACACCCTGAGCTCCAACCGAGGCGCCATCCTGAGCGACGTTCAGATCTCGCGCGTCCGCGGGAGCGGCTCCTATGGGATCAACCTCGCGGGCTACGGGGTGATCCTCGAGAACGCCTCCGTCTCAGATACCTTCTACGGGATTTTTGCCTACGCGATGGACGGCGCGGACCCGATGCGCCTCCACCAGGTTCGCGTCTCGAACGCGAACCTGGGCGTAAACCTCCAGAACCCCGGAAACGTCCTGACCGGCGGGACGATCACGCACACCAACAACGCGGTCACGGTGAACAACGGCACGAGCTCTCGCGTGGCCATGACCACGACCGGGCGCGTGAGCGCGTTCGCGAACAACTACATCGTGAACGGCAGCTCCACCAACACCGTCCTCCACCAGCTCGTGAGCTACGGCCCCGTACGAGGCCTTTCGATCGAGGGCGCGGCGAACAACACCACGCTGAGCGACTCCGCTTTCGCGCGCATGGGAACGGGCCAGATCCTCCAGAAGCTCGGAGGAACCGCGGGCTCCCTCAAGCTGACCGGAAATCTGCTCCTCAGCGACACCAGTTGCGGAGACAGCTCCGGCAGCCCCTTTGCCGAGTTCACGGCAAGCTGCGCCCCCGCAGGGGTTTCCGACCATACCGTGCACTCGCTCTCGCTGCGGCTTGCGAACTCGTTTTACGGCCCTCTCGGCGGCGCGGACGACGATTTCGCGTTCGAGGGGATCGACTCCCCCTACAACCTGCTCACAGACTGGTTCGATCTCGCGAACCCCTTCCGCGCCTTCGGCTCGACTCAGACGAGCCACGGCATGTGCGCGACAGGGGAAACCTGCGGCATATACGACTGGAGGCTGCTCAGCGCCGACACTGAGCTCCTGAACCGGGGCGTGGACCCGACTTCTCCAGAGCCCCCCCTTCTGGACGGCGCGGCGTGCCCGGTGGACGGTAGCGCCACCCTCTCCGACATATCCGCTTCCACGACTTACCTGCGCGCGGCCGTGGAGATCCCCTTCGACTTCAAGGGCAACGACAACGGGCTCTGTGAATCCGACGAGGCCTGCCTCTACACGCCCAACTACGGATCGTACCAGGGCACGGGCGACCTCTACGCGAACCGCTGCGCCTTCACCGATGGATTCCTCGCGAACATCGCTCTCTACGGATACCCCATGAACGGGGTGGCCGGCCCGCTCGACGCCAGCACCTCGCCACCGCCCGGGCTGGGCGCGAGCCGGCCCTAGTTCTCGTAGGGCACCAGGATGTACCAAATGCAGCGTAGACTGTGACGCCCTCTTGAAGCACTCGGGTTCCATGAACCGCCGAATCCCGATCTCGGCGCTTGAAGGCGCTTCGCGAGGAGGCATTGGATCCAACGCAGCGGGCCCGCTTCGACCAGACGGCGACCTAAGAAACGGGACCTGAAGCGTGTTGGGCCCGACACAGATGCAATTTCAGCCCCGGCCCACTACACTAAGGGAGATGCGACGCCTCGGGGAACGCGCGCTCCTCCTTCTATTGCTCTTTCCATGGCTGGCGAGTCCGGCCGGGGCCAGTTTCGCCGACTCCATAGGCCCGGAAGAGACGTCTCCGACTGAGTTGAAATCGCAGATGAGCCGCTTCCCCGCGCCCGGCCAGGAGCGTGAGCTGATCCCCGGCGGCCCGTCGATGGTGCATCGCGGACGCGCGCTCGAGGTGCGGTTCCGGCCCGGGCAGGACCATAGCGGACTCACCGCCCACTACGACGCCGAGGGGCGCCTGGAGCGCACCGAGGAGCGCGACGCCGGCGGGCGCCTCACCGAGATCCGCCGCTTCGGCTCCCCCGCGGAAACCGTGCGTTTCAATCCCAGGAGCGGGCGGGAGTCCGAATGGGAGCGGTACGAGCCCACAGCGGGGGGAAAGACCCGCTGGGTGCACGAGCGCCTGGACCCGGCGACGGGCAGGCGGACGAAGGTGAAGGAAAAGCTTCTCGACTCCGCGCAGAGCTGCCGCACCACTGGGCCCACCGCCGAGACCGACCTTGCCAAGGCCGTGGACGAGGCGATCTGCAAGGCCGAGGAAGAGACCACGACCTGCGACGCCGGCCGCTTGTCGAGTTGGTCGGACAGTTCGCCCGCGAGCGTCACGCCCGCAGGCCCGCTCTGCGTGGACAACGCCTGTCTTCAGGAGCGCCAGATCTCGAGCGGAGTCCAGGGTTGTACCTGGATCTCCGAGACCGAGGCCTGCCAGGGAGCCAACCGCGCGCCCTTCATGGCACGCAACCGCGCCACCTGCGAGAGCCCGAACGCCAGCATGACTTTTGCGCACCCGGTGAACTGCTTTCGAAGGACGGCGATCGGGCCGCAGCTGCAGACCATCGTACAGGAGGTGCTCTTCCAAGGCGCGACCTGCATGGCGGGCATGGCCACCACGGGAACGGCGGCCACACGGCGTGCCCGCCTCACTGCTGCCGGCGAGGGCTCGATCTCAAAGGCGGAAGCGGGAGCCCTCTCGGCCGACGGCGCCCTGCCGCTCAGGAACGCCGCCCTGCTTCTAGCGCTCTACGGCCAGGGGCCGCACTTCGGCGAGATGTGGAACGCCTCGCAACAGCGTGGCGGGGTCGACGGGACCGACCTCGACATCGGGGTCGAGCGCCTCAGCAAAGCCCAGGCCTCCACCCGCTTCTCGGGTTCCAATGGCCCGATCTCGGTAGCCTGCGGCTCGAGAGTGCTCTCCACGGGGTCCGACTCGAGGGTGCGCGTGCTCGCGGCCGCCCCTCTGCCCGGCAATAGCGGCTGGCCCGTGCTGATTCTCAATACGCCGCTCAACCCGGACGACCTGCGCCCAGGCACGCCCGAGAACGGCAAACTCCGCTCGGTGATCTTCCATGAGATGATGCACCTGATCGGCTACCCCCACGACGAGGGGGTACTCCCGGTGCATACGGCCTGCCAGCATGCCTGCTTCCCGACCGAGTCCGTGTCGCGCCACCCGCGACGGGCTCAACGCTGCCCGGCCTCGTTGGCCGACAGCACGCAGGCTCTCAATCGGGAGATCTGCGGGGGAGGCCTCGGGGCGTCGCCGAGCTCCACGGCCTTCCGCAATCGCCAGAAGGCCTACATCAACGGGAACTGCGCCTGCTACTTCACCGGCAATCCTCACGACCCCAATACGGTGTGCAACTGAGTTCGCTTGCGCGGCCCTCTGGGATACTGGCGCCTCGATGAGGCGTCGGGCGCGATGGGAGCAGACTCTTCCGGCCTGGGGCTCTCTCTCGCCTACACAGCCGGAACCCACTTTTCGGCGGCACGGACGACGGCCCGAGCACCAACCAAACCCAGGGCACCACGCCCATCAACGACGGCGTCTGGCACCACCTCGTGGGCGTGAAGGCGAACTCGAGGAGGGCGCCCCCGCGACCTTTCTGAACCCGTTCACCGTGGGAGCCGGCAACCTCACGGCGAACCGCAGCAGCACCTCGTAAGCAAGGCGATAAGCGCATTACGTCAGACGCGACACAGCACAGACCAGCACGCATGACCAATCCTTGGCCGAAGGTCCCGATTTAATATGGGATTTCACCTGGGATTTCCTGCTGTTAAGTCGGATACGCCCAAACAGTTGGGGCATCTCCTTTGCACTGGTGACTCTCTGAGATGAGAGCGATTTCCCGATGCCTTGCCCTCTGCGTCGCCCTGACTTGGGGCTCGCTCTTCTGCGAAAGCGCGGGCGCCTCCGAACGGGCCGACCACGAACGCTGCCTCCAGTCGATCTCCCAGCTTTCGGTGGGGCCGGGCGACGACATCGGGCGCTGGGAACAGTGGGCGGGCGACGCGGTCTCACCCCGCGCGCGTGCCACCTGGATGGTGCCCGGGAGGCATGCGGGTCGGAACGGGCTTTTCGTGTACCCCGAGGACGGCGACGCCTCCTTCTTCCCCGAGCCCACGGACCATGAAACGCGCACCTTCGGGTTCAAGTACGAGCTGAGGCTACCGGGCAGGTACCCCTTCCGCTGCGAAACCCAGTCGCGCGCCGGAAGTTGGGAAGACGTTAGGAAGAAAATCTACCGCAAGGGTACGCAGTGCTGGACCTTCAACGAGCACGCCCCCAGTGGAACCTACCGCGTCGTGCGCCCCACTCCGATTCGTCCCCCCGCCGATCCCACGGCAGCCCTGAGAACGGCGGTGAGCCTGCGGATCTCGTCGATGTCCGAAACCTACCGGCGCGAGGTGCGGCGTTATCGCGACGAGCTTGAGTCCTATGTGCGCGCGCGCCGCCGCATCCGGATGGCGGGCACGATGGAAAGCATCGCCGGGCACTTCGGATACTCCCCACGGCTTCCCTCCCCTCCCGACTCCTCGGCCTGGCTCCGCGCGCTTTCGGGATGCGTTCCCACCGAGGAGGAAACCCTGAGAACCCAGGTGCGGACGATGCGGGCGATCATCGAGCATCAGCCCCTGCCCACGCTCGCCTCGATCGAGGCGCAGGCCGATCAGGAGTGCTGGGAATCCTGCCCCTGAGCGCGCTGGTTGCGGCCCCACTGAATTCCCCCTAGTCTGGTGGGGAATGCGCCTCGCGATCGTCGCCCTCCTTCTACTTTCCGCCTGCGGGCCGGGGATCCTCGCCCCTGGGGCTTCGTCTGGCCTGGAATCCTACGAGGATCTGATCCTTCTCCACTCGCCGATGGCCTACTGGCGGCTCGACGAGACCGCAGGGGTCGTAGCCGCCGACAAGGGCTCAAGCCAAACCCCCGCCGACTTCACCGGCGCGGGCACCGTAGGCGCGGAGGGGGGCATCCTCTCGGATCCCAACGATCGCGCGTTCTACACGAACGCCACCGGGATCATGAGCCTCTCGGCCGGCAACGTCCCTTCGGAGTTCACCGTGTCGCCCGGAGGCCCACTCGCGATCGAGGTCTGGGTCAGGCTCGCAAACACTTGCAGCGGGTCGGAGTCCCTCGTGGCCTTCGCGAACGGCAACGCTCTCGTGGAGCTGGGCTGCATGGCAGGAGGATTCGCCACCTTCACGGTAACGGACGACTCTGGCGCCTCGCACGCCGTCGATTCCACCAGCGCGTCGGTGTCGATCGACGACAGCAACTGGCACCACCTCGTGGGAGTCAAGGAGGGCGGACTGCTCTCTCTCTATGTGGACGGCACGCTCCGGGCTTCCTCTGTCGGGGGCAGTTATGCCGCGGGCTTTGGAATCGGGGTGGGTAGCTTCGACGCGGGCCGCGCCACCACCTATTACAACGAGATCGCGTTCTACCACCACATCCTCACGGACGATGAGATCGCCCGGCACCGCCTCGCGGCCGGCTACGGGAACTAGCGGGCAACCTCGCGCAGGACCTCGGTGACGTCCATGGGCTTGAATCCCGGCCGGGAGAACCGCTCCTTGCAAAGCCGGTAGATCGCCCGGTTGATCGGGGCGCGCACGCCCGCGCGGTCGGCCAGATTCACGAAATAGCCGTTCAGAGACTCAAGCTCTGAGTCGGTGCCTCCGCGCTGCAGAATGTCCTGCGCCATGCTGCTCATCACCATCTTGCGCACGTTCTTCTCGAAGGCGCCCCGAGTGAGAAAGCGTGGCAGCCGGGCCGCGGCGCGCATCAGGAGCCAGGAGGGCATCCCGCCCATTTTCACCTCGCGGAATCCAGAGGCACGGGCGATCTCCACGCCCTCGGAGGTCAGGCTCGTCAGGAGCTTCTGGAAGGCGGCCCGATCAGCCACGGGTTGGAAGGGATGCCCGATGAGAGTCGTGAGCGAGTTCGTGAGATTCACGATCATCTTGGAATGCGCGGCATCCGCCAAACGGTCAGTGATCTCGATCGGCATCCCCTTTCCGAGCAGCGCCGCCACGCGGTCTCGATCGGGATTCAGCGCGGAATCCACGACTCCGAGCACGAGGGGCCCCTTCTTCTGGTAGCCCACCACGCCCACCGATTCGAGCCAGGCGTTGTAAGCCACGATGCCGTACACGACCTTGGAGAAGTGCTTCGGAAGGATCTTCTGGTTCTCCACGCCGTTCTGCAGACCGAGCACGATGGGCGAGTCGCCCAGTTGCTCGCGCAGCTTGCGGGCCACGGAGTCGAGCGAGTAGTTCTTCACGCAGAGGATCACCAGATCCGGGCTCGGCACGTTCGTGAGCGAGTCCACCACCTTCACCTTCACCGGCTCGCGTTCCGAGGGCTTCTCCCCGAGGAAGGAGGTGATGCCGCTCGCGCGGAGCTTCGCCGCGACCTCAGGCAGATCCACCAGCCAGAGATTCTCGTGATGTGGGGCGAGCCAGGCTCCTACGGTGGCGCCCACGGCGCCCGCGCCGACGATCGCGACGTTCATGAGCGGATCTCCTTCTTCGCCAGGTCGAAGGCCGCGTTCAGGCGGTCGGTGTAACGGAACTGGAATGGATGCGGCTCGATCTTCAAGTCGCGAAGCACCTGGGCCGACGGGGTGTTTCCGAGCCTCAGGTACTGGCGCGGCGAGGGCTTGTTTCTCTTGAAGAGCAGGTCCATGAACTTGGTCACGCGGAAGCTGCCCTTGAGCGTGGTGTCGCTCTGGAGGAAGGTGCCGTCCTTGCGCGAGTACAGGCTCATCGAGGTGTCGAAGGCCGTGGGCTTCCCGCCCGTGAGCGGCACCTCGAACTCGACGTAGGTCTCTCCCGTGGCCTCGCGCGCCGAGCTCACGAGATGGCCGTCGCGCTCCACGATGTCGATGGCCTGAGTGACCTTGGGCAGGCCCCAGATCTTGTTCCCGCGAAGCTGGTTCTCCCTGGACGTAACGGGCATCCCCACCACCCAGAACCCGAAACCCGGAAACAACCCGCCCGCCACCATCGGCAATACGGGCAGGCTCCAAGGCCCATCGAAAATCACCGGAATAGTCCACACCAGTTCGTTGTAGGGATTCACGTTCATGACGTTCCGGTACTGGTAGGCGGAAAAGGTGATGAGAGCCCGTCCGCCGGGCATGCGCACCGGCTTCATCTTGGGGTGCGGCATCAGCGCGGCTGCGGCTTCGTAATCGCAGAGGAAGATCGCGATCGCATTCACCGCATCGGCGTAAAAGGTGGGGAAGAGGTAGTTCTTCTCGATCCCTGGCTCCAACTGGATGGGGTTGGGCGCATGCCGCAGCTCGAAGCGGTTGAAGAACTCGTCTTGGAACAGGTGCTCGTTCTTGGGCATTTCGCGAGGGATCTGAGTGCAGGTTTCCATGGGAGGCATCCTACCGCCGGCGTTTCCGGAAAACACCCCCCCTTTTCCCTGGATCTTGTGAACCGCGTGAATCGATTAACTCTTGGGCATCCCGCGGATTTCCCGCCTCAGTGCCTGGATCTCTTCCAGGACCTCCCGAAGCTCCCGTTCGGTGATGTGACGCTCGCGCTGAATATCCTCCTCGGTTTGGGCGGCCAGGGCCGAGAACAGAAGGCCGCCCACGCTCAGGAAGAAGAAGTTACCCGTGACCATGAGCGCCCCGCCGATCAGACGCCCCGCTCCCGTCTGGGGGGTGATGTCGCCATAGCCCACGGTGGTGAGCGTGCTCAGACCCCACCAGAGCGCATCGCCGTAATGTTGAACCCGGGGGTTCACCCCACGTTCCACGCTGAGAAAAAGGTAGCTCAAGGCGAACCAGAGCGCGTTGCCCATGATCACCACGAAAAGAAGGAACGGGCGCCCTAGAGCGCCAAACAACAGACGCAGGTACCTCGGCGAATGAAGCAGGGAGCGGGGAATCAAGCGGCGGGCAACCCTCATAATGCCTGGAATATACCCTGCTGTGTGGCGCCCCCCCAAGCGTCCTTTCGCCCGGCCCCCGAGACAAGCTGTCTCAGGCTTCCGCCTGGCCCCGGGTAAATGAGCGCCTCAGCTGGCACATCCCCTGCTTTGAACCAAAAAGATGAAGCTCTCCTCCGCCCGCGTCCTCTGGTCCATCGACCCCTTCTCCGCGCCTGAAGTCGGCCCTGAGCAGCAGGCCCGCGCGCTGGCCCGTCAGCTCCGAGGCATCCGGGGCACCGTTGTGCCGGTCACGGTGCTGGCTGCGGCCGAGATCGACGCCCTGGCCGCCGTTTGGAGCGGCGCCCGGCGAAAGAGCTATCTGTCCGGGGTGCGCAAGGCCATGCAGGGTTGGTGCAAGGCAGCGCAGCGAGCGGCCCCCAGCCTGAAGCTCGCGGCGCCGAAAATTCTCCCGAACCCCACGGGCACCCGCCGTTTGGCCGTGGAGGTTCTGCTCTCTCAGGCTCGCGCGGGGAAGTTCGACCTGCTTGCCCTGTCGACTCACGGACGCCGCGGCATTCAGAGGCTCATGCTGGGCAGCTTCGCCGAGGCGGTACTTTCCCGCGCGCCCCTTCCCCTGCTCGTGCTGCCTTCCCAGCCTTCCCCAACCCACTCGCAGGGGTTGGCCCTATTCGCCTCGGATCTCTCCGAAGGAGCCCGGCGCATCGCACCCATCGCGGGCGGGCTCGCCCACGCGGCCGGCTTGAATCTCGTGGCTTTCCACGCGGCCACCGACCACAGCTGGGCCGTGGCCACCCCCGGCTTCATCCCGCCCGCCGCCCACCCGGACGAGCTGAAGGCGCGCAAGGCCCACCTGAGCTCGGACCTGGAAAGCACGCGGCGCCTCGGGGTGGAGACGGAGATCGTCGTGCGGTCGACGGATCGCTCGATCGCGGAGGCCATCGTGAAAACGGCCGCGGCGAAAAAGGCGGATCGGATCATCCTGAACACGACGCGCACGCCCGGCTCCGCGCTTCTTCTAGGATCAACGGCTCGCCAGGTGGCGCGTCTGGCAAGCTGTCCGGTCTGGGTGTTCCGCTCGGGGGCGAGCGGGGCGCCCGCCCGCCCCCCCCGGCACGCCCGCGCGAAGGGCGGCTCCGCAGTCTATCTCTACTGATCGTGCCAGCGCCGTGATAAATCCTTCGGGATGAATCTCACCGCGCGCTCCACGTACCTGCTGTACTGGGTCTTCGCCCTCGCCTTCCTGGGGCTGCAACTGATCGGTCACTACCCCGCAGGCGCGGCGCTCAAGGCGACCCCCGCGCTTCTCTTCGCGGCTTTCTACTGGCAAAACCCACGATTGCCGCTGGCGCGTGTCCTTGCTGTCGGATTCCTCTGTTCGGCCGCGGGCGACGTTTTCCTGCACCTGGATCGGCAGGCTCTTTTCGTGCAGGGCTTAGCTTCGTTCCTCGTGGCGCACCTCTGCTATGTCCTGTTTTTTGTCCGCAACCGCCGCCGTGTTTCCTTCGCGCGCGGGCTGCTGGCGCTGATCCCGATCGCCGTTTCAGGCATCCTGACCGGCATCCTTTACCCCCGCCTGGGTGCCCTGACAGTGCCCGTGATCCTCTACATCGGCGCGATCACCGCCATGGGGGTCTCGAGCGTTTTCGTGGGCCCCTGGCCGCCGCTGGCCTATCTCGGCGCCCTGGTCTTCACGCTCAGTGACTCGCTGATCGCCTGGGGAAAATTCGTCGATCCCCTTCCGGGGGCGCTCCCCGTGATTCTTGTCACCTATTTCCTCGGAAACTTCGGGATCGGTTGGGGCGCTCAACGCGCGAATGCCGCATAGACGCCGAACAGTCCCACGTGGGGCCGGCAGCAAGATCCGGGTTGCCGCCGGCCCACCCGCCAGCCTAGCGTGCGCCCATGTCCAACCCCGACAAACCCACCGCCTTCAAACATTGGATCAGCCCCGAGCTTCTCAGCCGCATGGGCGCGGCCTTGCGCGAGGCGCATCCGCCGTTCGACTCGGCCTCCCTTCACGCCCTGGCTCCCCACCTGGCGCCGCTCGAGCTCAAGGATCGGGTGAAGCTCGTTGCCGCTGAGCTTCAGCGGCTCCTGCCCGAGCCCTTTCCCCGGGGCGTCGGCGTGCTCTTGAAGTCATTGAACGCAGGCACCCTCAAGGGCTTCGACCTCTGGCCCTATACCGAATGGGTGCAGACGCAGGGGCTCGCCCCCGAGCATTTCGAGCCGGCGATGCGGGCGCTACACGCGCTCACCCGCCGCTTCACGGCCGAGTTCGCCGTTCGGCCCTTCCTGATCCGGCATCCGGAGCGCACGCTCAGGCTTCTCGCCGTTTGGGCCGGAGATTCGGACGAGCATGTTCGCCGGCTCGTCTCGGAGGGCTCACGCCCGCGGCTTCCCTGGGGTGAACGCATTCCGGCATTCGTGAAAGATCCCTCGCCCACGCTGCCCCTGCTCGATCGGCTGAAACACGACTCCTCCGAGTATGTGCGCCGAAGCGTGGCGAACCACCTGAACGACATCAGCAAGGATCACCCGGAAGTGACCCTTCGCGTATTGAAGCGCTGGCTCCGCGAAGCGAGCGCCACTGAGCGCGCGACGATGATCCCTCTCGTGAAGCACGCGGCGCGGACTCTCGTGAAGGCCGGCAGGCCCGAGGCCCTGGCGCTCCTCGGAGTGGACACGCGCAGGCGCGCGGCCCTGGCGCCCCTTCGTCTGACGCTCTCGAAGAGGCGTGTCTCAGTAGGCGAGTCGCTCGGCTTTCGCTTTGAGCTCCGCTCACGCTCGAAGAAGCCTCAGAAGCTGATCGTGGATTACGTGATTCATCACGCGAAGGCGCGGGGCCACACCACGCCCAAGGTGTTCAAGCTCAAAACTCTGACGCTCGCGCCGGGCCAGAATCTCCCCATCGAGAAAAACCACCGCCTGAAGCCCGTAACGGTTCGCGCCTACCACCCCGGCCGGCACCGCGTGGAGATCCAGGTTAACGGCCGGATCCTGGCCGGCGAAGACTGGATGCTCCTGGGCCGCTAGGGTACCCTTTTGCAATGCGGTACCTCCCTACCCTCCTGTTTGGAATCGTATTCCTGGCCACCGGCTGCGCCTCCGTGATGAAGACTCTCCAGGTCACGCAGGATCCCACGCTCAACCAGATCGTGGACTCCGTGCCGCTTTCGCCCGAGACGAAGGCCAAGCTCGAGATGTACCGGAAGTACTCCGCGAAATTCATGAAGTACCATGACTCCGGAAACCTCGACGACGGGGATATCCTGGACGTGCTGCGCGACACTGGAGTGATCGAGGGAGGCCCCAGCTCGGCACCTGGGCGCCCCGCCCCCAAGCGCGTGCCCCCGCCCGTGAGCGCCTACAAAGGAAAGTACCGCTGGCCCACGGCCGCTGGAGTGGTCAGCTCGGAATACGGCGCGCGCTGGGGCAAGATGCACAAAGGCATCGACGTCGCGGCCGAGACGGGCGAGCCGATTCTTGCCGCCGCGGACGGCGTGGTGCTCTACTCGGACAACAAGATGAGCGGCTACGGCAACGTGGTGATCCTCCGCCACGACGACCGCCACACCACCTTCTACGCCCACAACACGCGCAACCTCGTGGCCGTTGGCCAGAAGGTGAAGAGCCAGCAGAAGATCGCGCTGCTCGGAAGCACGGGAAAGTCCACCGGACCGCACACCCACTTCGAGATCCGCGACGGCGGTACGCCGCTCGATCCGCGGAAGAAGCTGGGGCCCGCGCCCTACGCGATCGTGGAAGTGCCGGAGCCGCCGCCGAGCCGAGTGGCGCGCGAGGCTGATCCCGCGGCCAAGACGTTCTTCAAGAGATCGCCCGGCAAGAAGGGCAGCAAGCCCGCCACGAGCAGCTGATCGAGGCTCACGAACTGCGAGAGGCCCACGAGCCCGCAGGCGAAGATGAGCGCGCTGCCGACGTAAGCCGCTCCAAGCGCCCTCCAGAAGGTCCGCGCGGCGCCTCGCTCGGCCAGACGCCCCACGGCCACGGATGCGGCCATCATGCCCACGAGGTACCCGAAGGTCGGGCCAAAGCTGAGCCCCGAAAGCCCGCCCGCGAAAACGGGAGCGCCCAGGAAGCCCACAATAAGATAGGCGCCCACCACCCGATAGGCCCGGCGCCCCCAGAGGAGCGAGATCAGCGCCACCCCAAAGGTCTGACCGGTGATCGGGACCGGCGAGAAGGGCAGCGGGAACTGGATCTGCGCGAGCCCGGCCAGGAGCGCAACACCCCCGAGAAGCGCCAGGCCCTCAGCGACGGCGGGCGCGCTGTAGCGGCGGTCGATCGTCAGTGACACCAGGGATGATTGCAGCGAGGATTGCGTCATACCCCGGGAATATCACGCTCGGGCACGATCTCCACGCCCGAGTAGTAGAAAGTCAGGATCTCTCGGTCTTCCCACCCCAGATGGAGGGCCAAAGTCTGCGCCCCCCACTGGCTCATGCCCACGCCGTGCCCGACGCCAGCCTGAGCGCCACGTCGCGGACCCGCCCACTGGGATAGGCGCCCGTGGGGCGTAACGTAGGGCCCGATGTGAGGGAACACGAGTATGCGTAGCGCCGAAGGCACGCCGACGAACTCAGCCCGGCCTTGGAGCGGGCCACCGACAGGAACAGCGACGGCGCAGAGCGCTGAGAATATTCCCGTCATCCGTTTCGACATCCCTAGAACCCGATGCCCACGGTGAGCTCCACCGAGGGCTGCAACCCGCTCTGAGGCTTCACGAGTTCAGGTGCATGCGGCAGGTAGGCCAGGGAGACATTGGCCTCCACCACGGCCTCGAATCCCGAATCCTTGAGCGGCACGAGCCAGCGCGCCGACATCCCGGCCTCCGGCCCCGCCGTCTCCACACCCTCCGGCCCCGTCGACGTGAAGTGGAAGCCCGGGGAGTCCGCCCCGACCTGAAGCTCCGCGAAACCCACTGTCGCCATGAGTTGAAGCCAGCCGGGGCGCTGATTCCAAGTCGTGAACAGCAGCTTCCCCCGCACGTGCATCACGGTCGGGTTCGGGTCGCTGTGCAGGACGGTCGAGCCGTTGCCGCAGGCCTCGAAGGAAAAGGCGCGCCAGGGCGCCACGTCGAGGCACATCTCCGGCCGTGAGCCCTCGCCCACGACTGAGGCCATGCCCCCGCGCAGGTTGAGAGAGTGGGATTTCGGCCCCACCTCGGCATCACCCGTGACCTGAAGCTCCACCGGTCCGCCCCATGCCGTGTTCAGACCCATCGCCATCAATACGACGGCCGCCGGCGCGGGCCAAAATCTGAGCGACAACATGAAATCACCTTAGCTGAGGCAGGGAATCGCGGCCACTGGTCACTTCGAGTGGCGTTTGCGACACTGGGCTCAGGATGCCTTGGTTAGCCCTGCTCGCCTCAGTTCTGCTTCCGATGTCTGCCGCCGATGAGATCCCAGTCGGCAAGGGCAGCCCAACCTGCGCACGCTGGTGTTACACGAAAATGGGCGAGCTCTGCTGCCTTCTCGCGAAGGACGACGCGGACCAAACCTGCTTCAAAGACGGCCATGAACCCGCGCCGAACTGCAGGAAGCCCGACCCGAACGCGCCCGCGCCCGTTCCCCCCGAGCGCCGCGCTGGCTCCGCCGCTCCCGCGCGTTGAATTTCAGACGCCCCTTGCGACGCGGGGCCCAGCCTGCGCTGAACTGCCGGTTCACGCGGCGAGCTTCACCGGCCTGGCCGGGATGCAGTTCTTCTTCACGAGCACGGAGCGCGGCGCCCCGGCGTCGAAGCCCTGGAGATCCGGGAGCGCGAATCCCTCCGCGTGCACGAGGATCCCTCCGGAGGGCGCGGCCTCCTGCAGGCGCTTGGCGTCGTTCACCACGCGTCCGGCGGTGCGCACCTTGATCGGATCGCACACGAGCCAGGCCAGCCCCGAGTTCGCGCCAATGGAAAGCGTCAGTGCCGGGAATCCGTGATCGCCGCACAAGGTGGCGCCTTCGCGCTCGGAGAATGAGCGCACGGCGCGCACGGCCTCGAGCGCGGCCGCTCGCACAGACACCCCTTCAGGAAGCAGGTCGCCGATCGAAACGAGGTAGAGCTCATCCCCACGCACGAACTCGGGAACGGCCCACCGGCTCACCGCCTTCACGAGCGCTGGAAAATAGACCGTGGTCAGGAAATCCACGAAGGGCGCTCCGAATCGTTCCGTGAGCACGCTGTAGTCGTTCACGTCGGCGAACACGGCCCCGACCTCGCATTCCCAGCGCCCGTCGCCGCGGGCCGAGCGGATCCGCTCGAGCGCCATGCCCTGGCGGATCGCGGTGCTCGCGAGGCGGTCCTCAAGCACGCGCAGCGCGGGAACGAGGCGCATCACCACGTCGCGGCTCTCCTGCAGGCGCAGATCGTCCACCGCGGTCTCGTCGGAGAGGTTGATGCAGGCGTGTTTCCCGATCGGCACCACCATGTACCCTGCCCCATCCCGCTCGCCCTTGCCTGCCGCGACCTCCCCGCTCACGAGGGCCTGATGCATCACTCCGCCCCTGCCCTCGCCGAAGGAAACCCGTCCGTCGCGGACCGTGTCCTTCCTGTAACCCTGTTCCATGACCCGCAGAAAGACTTCGCCCGGGCGATCGTGCCCCCCGAGCACGAAGGCATCGAGGTAGGCCGATACACGCCGGTAATGCACCTCACGGGCGGTCATGGACGAGATCTGGATCAGGAGCGACTTGATGTCCGATCCGGACTCGATGGCCCCCAGGATCCGGGCCGTGCCCGCCTCCACCCGCTCCTGACGCGCGAGTTCGCGGTACCGCATCAGGATCAGGATCACGGTCGAGACCGTGATCATTCCCTGCACCGCTGATACCTGGAGGATGCGAACTCCGCTGAACCAGAAGATCACCGTCGGGATCTGCAGAAGCAACCAGCCTCCCACGAGGCTCTGCATCAGGCGCGTGGACTCCAGCGTACGCGGCCTCAGGAACAAGAACCCGGCCGCGACTCCGGTGGAAAGCGTATAGAAGTACATCTGGTAAGCGAACATTTTCACGAGCAGTGGCTTGTCGCCCCAGGTGAGCAGCCCCCAGCCGATGAGCCCGCTCGCCACGCTCGCCCCCATCAACGCGTGAATGGGGCGAGCGCGCGCGGTGTGGCCCGCCGCCAGGGCCAGAAGCGAGAAGTTCAGGAAGTTCCTGCTGAAGACGTAGAGATAGGGCGAAACCTCCTCGCTGAGGAAATAGTAGCCGATATCGGCGCTGATCAGCCCGTGCATGAGGCCAGAGACCGAGAATGCCAACAAGGGCCAGCTGCGCGTGAGGTCGGTGAGCCGGGAGAGTTTCACCCCCCGCAGCGCGCCGCGGTCGCGGTTCCAGGCCAGGAACTGGAGCCCGAAGGTCACCACGAGGAACACGCTCAGGAGCGGACCCAGGGTGAAATGGCTCAGCTCGCGCACGGCTCGCACCAGCACTCCGATTCGATAAGGCAGCACCAAGATCCTCGAGTTTGGCACCGTGCGGGGCCGATCCGCGACATAGGCGCGCTCGCAGCGGATGCTGAGCTCGCGGGGGCGCAGCACCCCCGCTCCCCCGGCGGGGCCGACGGCGAAAGGCGCGCTGAGATTGGAACCCGTGCGGAAGGGGATTCCGGCCGTCTTCGTTGCGTCCATCACGCGGCCGTCGAGCAGAACCTCGCAGGGCCGCGTCAGGTGCCCGAAGCTCGCGAGATACGGCCCTTCGGGTAGCCCACTCAGATCGGCGTTCCAGGTGTACCCCTCGTCAAGGGGGGACAGCGAGACCGGGATCTCGAATGCGCCGCCCAGCCATTCCCCGCCGAAGCGCATCCCGTACACCAGGAGCGTGAACACGAAGGCGCCGACGATGCCCTTCCAAGCGCCCCTCACGCCACGTCCTCCTCGCGGTCGGCGCGCTCGGCCTCACGCGCGAGTTCCGTCACCCGATCCCAGGCTCGGGCCACGCGCCGCTCTACCGGATCCGCTGCCTCCGGTTTGCCCAGCGGGCATGATGACCCGAGAGATCCCGCGGAACGAAGCGCCTCGAGCTCCGCTCCCAAGGTGTGGATGCGCGAGCCGCGGATGCCCTGCAGGAGATCCTTGAGGAAGGGGTGGGGGGCCAGGAGCGACGGCGCCTTTCGCTCCACGCATTCCAGCACCGGGGCCCAGAGGGCGCCCAGCGTTTCCAGGGCGGAGAGTCCCACCTCCGAACCCGGTGCGAGGATGAGATGGGTCAGCCGCTCCCGGAATCGGATCGAGACGCGACTCAGCTCCGTCGCCGCGAAGGCCTCGAAACTCTCTTGGAGCGCACGCGGGAAGAGCTCTTCGCCCAGCGCATGGAGATAGAGCACACGAAGCTCGATCATCAGGCGAAGCAGGCGGCCCGGATTTTCGAGCTCGCCCTCCTCCACCGTCATCAGCAGGCGCCCCGTGCCCTGGAGCGCCAGGCAGGCCTCAGGACTCAGCGGCGCCCCCGTACGGATGAGAACTCCGAAGCAGGGCCATCCCTTGGACTCGGCGGGCTTCCCCAACTGGGTCAGGATGCCGTCCAGGGGGAGAACCGCATCCCGGTCATCGAACCAGACCAAACCCACGTTTCGAAGCTTCTTGGCGTGATCGAAGGCGGGGCCGAACTCGCCGAACTCGGTGATGCCAGGGAAGTGGGGCGCAAGCGCAGCCGCGAGCTCCGAACGCGAAGCCGCGTCAGCGCCGTGACGATAGATCAGCGACTCGATCCCATCCCAAAAGAGGGCCAAAGGAAACCTCCCCGTCTCCTCATCGGCCCCCTCTCGTCAGTTCGCCAGCTCGCGTTCCAGATTTTCGGGGCGAAAACGCCGGCGAGCGCGCTTCCCATCGTCAAAATATCCGCACCGGTACAGACGGATCGGCGACGCTCGGATTCTAGCGGAGCACGACTCCCCTGCCCTCTACGCTCCGCACGAAGCTCCCGCGGGGGGCTAGAAGATTCAACACCAGAGCCTGGCGGTTGGCACGAGTGACCTCCCGGAAGAACTCGGTCAGCCGCGGATCCTCGTCGACCTGCACTCGCTCCGGATCCATCATGAGATCCCTTCCTTCCGCCTCGAAGCAGCGGGGCGAGGACTCTGACAGCTCCGCATAACAACCCCGCCCGAGTGTCCGGTAGCTCAGCGAATTCCCCCGCGCGAGCAACCAGGGCGTGGGCTCCGGAGCGAACAGTCCGCGCCCCACCCAGGTCACCGGGGCCCGCAGGCCCGCCGCGGCCGCGACCGTTGGAGCGATGTCGACCTGGTGCACGGGGCGGTGAACCACTTCGCCAGGCCGTTTCATCCCCTTCGAGAGCAGCGCCAGGAACACGCGATACTCCAGCTCCTCCTCCGCGACCGCGTCGAGCGGCCAAGGCGGCCGCACCTGGGTGCTGTGATCGCCCACGAGCACGACCACCGCATTGTCCGAAGCGGGGCTCTGGAAGAAGGCGCTGAGTAGGCCGTCCAGCGCGGAATCCAGGTAGCGAAGCCTGGAGAGGTATCCGCGGTACGGTCCCGACACCCGGCTCCGGAGCGGCTCCGGCACGGGCGCCTCCTCCAGCTCGCTGAAGGGGAAGTGCGTGCTGGTATTGGTCGCGCTCGCGAAATACGCCCCCCCCTGGGGCGCGAGCGACTCCAGCGTTCTCAACGTCTCCTGGTAGAAGGGCCGGTCGGCGACGCCAAGATCGCCGATCCTCTCGGTGATCCCCCGAGCGAGGAAATACTCCTTGCCGTACATCTCCCGGGTTCCGTGAGTGAGCTCGAACGCGCTCTTGTTGTGGAAATTCGCACGCTCGCCGCCGAACCAGGCCGTGGCATGCCCCGCATCCCGGAATACCCCCTGGAGACAGGCCACCTCCGTGGTGCTGTACTGGATGACCACGGCCGGCGCACCCCAGTTCGGAAGGCTCGAGCAGAGAATGGAGAACTGGCCGCGCACGGTTTGCCCCATCTCGAGACTGGAATTGTAGGCCTGCTGAAACAGGATCCCATGCCGGCCCACCCAGCTTCGAAGGCGCGGGAAGACGACGGGCCCCGTCTCGGGATGCAGGTACTCGAAGGCGCGCACGGTTTCGAGGATCAGCACCAGAACCTTCACGGGTTTGGAAACGTCCAGCCCCAGCCGCTCGCGAAGCGCCTTCGCTTCTTCCGGGCCGGGCTCGAAGGTTCGAAGCATCGGGAAAGCAGGGTTCTCGCGGGCGCGAATCGAGGCGCCTTGGGGCGGGCCCTCGCTCTCGCGAAAATCCCGAAAGCGCGCGAGCAGCTCGGCAGGCCCGGGAAGGCCCGCGCGCCGGGCGGATTCGAGATCCCCGCGCACCCGCTCACCCACCGTCTCGGTATCGGAAGACGCCTCGGCCCACCAGGCGAACAGAGCGTGCTCAGACACCACCGGCAGGCGATTCTGTTCCCCGAGGTTCACCACGTTCATCCAGACCGGAGACTGGCGCACGAGCACGATCAGGACCAAGTAACTGATCCCGAGCGCGCCGTGGATCCAGCCCGGACCCGAAAGCGGCCGATCGCCGTAAGCCTTCCACGCGGCGGCCAGCGCGAGCACCAGGAACACGAGGCTCAGCGCCACCGGCCCGGTGGCCGCGAGCGCCCCCGCGCTCTGCTCCACGTCGCCCACGGAAGCCCACTGGTGTTTGACCGTCCACCAATCCAGCCGGGCGCCGAAATAGCGGAAGAACGATGCGTTCGCCACCAGGACCACCCAGATGGCCGTAGCCGCGGTGATCCATGCGGGAAAGGGCGGAACCCGCGCCAGGCGGAGCAGCCGCGCCAGAGCGAAGGGAATCAACGCCACGGTGGCATCATAGATCCAGCCCACCCAGATCTTGAACTCCGTGAGCTGGGCGTAGCTCACTCCGAAATCCCCGACGAGCTGATGCCGGATTGCGACGGAGGAGGCGAGCAGCGCGAAGTAGGCCGCGGCCCCCCACCGCGTGATGATGCCAGAGTACTTCATTGAACTTCCGTTATGCCTCCGCCGCAGAGGTCGATCAACAAGTGTCGTTCCTCACGCGCCGCCGGCCATGATACGATCGCTCTCACCCTATGACGCTCTTTGATGCGCTCGCTCATGCCGCCGCGCGAGGACTCTCCACCTTCCTCCCCATCAGCGCCTCCGCCCACCATTGGCTCCTGACCGAGCTCGCCGGCCTCCCGCTTCCCGACGCCGCCACCCAGGCCGCCGCTGCCTGGGGCATCCTCGCCGCGCTGCTGCTTTTCTACCGGCATGACTGGTCGAGCGTGATCTCCTCCTTCATCCAGATCCTCGTCTTCCGGCGCAAGCCCATGACTCTGGACGAGCGCATGCCATTCTTCCTCGTCATCGCGACCTTGCCGGTGATCGCCCTCGGCCCCACGCTGGCGCACCTGATCAACTCCCCCTCCTGGCCGCCCCTGGCCTGGCTCGGGGTGTTGGCGGGCGGCGCCGGCCTGCTCGCGCTCGCGGATCGCGCCAGCCGCAAGAACCGTCGCTGGGTGGACTGGAACTGGATCGACGCCCTGATCGCCGGGCTCGCGCAGGGCCTTGCGCTCGTCCCAGGATTTGGACGAATCGAGGCGGTGTGGCTCGCGGCCTCACTTCGGAGCTACACCCGGGAAGCCGCCTATCCATTCGCCTGCTATGCCCTGCTTCCGCTGCTGACCCTCGACCTGATCCGCCTCAATCCCCTGAGCGCGCTCTCGGAAGGCGCTCCCTGGTGGCATGACGCGACGGTGGCCATCATCGCCTGCCTGACGGGACTGGCCGCGCTGGGGGCCGTTCACAAGGGACTTAGGCAAGGGCGCGCGCTGGGCGGCTACCTCGTGTACCGCCTGCTGCTGGCGGGTGGCGCGGTATTGTACCTGGCGTTCTGGAAGGGCGGGCTCTAGCGGCCTTTGGCGGTGGCCTCGGGGCCGTCGACCTTTTCCTTCAGCTCCTTGCCGACCTTGAAGAAGGGAACGCGCTTCGGCGGAACCTGAACGACCTGGCCCGTCTTCGGGTTGCGTCCCTGGTAGCTGCCATAGCTCCGATTGACGAAAGACCCGAAGCCCCGGATCTCGATCCGGTCATCGCGCTTGAGCGCGTCGGTCATCATGTCGAACACCAGGTTCACCACCATCTCGCTTTGCTTGTGCTGCAGCTTGGCTTTGTCCGCGATGATGTTGATCAGGTCTGCCTTCGTCATGGGAGTCTCCCTTGGTTTCTCTCAATGAGTCTAAACACTTAAGACTTCAAAGACAACACCTCTTCAGAACGCGTCCTCAGAACGGATCACGCCGCACCTGAAACCCCTCTTCCCTGGGCGGCACTCCTTCGTGTGTTTCCACGGAATCCACTCGGGCGTGCGATGGCCCAGCGCGGCACCACGCCAGGATCTCCGCCACCGCTTCGGGCGCGCCGCAAAAGCAGGCTTCCACTGAACCGTCGGGAAGGTTCCTCACCCAGCCGCGCACGCGGTTTCCCTGAGCGCGCACCGCCTCGACCGTCGAAGCCCGAAACCCCACGCCCTGCACGCGGCCCCGGATGAGCACGCGGAGGCAGGTCACTCGCCGGTGACCTCTTCCACGCCGGTCGTGCCCCAGATGTCCTGGAGGAACTGGCGATGGTCCTCGGCGAGGCCCCGGTAGCGGAGCGAGACCGTGGTTTTCCCCGAGTCCAGGCGCGTCTGCATCTGCTCAAGCACGAGCCCGTTGCGCTCCAGATGCTCGGCCAGTTTCGTGCGGCACTCCTCCCGCACGCCCTGCATGGACACGCGCATCCGAAACACCATGGCGTGACCGAGAATCTTCACCTCGAAGAAGCTCACCGCGGTGAGCGCGCCCACCACCACGATGGTCACGAGCAGCGCGAGAAGCCCCTCGCCTACGCCCACGCAGATTCCCAGCGCCGCGCAGGCCCAGATCGTAGCCGCCGTGGTGAGGCCGGTGATCGTGCCGCGCGCATGGATGATCGCGCCACCGCCCAGGAATCCGATGCCCGACACGATCTGCGCCGCCACGCGCGAGGGATCGCCCGGCATTCCCGCGGCGCGGTGATTGTCCCAGATCATCGCGGAGGCCAGGGTGTAGAGGCAGGCGCCCATGGAGATGAGCATGTGGGTCTTCATCCCGGCGGCCTTGCGCTTCAGCTGCCGTTCGAATCCCACCATCGCGCCGCAGAGGAGCGAGAGGAACACCTTGGGGAGCACCGAGGTGACGATGACTTCGAGCGTCATATTCGCCAGGAAGACTTCCGACATTTCATCTTCAGTGTAACGCGCTTTTCCAGTGACCGCTTGTCCGGCAGAGTCGCTAGGCGAATCCTTCCGAGAGGTTGACGCTTGCACGTCCGAAAAAGCGGGATTACGATTTTCAGTAGGTCCCCTAACTCACTGAGGATGAATTCATGAAGAAGCAATGGTTGCTGTTGGTTCCTATGATGATCGCGCTCGCGAGCGCCCTCTCCGCCTGTAAAAAGGAAGATGAGGCCGCCGCTCCCGCTGAAACCACCGAAGCCGCTCCGCCCGCGGAATCCGCCCCGCCGGCCGAAGACCACGACCAAGAGCACGAAGAGGGCGCGGACAGCGCCGCTGAAACCGACGCCTGAGCCTCGGATAGCCGATTTCGTGAAGAGGGCCGTCCCCGCGAGGGGGCGGCCCTCTTCGCTTTTTGCGGTTCTATTCGGCGGCGATTTCGGGTTAGCTTGGGCTCGTCACGCCTTCCGGCGGAGCCATAGTTAAATGGATATAACGAGGCTTTCCTAAAGACTAATTCCAAGTTCGATTCTTGGTGGCTCCACCATTCAACATCTTCCCACATTGAAATCCCTCCCCAGGTCGCAGCCCCCTCTCCGGCGTAGACATCTGTGGAGCCACCAATAATCGAACCGGCCCCGC
>JADZFF010000109.1 GCA_020850015.1 Bdellovibrionales bacterium | reverse complement strand
CTCGCCGTGCTCAGCACCACCTCGAGCAGCGCGGGCGTGGTGGCCTCGTCGGCCGTCGACGAGGCTATGTCGACCTCCACGGTGGGGAGCGAGTCGTTGTCGGTGATGGTGTGCAGATGCGCCATCACGGCGCCGAGCTCGGCGCCGGAAGGCGAGGAGAGTTGCACGGAAAGGGTTTCGTTCGTCTCGCTCAGGGAATCGTCCACGTGCGTGATGGTGACGGTCTTCGAGGTTTCGCCGGCGGTGAAGGTGAGCATGCCGCTCGCGAGCGTGTAATCGGTGCCGCCGTTCGTGGCCGTGCCGCCCGCCACTGCGTAGTTCACCGTGGCAACGACCGGCGAGGCCGGCGTGAGGGTAACGGTCAGATCAACCGAGGCCACGGACTCGTCGGCGTTCGAGGTGAGGGTGGAGAACTGAACGGTGGGGAGCGTGGGGCCGCCGCCGCCGCCGCCCTCCGGCGGGACGTCGGACTCCGGGAGTGCGTCGGTGCCGTCCGGCAAGTCTCCGCCACAGGCCGCGAGCGAGCCCGAGAGGATCAATGTCAACGCCAAGGCGGGCGCGCCGGAGGCGTGCCTGACGAGCCTTGAGAGTTGGTCTAAATGCCGCACACGGACCACGAGGGACTCCTTCCCACTTCTCCTCTAAAGTTTAACACCGCCAAACCCCGCGAGACTCAAAGAAATACCTGCAGAATCCAATGCCGCGAAACAGTGCGGAAATCGGATAATAATCAACGTTCTCGATTTAAGAGGCGCTGGCATGGCTTCCGTACTTGCAAAGAACCCTTTGCAACTCAGCGGATCGTTCTCTCATGGAGCGGGGCCGCGCACAGCTTCCGCGGCAGGCCGGGGGGAGCCTCAGGGCCCAGATCCAAGCTGACGGCTCTGAGCGCGATGCCCCCCGGGGGCCAGGGTGTTTGCGAGCCGTACAGCGTGTCTCCCAGGATGGGAAACCCGTGACGGGCGAGCTCGAACCTCAACTGGTGAGGCCTTCCGGTGAGCGGCTGAAGATCCCAGCGATGCGCGGGTGGCGCTTCCGCCTCGGCGCGCGCGGGTCCCAGGCAGCGCGCAAGCGTGATCGAGTCCTTTCCGTGGGGCGCCTCAAAGGAGCGTCTCTTGCCGCGCACGATCTTCGATTCCCAGCGCTGTTCGCCTTCGGGCGGCGCCTCGCCCTGGGACGTGAGCGCCTCGTAGCGTTTCTCGATCCCGCGCCCCTCGAACAGCTTCTGGAGCGCGCGGTGCGTTCCGGCGTCCAGCGCGAAGAGCAGAAGGCCCGAGACTTCGGCGTCGAGCCGATGAACGGGCCAGACGCGCGCGCCCAGCTTTTCCTCGAGCCAGCGGCCCGCGACCGCACGGCGGTCGCGCTCGTCGCCGTCGCCGAAGCGCCCGGGCACGCTGAGCCAGCCGGCGGGCTTGTCGATCGCGGCGAAATTCGCGCCGCGCTCCAGGATCACAGGTTCGAGCATCGGGCGGCCGCCTAGGCCCCCTCCGCGCGGGGCCCCAGAACGAGCACGAACTCGCGCTTCTCGCCTTTTCCGCTCCAGCGGCGCGAAAGCTCGGGCAGCGTGGCCCGCTCCACGCGCTCGTTCGCCGTGGAAAGGTCGCAGGCGAGGCAGGCCGCCCGACCGGCTTGGCCCGACTTCTCGGCCGCGCGCGCGAGCTCATCCACCAGGCGCTCGAGGCGGTAGGGAGTGTCCATCACCACCACCGAGCGCTGCTCCCGGAGGGCCTCTTCCGCGAAGGCGGCGCGCTTCTCGTCGTCGCGTGGCGGAAAACCTAGAAAGAGGAAGGAGTCACCGCTGAAGCCCGCGAGCGCCACGGCGAGCGCCACCGAATTCGGGAAAGGCGTGGCCGTGACGCGGATTCCGGCCTCGTGGCAGGCGCGCACGAGCTCCCGGCCCGGGTCGCAGAAGGCAGGCAGGCCGCAGTCGCTCATCAGGTAGACGTCGCGGCCCATCTTGAGCTCCCCGAGCAGCATGGCCTGGATGCCGGGGCCGGAATGCTCGTTGAGCGTCAGGAAGTTGTCGATCGCGGTTCGGGGCAGGCCCCAGGAGGTCCATCGCCCGCGCGCCACCTTGAGCTCCTCCACCACCACGCGAGCCGCGCCCGTGGCGGCCTTTTCCAGGCGCTCGCGGGCCACGGGTTCCAGCGGGTGGCCGTGGCCGAGGGGGGTGGGGACGAGAACGAGACTGCCTGGCATGGCCCAGGGGATAAGGGGTTGCGCCCCTTTTTGCAACTCCTCCGCCGTGAGCAGGTCCGCGCGGCCGCTCGAAACGCAACATTCTGTTGCGTTTCAGGGCCGAACGAAGTCGGTGAGCACTTGAACGCAACAGAATGTTGCGTATCCGGTGGATCGCCGGAGTCGGCGCCGCGGTCCGGATCAGCGCGCCGCGGTCGACCCCATCCTCAGGCGGAATCCCAGCTCCATCGCGACCATGCTGCCGAACCAGGCGCCCAGCGCCCACGCAGCCGTCAGCGTGAGCACGAGCTCGGCCGCGACCATCGTGAAGAATCCGAGCGACAGAAACACCAGCGCGCCAGCCTGCAGCCACCCGTGGCGCCGCAGCTTGCGGAGCTCGTCGCGGGAGAGCGCCAGCGCTGCCGCGACGATGCTGCTCACGGTGAAGAACATCCCGCAGGCCGCCACGCAGCCCACTTCGCCCAGGCCCATGAACAGGTGCATGAGGCCCATTCCCTCGCCCCAGACGCGGAAGCCGAACTGAGGGCAGATGGAGAGCGTGATGAGAGAGACGGCCAGATGCACGCCCAGAAGCTTCGCGAATACGCGGGACGCCGGGGGGTCGAGGTCTGTACGCACACGCTCGAGCAGCGAGGCAGGAGCCCCCATCGACGGCGCCCCTAGCTCCGAACCCAGAAACTCTCTGAAATCCCGGGCGACACCACCTTTGCCTGTGCTCTTTCCGGATCCTGTCCTGCTCATGACTCCCCCCGGGCCAGGCCCCGCGACTTGAGCCGGCGCAGGGCGCGGCTCAGGGTCTGCCGCACGCCGGCTTCGGACTTGCCCAGCCTTTCCGCGATCTCCTCGTAGGTATGCTCCTCGATCACACGCAGCCGCACCACCTCCCGCGCTTCGTTGGGCAAGCGCTCGAGCCAGGCCTCGGCCTCGCCCGTGGAGGCCTGGAGCGCGTCCTGGCCGGGATCCACGCGGCCCTCCGGCATTTCTCCGTCATCGGAGAGCCTCACCGGATTGCGCCCCTGGGCTCGCAGGTGGTCCACGAGCGCCGTTCGGGCGATCACGAAGAGCCACTGAACCACGCGATACGAGGCGTCGTATTGTTCCCGGGCCGTATGGAACTTCAGGAACACCTTTTGAGTCACGTCGTCCGCCTCCTCCGGCCGGGCGAGTTTCCGGAGCAGCAAGGACCTCACGCGCCCGGCGTGCCGCCGGTAAAGCAGGTCGAAGGCCTGAACGTCTCCGTCCAGGTATCGGCCCATGAGGGTCTCATCGGAGTCTTCCGGGGGGCTGACCGTCATCCCCTCTATCTTACGCCTGAGCCGGGTCGATTGTGACAGCCCGTTCTGACCGTACTGAGGGTCAGCCGGCTCCATGGTCATGATCTGAAGGCGGAGCCTGGAGAGGGTATCCCCACGTCCGTGCGCAGCGGCGAGCGCCAGGATGGCGCAAGCGAGTAGGGCAGGATGCCCGAGAGCGCGCACGGACGTGGGGATACCCTCTCCAGGCTCCGACTAATCACCAGGATGACCAGGGATCCCGCGGACCCTCAGAACGGTCGCGGCGCCACTCGCCCGCCCGATTCCTCGAGGTAGGGCAGGTACCAGGAGTAGGCCTGGAGGTGCTTCGGATCGGGGTGTCGCGCCTCGGCCGCCCAGCCGTGGAGCGCGTCGACCTCGCGAAGGGCGTGCCGAATGAACCCCTCGGCCGCGAGCGCGGGGAGAAAATGGGCGAAGCGCCGGGTCTCGGCGCGGTAGATCCCCGAGAGCACGCGGCACTTCACGCGGTACTGCGCGGGCGTGAGCTTCACCCACTTGGAGGGGAGACAGTTATAGGCGGGGCTCCACACGGGCACGCGGCGCGCCCCCTTGCCACCCCCGTCGCCGAAGGCCCGGTGCACGGCCGCGCAGACGTCCTGGTGGTGGGGGTGGCCGTACTCGCCGAGCGGCCCGTGGGTGTAGACCTCGCCGGGGCGGTCTTTCGAGTCGAGGATCGCCCGGAGCCGTTCGCCCAGGCGGGCGAGGTCCAGCCGCTTCTCGTAGATGTCGGGAAAGTCCCACTGCTCGGCCTTCCTCACGCCCAGGGCCTTGCAGGCGGCCTGGAACTGGGCCGCGCGGGTGGTGCCGTGCCCGTCGGCGTTGCCGTCGGTGACGCAGATCACGCGCCAGTGGCGCGACCGGGTGGCGAGCAGGAGGCCACCGAAGAAGATCGTTTCGTCGTCGGGGTGGGCCACCACCAGCAGGGAGGTTTTTGTGGGCATGCGCTCCTCATTATATAGTGGAGCCGCGTGAAGACGATCCCCTTCCACAGCCCGGAAGAAATGGCGGTGCTGGCCGACGCCTGGTGCCGCGACCGGATCCAGGCGCTCGATGCTCGATCCCTGTTTCTTCCGGCCGGAAACACGCCCCGTCCGCTCTATGCGCTCTGGGAGCGCACGCAGCCCGAACACCTCCGCCGCGTGAGGCTCATCCAGCTCGACGACATCTGGGACAAAGGCCAGGGCCCGCTGCCCCCGGAGAAGGGCGGGGGCCTGGACGACGGAGCCCGAGCCGTTTCCGGGCGCTTTCGCCGCTTCTTCGAGGCGGAGCTTCCTTTCTACGCCGCCCGGATCCAGGCACCCGGGGCGAAAACTCGCCAAGGCGCCGACCTCGCGATCCTGGGCCTGGGCCCGAACGGGCACGTGGCCTTCCACGAGCCGGGGCTCGAGCCCACCTTCCGCCACGGCGAGGTGGCGCTCAGTAAGGCCACCTGCCGGAGCCTAGGCGTGGAGCACCCGCATTGGGGGCTGAGCTACGGGCTTGCGGCCTTCCTCGAAAGCCAGGCCGTTGTGCTCATGGTGTCTGGGGCCGGGAAGGAAGAGGCGTATCGAGCGCTTCTCTCGGGCGACACGCGTTTTCCAGTAGCCCACCTCCGTCATCACCCGGATCTTACGGTGCTCGTAGACGCCGCGTACGCCGCGCTGGCCAGGGGCGTTGAAACAGGGCAGTAAGGACGCATGAGCGGTTCCGCCACCCAGTTTCCCGTCACCTTCTGGAAGGTCCGTCGAGGCGCGGAGAAGCGCTTCCTGCACGGCCACCCCTGGATCTACTCCAACGAGCTCGAGGGTAGCCCCAAGGGCCTTCCTCCCGGTTATCCCGTGATTCTTCGCACGCCGGAGGGCCGCGTGCTCGCGGGCGGCTACGGCAACCCCCACTCGTTGATCTCCTTTCGCGCGCTCGAGCGCGCGGACTCCCGGGGCGGCGGGGGTGCCGGCACCGAGTCTTCGGAGTGGTCGAACCTGGGACGGTGGTTTTCTCACGAGGTCGTGAAACGGCGCCTGGCCGAATCCGCCCATCTGCGCGCGTCCTGGGGATACGCGGGGGTGAGCGCGCGCTGGGCCTTTGGCGAGGCCGACGGGCTGCCAGGGCTCGTGGCGGATCGGTTCGCGCTGGAAGCGCCGGGAGGACCGGCGCAGGTGCTCGTAGTCCAGGTGCTTACGGCAGGCATGGAGGCCCTCCTCGCCCTCGGCGGGCCCGGCGCCGACGAGGGACGCACGCTGCTCGCCGTGCTCGAAGGCGCGGTGCGCGCCTTGGGCGAGAGCGAACTCGGGGAAAATCTCTCGGCGGCAGAGCGTATCGGCTGGGACCGCACGGCCGTGGTGCTTCGGCGCGACGCCTCGGTGCGGGAGCTCGAAGGCCTCGCGCGGCCCGAGCCGCTAGCGCTCCGCGAGGTGCCGGGGCTCGACCTCGGCACGGCGCGGGTGCGGATCAACGCGGCCGGAGGCGGCGAGCCGCTGCTGCTCTCGGCGGACCTTCGCGCCGGCCAGAAAACTGGATTTTTCCTGGATCAGAACGCGAACGTGAAGCTGCTCGCCTCGGCGCTCAGGCCCTGGCTGGAGCTCCGGAGCGGCCGTCCCCTCGAGGTGCTCGACCTCTTCTGCCATCTTGGGCAGTGGGGCGCCCAAGTCGCCCGCCTGGCCGAGGGCGCCGGGATCGCGGCCCGGGTCACCCTCATGGACTCCTCGGCGCCCGCGCTCGTGCTTGCGGAAGGCAACGTGCCGTCCTCCGAACCCGTGAAGCTCGACATCGTGGAGGCCCTCTCCGAGTGGGAGCCCGAGCGCCGATTCGACGTGGTGATCTGCGATCCGCCCGCCTTCATCAAGAGCCGCAAGGCCCAGGCCGACGGGAGGCGCGCCTATGTGAAGGTGTTCCGGCAGTCTCTTCGCCGCGTCCGCGCCGAAGGGGGCTGGCTCGTGGCCTGCTCCTGCTCGCATCACCTCTCCGACTCTGAGTTCGACGAGGCGCTGGCCGAGGCTTCAGGCCGCGAGGGCCGGGCCGTGCGCTGGCTCGCGCGCGGCGGCCACGCGCCCGATCACCCGGTGCGACTGGAGTTCCCGGAGGGCCGCTACCTGAAATGCCGCGTGGGCTGGGTGGGCTGAGCGGCCGCGCGGCTCAGTGTCCACCGCGAACGCAACAAATTGTTGCGTTTCAAGGCCCACTGCCGCTGATGCAGCTTCCAACGCAACAATTTGTTGCGTTCGCGGGAGGGGCGGGCCGCGGGTCAGGGCGCGCGGTCGGTGAACGCGCGCTTCAGCGGCGCCTCCGCCGGCTTACCGATGGGCGAGAAGCCCTTGCCGTTCGCGAGCTCGCCCGACTGCGCGCTGAGCCCCCAAACGCGGAAGCTCCGGAGCTCGCCCGCCGCCGCCTCGCCGGTGGAGGGGCCGAGCCGAGGGGGGGCGCCCCAGACTCGGCGGAACGCTTCCCAGCAGCGCGCCGCGAGCCCGAAGTCGAGCTCGCGTTTCGACCACTCGAAGTCCCAGGGCATGGAGGCCGCCACGTCCGTGTTTGGGTAGCCCACCTCCACGAAGGTGATGGGCTTTCCCCAGGCCTTGGCCACTGCCCGCAGGTGCGAACGGTGCAGGCGCCAGGAGCCCTCGAGCACGCGCACCGAGCTCACGCGGTCGTCCACCGTGAGCGGGAAGTAGGCGCTCACGCCCAGGCTGTCGAGCGCGTCCCAGAAGGTTACCGTGCCGTAGTCGGCGAACACCGGCGAAAGCGTGAGGTGACCGTCGTATACGGAGCGCACCGCCGCAATCACGCGGCGCCAGCCGGCCGAGGCCTTGAACAGCAGCGTGAGCTCGCTGCCCACCACGAGCTCGCGCACGCCCAGGGCCCGCGCCAGCCCCGCGAGCTCCACCAGGCGCTCGCCGTAGGCCGTGAACCAGGCTTCGGGATCACGGGGGCGCAACCACTGGCGCGACTCGCCACCAGGCAACATGGGGAAAGGGATGAGGCTCAGCTCCATCCCCTCGGCACGGGCCGCCTGCGCCAGGGCGGCGAGGCGTTTGCCCTGGAAGCCTTCCGCGAGCGCGGTCCCGGCGGGCTGTTCGCACCAGTCGATCGACGACGCGGTGGCCGACTCGGGGCACATCATCACCAGCACGGACAGGTGCCGGGCGCCCAGGTCGCGGGACACGCGCGCGGCCTCAAGGCCTTCTTCCAAGGTCCAGCGGCCCCACTGGGTGAGGGCGAATCCGTCAGAGGCCTGGGCTGGGCCCGGGCTGAGCCCCCCGGTCAGCAGCATCCCCAAAACCGTGAATCCGCGGATGATCCTTGAGCCTCGCATGGAGATTCCCCCTCGAAGCCATTTTCGGTAGCACGGGCCCGTTGGCGGGGCACGCCGCCCCGTGGTACGGTCGGGCCCATGCTGAACTCCTCACAGACGTCGAAGAACTCCAAGAAATCCGCCCCCAAAGCCGCTCCGAAGAGCGCCGCCAAAGGGGCCAAGCCCGCTGCGAAGTCGGCGCCGGCCACGATGAAGACCACAGCGGCCGGCCGCGACTACGCCGTCTGCCGCGAGGCCATGGAGAACCCGGCCAAGTTCGCCGAGCTCGCCGCCTGGGGACGCAAGGAGATCGAGATCGCCGAGACCGAGATGCCGGGCCTGATGGCCCTGCGCGCCGAATACGGCTCGAAGCAGCCGCTCAAGGGCGCCCGCATCGCGGGCTGCCTGCACATGACCATCCAGACCGCCGTGCTGATCGAGACGCTGCAGGCGCTCGGCGCGAAGATCCGCTGGTCTTCCTGCAACATCTTCTCCACCCAGGATCACGCCGCCGTGGCCGTGGCCGCGGCCGGCACGCCCGTGTTCGCCTGGAAAGGCGAGACCGAGGCCGAGTTCAACTGGTGCATCGAGCAGACGATCACGGGCTGGGGCGCCGAGGGTTACAACCTCATCCTGGACGACGGCGGCGACCTCACCAACATGATGCACGAGTCGCGCTTCGCGGCCGAGCTCAAGAAGATCATCGGTCTCTCCGAGGAAACCACCACGGGCGTGCACAACCTCGAGAAGCTTCACGCCAAGGGCCTGCTCAAGGTCCCGGCCATCAACATCAACGACTCGGTGACCAAGTCGAAGTTCGACAACCTCTACGGCTGCCGCGAGTCGCTCGCGGACGGCATCAAACGCGCCACCGACGTCATGCTCGCGGGCAAGGTCGTGGTCGTGGCCGGCTACGGCGACGTGGGCAAGGGCTGCGCCCGCTCGATGGCCTCCTACGGCTCGCGCGTGCTCGTCACCGAGATCGACCCCATCTGCGCGCTCCAGGCCGCGATGGAAGGCTTCGAGGTGGTGCGCATGGACGACGTGGCCGCCACGGCCGACATCTTCGTCACCGCCACCGGCTGCAAGGACATCATCACTGAGAAGCACTTCAAGGCGATGCGCAACAACGCCATCGTGTGCAACATCGGCCACTTCGATATCGAGATCGACATGGCCTGGCTGAACAGGAACTCGAAGATCGACGAGATCAAGCCGCAGGTGGACCACCACACCCTCAAGAACGGCCGCAAGATCATCGTGCTCGCCAAGGGCCGGCTCGTGAACCTGGGCTGCGCCACCGGGCACCCGAGCTTCGTGATGTCCAACAGCTTCACCAATCAGGTGATGGCGCAGATCGAGCTCTACACCAACCGCTCGAAATACAAGGAGGTGAAGGTGTACCGCCTTCCGAAGGAGCTCGACGAAAAAGTCGCCGCTCTCCACCTCGATCGCATCGGCGTGAAGCTCACGAAGCTCACCTCCGAGCAGAGCAAGTACCTGGGCATGAGCCCGAACGGTCCCTTCAAGCCCGAGCACTACCGGTACTGATCAGAGCTCGAGCGTGGCGGTGACGAGGCCTTCTGGAGTCCCGACCAGGGTCGGGAACGGGGAAGCGTCCACCTCGGTGAGGCCGCCCGTCGTCCGGTTCACGTGGAATCCGACGAGCACGTCGGCGGCGGAGTCCGAGACGTAGAGGAATTCGCCCGAGGGCTCCACGGTGAAGGCGAAGGGGTTCGTGAAAGAGCCGAAGGTGGCGATCGCTGTGAGGTTGCCCGTGGATGCGTTGATCGTGTAGGCCGCGATCGCGGTGGGCTCGAGCACGTAGAGGAACCGGCCGGAGGGGTGAACGAGCAGTTGCGTGCAGGGGTTCGTGCCTGAAGTGTTGCCGAGGCTGCTCACGGTTCCGCCGGTGGTGACCTGGAAGCGCGCGACCTGCGAGGCGCCCTGCGCGCAGACATAGAGGAAATCCCCTGAAGGAGTGACCGCGACGTCCGCGGGATTCGTCGGGGTGGCGAGAGGGAGGCTCGGAGTCGGAGTGAGATCGCCGTCAGAGAGGAGATCGAAGCCCTCGAGCTGGTTTCCCAGGGTGTCCAGGCCATAGAGGTGCGCGCCGCCCGGAGAGGCGATGAGCGCGCCGGTGGAGAACGCGGCGACGGGCGAAAAGGGCAGAGACTGGAACTCGCCGCGGCTGTTCATTCTCAGGGCGCGTATGGAGCTGTCCGTCAGATCGCTGACGTAGAGATTCCCGGAGGCGAAGGCCACGGCGGCAGGGTTGGTGCCGAATCCAAGTAAGTCGGCCGCGTGGAGCTCGCCAGTCTCTGGGTCGATCCTGTGGCTCTCCACCCCCGGAACGGATACGGCCGCGACGAGGAACCCGCCATGCACGGTGAGCTCGACGGGATCGCTCGATGTCGTGCGCGATCCGATCGGCGTGAGCGAGCCCGACTCGCGTTCTACCCTGTAAATCCCGATCTCGTCGGTCGTGGTGTGCGAGACATAGAGGTAGGTCACGGACTCGATCGTGCCCGGCACCCAAAGCCCAGGGCCGCAACCCGAGGCCGCGCAGAGGACCGCCAGGGCGGACCACGAGGCGAGCGTGGAGAGCCGGCGCTTTGGAGCTGAAGGCGGGAGCATCGCTCAAGAGTACTGCGCCGGAGGGCGTCCGCCACTCCTTTCACTCCTTTGAGGGCGTGGAGGCCACCGAGACCTCCTGTCGAACTTCTGGCCGAGGCGTCGGCTGGAGCGTAGGTGAGCGTGGACACAGGGTTTCCTCCTTTTCCCGTGCGTCCGGCCCCTTGCGCAATGGCCCCCCTGGCACCCCCCTTGCGATGTCAGACCTCAAAGGGAGAACGGCTCATGGGCAATGCTCTTCGCTCCGTGCGGGTCCTGGCGCTTCTGGCGGCATTGGTCGCGGGGGCAACCGCGGCCACGGTGCATGCCGATCCTCCCGCGGACGCTCCGGTGGAGCCCGTCACGCAGCAGAGCTCCGACATCTCCGCGGGCGTCGGTGGCACAGGCGGCTGGTCTGACGGTATCACCCTTGGCGGCGGGTCTCTGGGAATGACTGCTTTCTTCGGACGCGACGGGCGCCCGGTGCTGCGCAGCCTCTACGGCATGCACCAGCTTCAGATCGACTTCGGGAGCTTCGGCTTCACGGCCGGAAGCCAGGGCCACTGGGGGATACGCCTCCTCAATCGCGACCGCGACGATGGCGCGCATTTTCACCTTGGGATCGAGCCGACCCTGACTTTGCGCGCCGGCACGGACCAGGGTCCGGGCTCATCGGGCGAGGACAACCGCGCGGCCCTGGATCTGATGGGCTCCGCGGGCATCGAGATCGTGGGAGATTCCTGCGTGGCTCTTCTTCTTGCGCGCGCGGGCGGGTTCACCGCGGTTTCCGACGCGCAGCCGGGCGGCGAGTTCGACGCGGGCCCGGCCTACGGCGGCGGAGCCTACCTCAACTGCTCCGGCATCAACCTCGGTGGCGAGTGGACGCGGAACCACGCCGCGGACGGAGTCACTGGGACGGATCGGCCGACGGATCGCGGAACGCTCATCCTGGGGATTCCAGTGGGCGACGCGGGAGTGATCTCATTCTCCGCCGATGCCATCTGGGCCCACGAGGGCGACTGGAACGGCCGCCCCGAGGACCTCGGCAATGTGCCGAGCTGGAGCGTCGACGCGCGCGGGTGGATCCGCTTCGAGCGGGCGTTCTGAGGAACGCGGTCTCGGTCTCGGGCAGGCAGGAATCGGTCAGGGTCGCAGGCATGAGGCCTTGGAACGTCGATTGAGGTTTCCACGGCGCGAGCACACTCAGGTCCGACTCCGGGCGAATGGTCGCGGGGCTCACGTTCTCAGTGCGTAGCATCATTTTGCGTATCACGAGGATTTCATAGGCAACAAGTGCCCGCGTGCCCTTGGCGGCGGCCCATGTGATCATGTGTGAAACGAGATTTCTCACGGAGGGGAAACCGATGAGCCTTCACACCGTGGCACGGAACGCCGCGCGTTTTTTGGCATTAGGCCTTTCACTGCTCGCGATGGTGCCGCACGAAGCGGCGCTGGCCGGCACCCGGTATGAGGCCGTGGGCACGCGCTGGGCGCTCGAGCTCTCCGAGGGTGGGGAGCCGATGGCCGTGCACGACCTCTCTTATCCGAACACTCTTCTGAGAGCCAAGCTCGGGAAGCTCGATACGCACCCCGAGACGATCGCCGCCGCCGAGGCCCTGGTGAGGAGCTCGGAGACAGACGGGAATCCCGCGCGAATCCCGATGGAGCGCACCGTGCTCCGCTCGCTCAAGGCCCTGTCGGAGCTCGAGGGCGGCTGGTGGAACGCCCTTCCCTGGACCGAAGCCGCGCGGGCGCGTTTCGCGACCGAGGGGCTGCGCGCGGGCGAGGCTCCCGAGTCGTTCCGCCTCTCCGACCTCGAGCTGCGCGACACTCAGGGCCGCCCCCTGACGGTCCAGTCCCAGGTGCCCGCGAAGCACCGCGCGCGCGTGGAGGCGTCCACCCTGGAGGATCGGGAGTTCCTCTCGATGGACCTGAGCTCCTTTTCCCTGAAGCGCGACCCAGCGGCCGAGCGCGGCGGGCACCCCGTCTACGAGCTGGAGTGGAATCCCGTGGAAGCCGAGCGCGCGGGCAAGGTGGGGCTCAGGCCCCGCCGCATCATTCATCTCACCGAGCCCGATCAGCTCCTGGAGAAGGCCCTCCTGATGGACATCCTGCGTACCGCGATCGGGCAGCTCATCGGGCAGATCCCGATCCCCGTGGTGAGCGCGCTGATCTCCACGGTGACCGGCAAGTACTTCAAGTACCGCTCCGAGCTCATCCGCCTTCACGGAGCGATGGCCTCGGAGATGCTGAGGCTCGTGGAAACGGGAGAGGCGGCCTCGCCCTTCGCCCGGTTCACCGCCGCCGAGCGGAAGAACGCGGTGCTGAGCCTGGCTTACGATCAGGCCACGCTTACCGATCTCGCGCTCTGGATCTTCAATCCGCCCCTGAAGGACTGGGCTAAGGACATGGTCAAGTCCCCGAAGAACGTGGCGAAGAACACCGAGCGCCTCGCCAAGAAGGGCTGGACCACGGAAGCCATCAGCTCGGTGACCGCCGAGGCCACTGACGGGCAGGCCGGCCGGAAACTCTACCTGATGGACAAGAAGAAGCTGATCGGGCTCCCGCCCGCGGCCATCGACTTCCACAAGCCCATGGCCAAGAGGCACGCCCGCGTGGCGATCGCCTCGGCCGCGGTGCTCGTGGACTTCGGCGCCTCGTTCGTGCCCTTCGTGGGTTTCCTGATCCCGGAGGCCTACGCGCTGATCCTCGAGAACCCCATGCACGACCAGCAGCGCCGCGAGGCACGCCTCACGGCCTACCTCGAGGAGAGCGACGGCCAAAGGCCCGGCGACTGGGAGTCGATCCTGACGCTGCTCTACACGCAGCGGCTCAACCCCTTCGCGCTCAATCAGATCAAGACGCGGAGGCTCGTTGCCCTGCGGAAACAGGCGCTGGGGATGAGCCCATAGGGCGGCCGGCTAAGGCTGGCCGCCGCCGCCCTTCTTCGCCGCGGCGATGTCGCGCTGGATCTCCTCGAGGAGCTGCTGCGCGGCCTGCCGCGCGGGATCGAGCTTCAGCACTTCCTGCAGCTCCTCCTGCGCCTTATAGTGCACGTTCTTCTTGTGGTAGAGGCGCGCCAGATTGAAGCGGATGTCGACGGGCGATTCCACGTACTGGAGCGCCACCTGCATGAGGCTGATCGCCTTGCCCATCTCGCCCATGGCCTCGTAGGCGTGGCTGAGCTTGAGGTAGTGCTTCACTGAGTATGGGTTGATCGCCACGGCCTTCTGGTAGTGGGGGATCCCCAACGCGGGCGACCCCGACTTCATCTGCACATCGCCCATGCCCTCGAACCCGTCGGAGTACTTGGCGTCGAGTTTCAGCGCCTTCTCGAAGGAGGTGCGCGCGGCCTTGAAATGGCCGCGGTCGAGGTTCTGGAAGCCTTCCTCGCCGAACTGCCGCACGATCTTCTCGGTACGCTTCAGGTGGAGGGCGGAGTCGATGCGTTCCTTGAGGAGGTCGCCCGTGAAGGGCTTCAGCAGGTAGGCGTCCACCGAGCCCTGCCCGGCGCGAGTCACCTTCAGGCTCTCCATCGAGGTCTGGCTTGTGATGATGAGGAAAGGCGTGTCCTTGAGCGACTCCCGGTTCTTGCAGGCCACGAGGAGCTCCACGCCCGTCATCCTGGGCATCTCCCAGTCGGCGATGATGAGGTTTGTCTCCGCCGCGTTGTCGGCCAGGAAGGCGAAAGCGTCCTCCCCGTTCTCGAAGGTGCGGATGCGCTTGAAGCCGAAGTTCTTCAGGTACTCCACTACGATGGCGCGCGCGTCGGGGTCGTCGTCCGCCACCACCACCGTGTTCTGCGGGCCGTGCATGGACTGCGCGAGCACGGAGTCGAGCTTTTCCTGGAGCGTGGCGAGCCGGAAGGGCTTCACGATATAGGCGTCCACGAAGCTCTCGGCCGCCATCATCACCTTGTCCGTCTCTTTGGACTTCGGGCTCGTGATGATCACGAAGGGGAGGTGTTTGAGGCGTTCTTGGCCGCGCACCTGGGTGAGCAGGCTGTGGCCGTCCATGAGCGGCATGTCCCAGTCCGAGATGATGAGGTCGATCGTGGGATCCTTCTGGAGGGTGCGGAGCGCGTCGGCGCCGTTCTCGCAGAGCGTGATCTTCTTGTAGCCGAGGTTGCGGAGATAGTCCTCGGTGACCTTCCGGACGCCGTCGTCGTCGTCCACGAGGAGGACGTGAAGCTCTTCGCGGGGGCGACCGATCAGGTTGGAGGCGGTGATCTCGTCGGTCATGGGTTCCCGGCCGACGGCAGCCAGAGGGTGAACGCCGCTCCGCGCCCCGGCTGCGAGGCCACGGTGAGGGTGCCGCCATGCTCCTCGGCGATCCCGCGTGAGATCGAAAGGCCCAGTCCGCTGCCCTTCTCTCCCTTGGTCGTGAAGGCGTAGTCGAAGATCCGGTCCAGGACGTCCTTGGGAATCCCGGTACCGGTGTCCTCAACCACGCAAGCCACGCCGGGCTTCTTGTCTGGGCCGCCATCCGCCGCGCTCACGGTCACGGTGAGCTTTCCCCCCTGGGGCATGGCATGGAGCGCGTTGATCAGGAGATTCAGGAAAATCTGGCCCAGCGCCGAAGGATCGGCGTTCACTTCAGGAGCCTCGCGGAAGTCGCGCACCACCGTCACGGAGCCCTTGTTGAGGTCGTGGTGCATCAGCGTCAGCGCGTCTTCGGCGCCGGAAGCGATCGAGCAGGGGCGCCGGGTCATGTCGTTGCGGGCGAAGCTCTGGAGGTTGCGGGCCATGGTGCCCGCGCGCTCGCAGGCCTTGAGCGCGGTTTCGAGGTGGTCCTTCACCTTCGCGGGGTCGGCGTGCGCGACGAGCGCCAGATCCACCTTGCCCACGATCCGCTGGAGCAGGTTGCCGAACTCGTGCCCCACGCCGCGCGCCACCTGGCCCACGGCCGAGAGCCGTTCCGCCTGCACGAGCTGCTTCTGCATGATCGAAAGCTGGCGCCTGCGGTTCCAGGCGGCCACCATCTGGCGCGCCTTCTGCACGATCTCGCCCTGGCTGAAGGGCTTGTTGAGAAAGTCCCAGTGGTCCTTGAACTCCTCGCCGAAAAGCTCCTGGATCTCGTCCACGCCGCGGTCCTGGTAGGCAGTGACGACGACACAGTGAAGGTCGGGGCTCAGCGCCTTGATGGCCTGGATGGTTTGCAGGCCATCCATGTCGCCGCCGAGCTTCACGTCGAAGAAGCCGGCCGCGATCTCATTGCCCTTGCCGAGCTCGCGCTGGAAAATCTGGAGCGCCTCCTTGCCGGAGGAGGCAAGGAACAGGGTGTAGGTCTCGCGCTCGTGCGGAGTGGCGGCCGCGGCCGAGCCCTCGCGGCGCGAGCTGCTGCGCGGGCCCGGGCGGTCGGGCGGCGCCAGGAACTGGCGGTAACCCTCGAGCGCCTCAGGCTCGTCGTCGACGATAAGGAGATTTCGGTTCTCCTGAATCAACATCCTGCTCTCCTCCTTCTCATTATACCCCATCAACCGAACGGATTGATCAGGCTCAGAAGGGTCATGAGTCTGACGAGTTAAGGCGCGGCATCCAGACTGTGAAGATGCTGCCAAGGCCCCGTTCGCTGCGCTCGAGCTCGATGTCACCGTCGAAAGCCCGCACCAGGCGGCGGCTGATGCTCAGGCCCAGCCCCGTGCCTTCGTCCGCGGACTTCGTGGTGAAGTGGGGCTCGAAGAGCTGGGCGCGGTTCTCGGGCGCGATGCCCGTGCCGTCGTCCTCCACGCGCACCTCCACCCGCTCAGGCGTGGCCTGCACGCGCACCCGAAGGCCGCGTTTCGCCGAAGCGCCCTCAGAATCCGACTTCCTGGCCGCGATCACGGCCTGCATCCCGTTCCGGAGCAGGTTCGAGAACACCTGAACGAGCTCGTCCTTGTCGGCCATCACCCGCGCCTCCGAGCGGTCGCCGGCCCAGGGCAGGAGCTCCACCTTCACGCCCTCGCGCTCGAAGAGATCGGAGAAGGCGGCCAGCGTGTCCTCGATCGGGGCATGCACGTCGAGCGCCTTGCGTTCCACGTTCACGCGCGAAAGCGAGCGCATGTTGTTCACGATCTTCGCGATGCGCCCGATTTCCTGCGAGAGGAAGCTGAAGTCCCCCTCGCGCTGCTTGAGTCGGGTCGCGTGATCGCGTGCAATGCCGGCGAGGTTCTTGAGGTCCTCCTCGATCATTGGCTCCCCGCCCTGAGCGGGCTTTCGAACGGCCGACGCGAAGGCATCCCAGCCCCCGTTTTTGTAGGCCTCTTCCCAGGCAGCCACGATCTCCGAAAGCAGGGCGAACTCCTCGGGCTCCACCTTGAGCGCCGAGCCCTTCATCTTCTCCACCCGGATACCCAGGTTGTTCACGGGGTTCAGCACCTCGTGGGCGGTCATGCCCGCCATCTCGCCCAGGCTCGCCAGGCGGGTGGTGCGCACGAGCGCCTCGTTCGCCTCGGCGGCCTTCTTTTTCTGTGTCTCGAGCTCGGCCGTGCGCTCCTTCACCTTCTGCTCGAGCTCGGCCTGGTGCCGATCGATCTGCTCGCGTTGGATCTTCAGGCCGGTGGACATCGTATTGAAGGACTGCGCGAGCTGAGCCACCTCGTCCGAGGTGTTCACGCGGATCTGCGCGCCGAAGTCCCAGCGGGCCACGCGCTCGGTTGCGTCCACGAGTTCGCCAAGCGGGCCGGTAAGAGAGCCCGCAAGCCGAGAGCTCAATAGGATCACCACGGTCACAATGAGGAGTCCGAAGAGCACCGACTTGCTGATCAGGCGGTCGGCAGCCTGGAATGCCACGTCCTCGCGGGTCTGCGAGATCACCTTGAGGCCGGCGAAACCCACGTCGGCGTGCGCGCCGAGCCACCCCTTGCCTTCGGCGTCGAAACGCGTGAGTTCCACTGCGAAGCGCGAGGCCAGCGCGGCCTTTACGATCGGCAGGTCCTTCACCTTGCCTTCGGAGCGGAGAAAGTCCGGGTCCGGGTGGGCCACGAGCTCACCATCGGCGTTGACCACGTACACCGTTGCCACCGCGCCCTTGCGCAGGCGCTCGAGGATGGCGTCGAGCCTGAGGTCCATCACGGCCACGGCCGGCGCGCGCTCGGCGCCCAGGTTCAGCGCCAGGCTCAGGGTGAGCAGCGGCGCGCCCGTGGGAAGCAAGGTCCGCGTGACGACGGCGCGCTCGGCGATCACGCGGGCGGGCGATACCGGAGGCCGGGCGCGCGAGCGCTCGTAGGCCGCGGCGTCCTCGCCGTAGAGTTTCAGGTACTCGCCGCGCACCACCCAGGCCTTGCGCGCCCAGCTTGCGCCGTCCGGACGGAAGAGCGAGTACGAGACCAGTTCCTCCTCCGTGCCCAGCACGGTGCGAACCCAGGAGTCGTCCTGGTACCCCGAGGTGAGCAGCTTCACCTTGTCGGCCGACTTCGTGAGCTCCGCCTTCAACTCGGCCGAGACCGTGCGCACGTTTCCGACGTTGAGCTCGTACACGAGCACGGTTTTGTCGTCCTTGAACAGTTTGATGGCCAGGAACAGGTACGTTAGAATGGCTGCGAGCACCAAGGCGCTCATCAGCAGCAGAAGTTTGGTCCGGATCGGAAAGCGGACGCGGGCGCTCGCTGGGCTCGCTGAGCCAGGCGTGGAGTCAGACTCGGTCGGGTGCGTGCTCATAAAAATATCCGGATGACTGTCTCAGAGAATAGCATCGCAGTACCCGGCGGCGGCACAAGAATCAGCCGCCGGCCGGCGTGGAAACGCCTGAGTCTCGCGCTCTGGAGCGTGGCGATCGGCGTGCAGCTCTGGCTTCTTTTCAGCGACGTGAACATCCTCGGCGACCGCGCGGAGCCTCGGTTGAGCGTTGATGGCCCGAGCCGTCCGGTGGTGGCGGAGCTGGCCCGCCGGCAACACGACGTTCGCGTGCAGAACGAGCGTGATGTGGTGTGGCAGGACACCCAGGCCGGCCAACCGCTTCTTGACGGTCAGTCGCTCATGACGATGGAGCGGAGCTCGGCCGAGGTCATCTTCGCCGACGGCGCCGGGCTCGTGCTCGGTGAGAGCTCGCTGGTTCAGATCCAGCTTCGCAAGGAGGGTGACCCGGGCGGGGACGTGCCCCTGATGCTTCGACTGCTCCGCGGATCGGTTCGGAAATCCCCGGGAAAGAAAGCCGTTCGCCTCGAGGTCGGCGGAACCGAGCTTCGGGCATCGGCCGACGCCGACGTCTCGGTTTCGGCGCTTCCGGACGGCCTGGGGTCGCGGCGCCTCCAGGTTGGGGGCGGCGAAGTGGAGGTCGTCACCGCCTCAGGATCAGTCACCGCGCGGGCGGGAGAGTCGGTGCGGATCCCTTCGGCCGAACAAAGCGCCGCCCCCAGCGTGGAGCCCCTGCCCTTCGTTCTCGAGTCTCCCGCGCCGGACGCCGAGCTGAGGCCCTCCGGAGATCGCCCGGCGAAGGCGGACTTCGAGTGGCGAGCCCTGGGTGCGCTGAAGGGCAAGGTGGAGCTTAGCCTCACGGCGGACTTCGGAGGGCGAGACGGCAAGGTGGAGTTCGTAGGCGGGAAGTCGCGGAGTTTCGCGGAGGACACCGCCGGCCTCTGGTACTGGCGCGTGCGCGAGGGCGATCAGGTCAGCGAGACGCGCCGCCTGTGGGTCCGCCCGGTGCCGCGGGCCGAGCTCGTATTCCCGCCCGAAGGAGCCTCTATACAGGTCGAGGATGCGGACGCGGGATTCTCGTGGCGCATCCCGGAGGGCGCGCCCGAGGAGTTTCGTTGGGAGCTCCTTGCCTCGGGCGCGGAGCGATCCGTGGCCTCGGGCAAGGGCGAGGGTCTGAGCTTCGCCGCGGGCGCCGAACGCGCGCTCGAAGGCCTGGCCGCCGGCGAGTACCGCTGGCGCGTGAAGTTGGGCGACGGTCCCTGGAGCGCCCCGCGGCGCGTGAAGCTGTTGGCCGAGGCGGCCGCCGAGCCCGCGCAGGCCGCTCCGCAGGCGGTAGTGGAGCCGCCACCGAAGAAGCCTGCAGTGAAAGCCCAGCGACTTCAGGCGCCGAAGCTCAAGGGCAAGCCGAAGTTCGTGCCACGGCCCAAGAGGTCAGGCGCCGCTCCCTTGCCGTTTCCTCGGCGAGCCTTCGATCGGATCTCGCGGCTGCTCTTCGCCGAGGCGCGGGCCGCGGATCCCGTCGCGGTGCCCGAGTACGAGGTCTGGCTGGAGTGGCAGGCCGTGGAGGGCGCGAAAGGCTACGTCGTTCAGGTGTCGCGCACGAAAGGTTTCGCCGAGCCTCTCGCGGAGGGGCGATCGCTTGAGGCGCGCTGGGCCTGGTCCTACCGCGCGGGCCAGGAGAACTCGAAAGGCCGGGTCTTCTACCGCGTGGCCGCCCTGGGCGCTGACGGAAAACCTGGGCCTTACTCGGACCCCGAGCCCATCGCCATCCCCGAGGAGATTCTCGCCGAAGCCCGCGCCGCGCGAGCGCCCCGAGCGCCCGCCCAGCCGCCTGAGCCTCCGGGCCGATGGACTCTGGAGTCCGTAGCGATCAGCACGTCGGTGGCCTCCTTCACGCAGACCGCTTCGGCCTCCGATCTGAGCTCGGTGAAGACCGATGGTTTGCACCTCGACCAGAGGATTTCGGTCGAGGCGAGCTTCGCGCGCGGGGGCCGGGCCTGGAATTTTCTCCTAGAGGCCGGGCTGACCCGCTTCGGAGAATCGCCCGATCAGGATCTTCGCCAGCCCGATCTCCGGCCTCTTCGCGCCGCGCTCTGGGCGCTGCGGGGAGAGGAGTCTGGCGAGGGCTGGAGCCTGGGCGCATACGCGGAGTGGGGCATCCGGTTCGAGCGGGTGGACGATCTCGAGCTCGCCGCGAAGGGCGGCG
>JADZFF010000108.1 GCA_020850015.1 Bdellovibrionales bacterium | reverse complement strand
GGGCCTTCGCGGAGGCGCGCTTCTTCGAGGCGGCCTTCTTCATGCCTGAGCCGGGGCCGGATCGGAGGCGGAGCCGGCCGGGTAATCCCGATGTTTGTCCGTGCCACGCGCCGTACCAAAGAGCGAGCGGAGCTGCCCGCAGGCCGCGAGCACGTCGCGCCCGCGCGAGATCCGCACGGTCACGGTGAAGTTCCTGTCGGCCAGGTAGCGGTGGAAGGCCCGCACCGTCTCGTCGTCCGAGCGCTTGAAGTCGGAGCCCGGGTGCTCGTTGAAGGGAATGAGGTTGATCTTGGCCGGAATGCCGCGCACGAGCTCGGTGATCCGGCGGGCGTCTTCCAGAGTGTCGTTGATGCCTTTGAGCATCACGTACTCAAAGGTGATCTTGCGGTGTTTGCCCAGCGGGTAGTCGCGGCAGGCCTGCATCAGGTCGGCGAGCGGCCAGCGGCGGTTCACGGGCATGATCTGCGAGCGGATCTCGTCGGTGGTGGCATTGAGCGAGATCGCGAGCGACACATCCACGCCTTCGCCGAGCTGCTTGATCGCGGGCACGAGCCCGCTCGTGCTCACCGTCACCTTGCGTTTGGAGAACTTCAGCCCGGCGTCGTCGAGCAGGATCTTGCAGGCCTGGATCACGTTCTCCACGTTGTGCAGGGGCTCGCCCATGCCCATGAAGACGATGTTGGTGATGGGCGCCCGGCGCCGAAGCTCCAGCACCTGCGCCACGATCTCGGCCGCGCTCAAGCTGCGGTCGAGGCCCTGAATCCCGGTCAGACAGAACTTGCAACCCATGGCGCAGCCCACCTGCGACGAGATGCAGGCCGTGAGGCGCTGCCAGTCGTCCCAGTCGGTCTCCTCGTCCACCGAGGCTCCCGCGAATTCGGAGGGGGTCACGGGCCGGCGGGGCACCGAGCTCGGGCGCTCCGATGCCCCATGCGCCTCAGCAAAATCCTTCTCGCGCAGCGCCGCCGGGATGATCACGCTCTCGATGGTCTTGCGGTCGTCCGTGCGCCACAGAAACTTCTGGGTGCCGTCCGTGCTCTGTTGAGTCTCCACGGCCGTCTCGAGCTTCAGGATCCTGACGTTCTCGACGAGCCAGGCGCGGAGGTCCTTCGAGAGGTCCGACATCGCCTCCCAGTCGAGCACGTGCCGTTCGTAGACCCAGCGGAAGATCTGCTGGGCCCGGTACCGGGCCTGGGACGCGGCCTTCTTGGCCAGCTCCTCTGGGCTCAGCCGATGCGCGTTCGGGACGCGGCTCACCGGGAGCAGCAGCTCCTGAAGCTCGGCGCGCGTGAGGCCCTGGAGGATCACCATAGGTACACCTGACTTAATCGGTTTGACGCTGGGTTTCAACCCGGGAACTGATTTGCCTGAGAGGATCCAGACTTGCCGCTCGGACCTCCCCGGGGTTACTCCTTATAGACGAAGCTCAATCCATTGCACTCATCAACTCGGGGGAAGAATGCGCAACCTGTGGATGTTCCTGGCTCTTTCGCTTATCGTCGGTACCGGCAGCCCCGCACTGGGCGCCTCCACGCTGGGAAACCCCAAGGCGACGAAGGGCGGAACCCTCTACCTGAACCTGGGGGGAGAGCCTTCCACCCTGAACCCCATCACCTCCTCGGACCTCTACGCCACCAAGGCCCAGGCTTACGCCATCGAGGCGCTCCTCGACCGTAACCTTGACACCTACGAGTGGGAACCGGCCCTCGCGGAGAAGTGGGAGATCTCGAAAGACGGGAAGGTGTTCACGTTCACCCTCCGCAAGGGCGTGAAGTGGCACGATGGCAAACCGTTCACGGCCGAGGACGTGAAGTTCAGCTTCGACGTGATCTTCAACGACAAGTTCCGCACCGCTCACCTCCGCCCGTACTACGAGGGCATCGAGAAATGCGAGATCGTGGACGCCGACACCGTCCGCTTCACCGCCAAGACCAAGTACTTCCGCAACTTCGACTCGGCCGCGGGCCTGCAGGTCGTGCCGAAGCACCTCTACTCGGATCCGGAAAAGGGCCCGAAGATGACGAAGGTGCTCGTAGGCACCGGCCCCTACTCCCTGGATGAGTACGAACGCGGCACGCGCATGATCCTCAAGCGCAACAAGGAGTGGTGGGGCAACTCCGTGCCTTCGAACGCGGGCATGTGGAACTTCGACAAGATCATCCTCCGCTTCGTTGAGCAGCGCACGACCTCGCTCGAGATGCTCAAGAAGGGCGACCTCGACTTCATGGAGCTCGACCCCGAGAGCTACACCAAGCAGGCTACCGGCCCGGAGTGGGGCAAGAAGGTCATGAAGCTCAAGGTTGAGACCCTGGCCCCCAAGGGCACGCCTTTCATCGGGTGGAACCTCAAGAACCCGATCTTCGCCGACAAAAAGGTGCGCCGCGCGCTGACGCACCTGGTGAACCGCGACCTCATGATCGAGAAGTTCCGCTTCGGGATGTCGCTCCCTGGCACCGGCCCCTGGTACCGCCAGAGCGTCTACGCCTCGCAGAACGTGAAGCCCATGCCCTTCAACCCGAAAAAGGCCCTGGAGATGCTCCGCGAAGCCGGCTGGACGGACTCCGACAAGGACGGGCTGCTCGACAAGACGGTCGACGGGAAGAAGACCAACTTCTCCTTCACGCTCATCACCTCGGCCGAGGAGCGCATGAAGTACTTCACGATCTTCAAGGAGGACGCCAAGCAGGCGGGCGTGAACGTGGAGCTGAAGCTGATCGAGTGGAACAGCTTCGTGAAGCTGCTGGATGAGCGCAAGTTCGACGCCGTGGCCCTGGCCTGGGGCGGTGGCGCCGTGGACTACGACCCCAAGCAGATCTGGCACTCCGAGAGCATCGCCAACGCGGGATCGAACTTCATCGGCTACAGCAATCCCGAGGTCGACAAGCTGATCGACGAGGCCCGGGAGCTCATGGACAAGCCGGCCCGGATCGCCAAGATGCGCAGGGTATACGAGGCCATCGCCGAGGACGCGCCCTACGTGTTCCTGTATGTCGACAAATACGACCTCTACGGCCGCACGGCACGGATGAAGACGGTGAAGGATGCCTACAAGTACGGCATCGGCACCTCCTACTGGTGGATGGAGCCCTGAGCTAGTACCCTATAGGCGATGTTCCAGTACCTCCTTCGCCGGCTTGTCATGATGATCCCGACGACCTTCGGCATCACGCTGGTGGTGTTCGTGATCATCAATCTGGCCCCGGGCAGCCCGATCGAGCAGAAGCTGCAGGCCATGCGCTTCGGCGGCGGCGGCGACGGCAGCGCCGACGTGAGTTCGGGTGGCGCCAACCAGAGCCAGGGCGTTTCGCAGGAGGTCATCGACGCGCTCAACAAGCAGTACGGCTTCGATAAGCCCCTGCACGTTCGCTACGGGATCTGGCTGAAGAACCTGGCCACCCTGAACTTTGGCGAAAGCTTCACGCACGAGGAGCCGGTTACCGACGTCATCCTGAGCAAGTTCCCCGTCTCGGTGCAGTTCGGTGTGGCCTCCTTCTTCCTCACCTACCTGATCTGCGTGCCGCTGGGCATCGCCATGGCCTGGAAGGAGACCAAGACCTTCGACTCGGTGGCGAGTTTCGTGCTCTTCGTGCTCTATGCCGTGCCGCCCTTCATGCTGGCGATCCTGCTGCTCGTTTTCCTTGGCGGAGGAAGCTTTCTCGACCTCTTCCCCCTGGGCTACCTCAAGTCGGACAACTACGACGAGCTGGGCACGTTCGCGAAAATCTGGGACCGCGTCCACCACTTCATCCTGCCCCTCACCTGCTACATGATCGGCCACTTCACGACGCTCACGCTCCTGATGCGGAACTCGGTGCTCGACGAGATCCGCAAGGACTACGTGCGCACGGCCCGCGCGAAGGGACTGGACGAGAAGGCCGTCTACCTGAAGCACGCCCTCCGCAACGCGCTGATCCCCATCGCCACTGGGATCGGCGGATTTCTGTCGGTGTTCTTCGCGGGCTCGCTGCTCCTGGAGCAGATCTTCTCGCTCGACGGCATGGGACTGCTCTTCGACAAGGCGACCCTGGACCGGGATTACAATGTCCTCATGGGCCTGATCTTCTTTCAGAGCATCCTGATGCTCGTGGGGAACCTGATCAGCGATTTCATCTACGTGGCCGTCGACCCGAGGATCGACTTCTCATGATCGAGAAGCGCATCAAGAACGAGCTCAACCTGAAGCGCTACCGCCGCTTCATGAAGCAGAGGCGGGCCGTGTACGCCCTCGCCGCCCTGGCCCTGATCTCGTTCTTCAGCTTCACAGCGGAGTTCTGGTCGAACAGCCGCCCCTGGCTGCTGAGCTTCAAGGGCAGCCTCTACATGCCCGTCGTGAAGGACTACCACCCCACGGTTTTCGGCATCACCGATCGGCTCACCATGGACTACCGGTCGCTCGAGATGGGCAAGTCAGACTGGGCCATCTGGCCACCGGTGCCCTGGGATCCCTACGAGAACAACAAAGCCGTGGAGTCCTATCCCTCCCGGCCCTCCGCCGACAACTGGCTCGGAACCGACGACCGAGGCCGCGACGTGATGGCGCGGCTCCTCTACGGGTTCAGGTTCAGCATCACCTACGCCATGACGGTATGGCTGGTTTGCGTGGTCCTGGCCATCGTCCTGGGAGGGGTCATGGGTTATGCGGGCGGTTGGGTGGATCTCGTGGGCCAGCGCGTGGTGGAGGTGATGAGCACGGTGCCCTACCTCCTGTTCCTGATACTCTTGATCTCGATCTTCCGGCCCTCGCTCGCGCTGCTTATTTTCATGACGAGCCTCTTTGGCTGGATCACGCTGAGCTACTACGTGCGGGGGGAGTTCCTGAAGAACCGCAAGAGGGAGTTCGTGGAGGCGGCACGCGCCATGGGGGCCTCGCATTCCCGCCTGATCTTCAAGCACATTCTTCCCAACTCCCTGATCCCGGTGATCACGACCTCGCCCTTCATTATCGCGGCGCATATCTACGGCCTGGCCGCGCTGGATTACCTGGGCTTCGGGCTGGCTCCACCCACGCCGAGCTGGGGAGAGCTGCTCAACCAGGCCAAGAGCCACGTGACCGTGGCCTGGTGGCTCGCCTTCTTTCCCTCGCTCGCGCTCTTCGTCACGCTCACCCTCTTCGGGATGATTGGCGAGGGATTCCGGAACGCCTTTGATCCGCGGAAGTAAGCGAAGGCCTTACATGCCGCCGGGGATGAGCCGAAGCACCTCGTTGATCGACAGAAGCTGTTTGTCGGCTTCCGAGGAACGCCCGTGCTTCAGGATGCTCTTCGCCGTGCCCACCATCGCTGGGTAAGCCGCGCGCAGCAGGTGGTTGGCGTAAATGATGATGTTGGCGCCGGCCGCCTCAAGCTCGCTCTCGAAGATGGTGTTGTAGCTCGAGGGCACCACCACGAGCGGGGGTTTCACGCTGAAGG
>JADZFF010000107.1 GCA_020850015.1 Bdellovibrionales bacterium | reverse complement strand
GACACGTCGAAGGTGCCGCCGCCGAGATCGAACACGGCGACCTTCAGGTTCTTGCCCTTCTTGTCCATACCGTAGGCCAGGGCGGCCGCGGTGGGTTCGTTGATGATGCGTTTCACTTCGAGGCCCGCGATGCGGCCGGCGTCTTTCGTCGCCTGGCGCTGGGCCTCGTTGAAGTAGGCGGGCACGGTAACCACGGCCTCGGTCACCGGTTCACCGAGGTAGTCCTCGGCGGTCTTCTTCATCTTCTGGAGCACGAAGGCCGAGATCTCCTGGGGGGAGTATTCCTTGTCGCCCGCCTTCACCCAGGCGTCGCCGTTCTTGGCCTCAGACACCTGGAAGGGCGCGACCTTGCGGAACTCGGCCACCTCGGGGCTTGAGCCCTTGCGGCCGATGAGGCGTTTCACTTCGAAGAAGGTGCGGTCGGGATTGGTGACGGCCTGGCGCTTGGCCGGCTGACCCATCACGCGTTCACCGGAGGGAGTGAACGCCACAATCGATGGGGTGGTGTTCGCGCCCTCGGAGTTGGCGATCACCTTGGGCTCGCCGCCTTCGAGGACCGCTACGCAGGAGTTCGTGGTTCCCAGGTCGATTCCGATGATTTTTCCCATGACTGAATTCCTTCTTTGTCTTCTTGCTCGTTTTTACTCGTTAAACCTTCGGCCCCTACCTGGGACCGGCTCTTAAAATGGGGCCTACCCGGCTCCCGTCAACCCGCGCTGACCACCACCCGCGAGGGCCTGAGCAGGCGGCCATGGAGGGTATAGCCACGCGTCTCTTCCGTCAGGATCTTCCCGGCGGCGACCTCTTTCGAAGGGGCATGCACCAGGGCCTCGTGAAGGTTCGGATCGAAATCCGCTCCCTCGGTCTTGATCGGGGCAATCCCATGGCGGCTCATGACCCCGTGGAACTGTTTCAGGGTCATCTGCACGCCCTCAATCAAGGCCGGATCCGTATTCTCGGGCGCATGGGCCAGAGCGCGTTCCAGATTGTCCGAGACCTGAAGCAGGTCGCGGGCGACGGGCTCGCAGGCGAACTTCAGGAGATCCGAACGCTCCTTCATCACGCGGCGCTTGTAGTTCTCGAAGTCCGCGTACAGGTACTTGTAACGACTGTCTTTTTCCTCAAGCTGCTGCCGCAGCTCGGTCAAGGGGTCGACGGCGCCCGTTTCCGAGGCCCCCTGGGGAGAAGAGGCGGCGTGCGCTTCATTCGGGCTGCCATTCGGGGTGTCGGTGCTCACGATTTCGCCTCCAGAGTTCCACCTATCTATGGGCCTCGATTGCGGGGAGTCAAACCCGAAAAGCGCAGTAAATCTTTGCGATTGAGCCATATCAGGGCTAGGTTTCTGCACATCATGACCAAGAAACGAGTTTCAGCGGCCGCTTGGCCGGCGTTCATGGCGGGCCGACCCGCCTGGATGAGGGCCCTGGGCAAAGAGCTCATGGCCTTTGGGGTGATGATCCTGGCGATCCTGGCCCTTCGATCCACAGTGGTGAGTCACTACAACGTCCCCACTGGATCCATGCTCCCCACGATCCTTCCCGGTGACCACTTCCTCGCCGACCAAATGGGTTATGGGCTTCGGGTGCCCTTCAGCGATTGGTTTGTGACTGGCCCGCGAATGCCTCAGAGGGGCGACATCGCAGTGTTTCCGAGCCCTCTAGAGCCCGGAGTGGATCTCGTGAAGCGCGTGGTGGCGTTGGGGGGAGACCACCTCGAGGTCAGGGGCGGGTTGATCAAGATCAATGGCCAGCCATTGGAGACGACACTGATTGAAACCACTCCGGATGGGTACGAGGTCATGATGGAGGATCTCATGGGCCTCAGGCACAGGATCCAGATCGACACCCGGAGGCCCACTCTGCGCGACTACGGACCAGTGGAGAGTCCGGCGGGCCCCTTCTTTCCGATGGGCGACAACCGCGACCACAGCGGGGATGGGCGCCAGTTTGGGTCGGTTCCCGTGGAGAACCTCCGCGCTCGGGCGGTGAAGATCCTCTACTCCAAGGAGGGATTCTTCTCCGTGCGCTGGGACCGCCTGTGGCAGGAATTCCAATAGGGGTCGGAGCCTTTTCTGCGTAACGTCGCGCTAACGCGACGTTACGCAGAAAAGGCTCCGACCCCTTAGATCACCACCCGGAGTACTTCTTCCAGGCTGGTCAGGCCTTCGATTACCTTTTGGGCGCCCGACTCGCGAAGCGTGGCGTATTTTCCGTGGGTGGCCTCCATGAGCTCGTCGAGCGTGACGTTTCGGCGGACGACGTCCCGCAGCTCCGGAGTCATGAGCACAATCTCGTAGACGCAGATGCGGCCGCTGTAGCCGGAGTGCTTGCACTCCCGGCAGCCCTTCGGCACGAAGACCTGCTCGGGCGGCGCCACGGGATGGCCCTGAACGAGCTCCTTCCACGATTCGATCGGCGTGGGCGCCTTCTCCTTGCAGTGGTCGCAAAGCCGGCGCACTAGGCGCTGGGCCATCATGCCGCGCAGGCAGGCGACGATCAGGTGAGGGGGGATCTCGAGGTCCATCAGCCGGGTGATGGAAGAGATCGCGTCGTTGGTGTGAAGGGTGGAAAGCACGAGGTGCCCGGTGAGCGCGGCCTGCACCGCCATGCGGCCAGCGTCGGCGTCGCGGATCTCGCCCACCATGATGATGTCGGGGTCCTGCCGGAGGAACGCGCGGATGGCGTTGCCGAAGGTGATCTCGAGCTTCGTGTTCACCTGCATCTGATTGAGGTCTTCGTTGATGATCTCCACAGGACCTTCCACAGTGCAGATGTTCACATCCTCCTGCGCGAGCTGGCGCATGGAGGTGTGGAGTGTGGTGGACTTGCCCGAGCCGGTGGGACCGGTGACGAGTACGAGGCCGTGGGGAAGGCTGATCAGCGACTCCCACTTCTTGATGTCCCCGGGCTGGAAGCCCAGGTCCTCGAAACCCTGCCCGGCCATCTTCGGGTCGAAGATCCGCACCACGAGCTTCTCGCCGTGCTGTGCGGGGATGGTGGAAAGGCGCATCTCCATCTCTCGGCCGTCCTCGAACTTGTAGCGGATCCGGCCGTCCTGAGGCTTGCGGCGCTCATCCACCTGCATCTCGGCGAGGATCTTGATGCGTGAGACGACGGGGAGCATGAGCTCGGGCTCGAAGGTGTAAACGACACGCATGCGGCCGTCGATGCGGAAGCGTACCTGGCCGATGCCGCGTTTCGGCTCGAGGTGGATGTCGGTGGCGCGCTCGTCGTAGGCGAACTTGAAGAGCCAGTCCACGACGCGCACCACGGCCTGCGCGTTGTCGCCCTGGCCGTTCCCCTTGGCCTTGCCGAGCATGCGGTCTAGCTCGAGCACCTGGCCGAACTCCTGCGAGGGAGCGCTGCCTTCGCGTTTGAAGGCCACCGTGGCCGCGCGTACGCTGATCACTTCTTCGAGGAAGTGTTTGATGGCCCGCCTGCTCGCGACCACGAGCTGAACCTGCTTACCCGTCGTGCCCCTCACCTCGTTCGCCCACTCGGTGTCGAGGGGCTCGAAGGTGGCGAAGGTCACGGCATTGGCCTCCACCTTCACCGGGATCACCTGCACGCGCCGAAGGTAGGCCACAGGGAGCACGGAGGTGAGCGACTTGATGTCCATCTTCAGCGGATCGATCTCGAAGTAGGGAAGCTTGGTCCACCAGGCCAGCCACTGCGTCAGGGTTTCGACATTCAGTGAATGGTGGGGCGGGCGGCGGTCGCGCAGGTTCAGGCGCGCGACGGTATCGAGCGGGTACTCGCTCGCTCCTTGCGACTGCTTCAGGATGGCTTCGGCCTTCTGGGGCTCCAGGATTCCTGAGGAAACCATGGCCGGCAGCACCTCCTGCAGAGTGAGCTTGCGGCCGTGTGAGGCGAGCTTTCGGGCTTCCATCGGGCTCCTGCCGGTAGGGCCGGCGCTGCCAGGTTCTTGGCGGTGCTTCTAGAAGGCACACCGGGTTCTCCGACTCATCGGAACGCCGGATGCCACACCTGAGGCGGGAGAAAGCGCGGCGTTACGAAAGCGCCGCGATCACGCCGTCTGAGAGCGCGAACCCGCGCGCCGTGAGGCGCAGGCGATCCGGCGCTGCGGGGTGATCCATGATCAGGCCCTCGGTGCGGAGCTTCGTCACTCGGGCGGCGCGTGCCGGATCGGCCACCCACTCGCGCGGGAAGCCCTCATCGAGCCTGAGCGCAAGCATCCAGCGCTCGAGGTTACGGGCCTCATCGGTGAGGGTTTCCGTCCACTCCACGGGCAGGCGCCCGGCCGCGAGCTCGGAGCCGTAGCTGTGCAGAGAAGAGACGTTTTTTAAGCGCTCTCCTCGGCCCGCGTGGAAGGAGTGCGCCGAGGGGCCCATGCCCAGGTAGGAAGCGCCCTTCCAGTAGTTCAGGTTGTGGCGGGCGCGCCGGCCGGGCCGGGCGTAGTTCGAGATCTCGTAGTGCTCGAAGCCGGCTTCGCTCATGAAGCGATCCACGAGTAGCAGGTGCCTGAGCTGCATCTCCTCGTCGGGGAGCTGTCCGTGCATCTTGTGGTGCG
>JADZFF010000106.1 GCA_020850015.1 Bdellovibrionales bacterium | reverse complement strand
CGCGAAGGGCGTCGTTGTCGTTCACAAGCGCGGCCACGGCGTCGAGCTCCTCAAAAGAGGCGTCGAAGGGCTCCACGAGATCGGTGTTCTCGCCCATCTCCGCGTAGAGGAGCGTGGACGGAATGAAGGAGCTGAGCTCCACCAGGCCCGCGATGCCGTTGATGGCGTTTTGGAAAGTCTCGCTGCGCGTGGCGAGGGTAGATTCGAGGAGTCCGGCGTCGTCGGCCAGCTCCTGGCACCCGGCCAGGCGCTCGGCCGAGCTCGGCGCCGTCGTGCGGAGCAGCTCGGCGATGGGCAGGTGGCTGCCGAGGAGCGCCGTGAGCGCCTCGCTGAGCGGGACGACGCTCTGAAACTGGACCTTGAGGGGCGCCATCGCATCGCGCGCGTCCTCCCAGGCCGCGGGGCGGAAGGGGTCTCCGCCCAGACAGGCGGAGCCGAGGAGGGAAATGGAAAGGAGTGCTGCCGCCGTGAGCGAGGAGTTCGTCATGGCCGCTGCAGTAGCAGGCGTAAATGCGGTGAGTCAAAACGGAACCGAATGCGCAGAAAATGGTCAGATCGCGGGGGATTGACGGGGTTTCAGAACGCGTTTATATTTAACCTAATGGTTAAATACACAGCAGGGAGAACATGACCCAGGACCGGCTAAGCCAGACCTTTTCGGCGCTCGCGGACCCCACCCGGAGGGCCCTGCTTGCGCGGCTTTCCCAGGGGGAGGCCAACGTCTCGGATCTGGCAAAACCGTTCTTGAAGGAGATGAGCCTGCCCGCGGTGACGAAGCACCTGAAGGTGCTCGAACGCGCGGGCCTCATCACCAAGTCCAGGGACGCGCAGTGGCGGCCTTGCAAGCTCAACGGCGAACCCCTGAAGGACGCCGTGGACTGGATGGAGCATTACCGCGTGTTTTGGGAACAGAGCCTGGATCGACTGGGCGAATATCTGAAAGGGAAAGGCCATGGCCGGAAAAGGTAAGTCGAACGTGATCAAGTTGTCGCGCGTCTACGATGCTCCCGTGAAGGCGGTGTGGGACGCCTGGCACGAGCCCGATCAGGTGGCGCAGTGGTGGGGCCCGCGCGGGTTCACGCTCACCACTCACTCCAAGGAGCTCAAGCCCGGCGGCGTCTGGCACTACACGATGCATGGTCCCGACGGCACCGACTACGTGAACAAGACGCTCTACCACGAGGTGGAGAAGCACTCGAAGCTCGTCTACGACCACGGCGGCAATGACGAGCAGGCGCCCCTGTTCCGAGTGACCGCGCTTTTCCAGGAGGTGAAGGGCCGCACGCACCTCGAGTTGTGTTTTGGCTTCGCCACGCCGGAAGTGGCGGCGGAGATGGGCAAGTTCATCAAGAAGGTCGGCGGAGAATCCACCTGGGACCGCCTCGGTGAGTTCCTGGGCAAACGCCTCCGGGGCAAAGAGTGTTTCGTGATCAACCGGAGCTTCGAAACCGGCATCGAGCACCTGTTCGAGCTCTGGACGGATCCGAAGCACTACACGCAGTGGCTGCCCCCCGCGGGATTCACCATGGAATTCATTCGCGCGGATATCCGTTCAGGAGGCTCGTCCTTCTACAAGATGAGCAACGGCCAGGGCCTGACGATGTACGGCCGCGCTCGCTACCAGGAGGTGCGGCGCCCGGATCGGCTCGTGTACGAGCAGGAGTTCTGCGACGAGCACGAGAAACTTTCCCGCCACCCCATGGCGCCCACCTGGCCCGCCACGATGCGCACCACGGTCACGCTCACGGCCGAGGGCCCCACGCAGACGCGGGTCACCGTGCTCTGGGAAGTGGTGGGCGAGGCCACGGCCGAAGAGATGGCCACCTTCATCCACGGCCGCGCGGGCATGACCCAGGGCTGGACGGGTTCGTTCGACAAGCTCGAGGTCTGCTGCAAGAGCTAGGAATCGGGCCGATTTCCCCGGTTTGTGCCACGCCCCCAGCAGATGGTAAAATCGCGGGATGAGATTCGTCCCGCGAGGAATCCTCGTCCTTTCGTGCATCCTGAGCCTGATCCCGTCTTTCCCGGCCCAGGCCGGGCGTGATCCGGCCCGGCCCGAGCCCCCGGTTCCGAGCGGGGCGGCAACGGCGCTCGCCCAGGCCGGCGCGGAGGGGCGAATGCTCGCCCGAAAGGACTTCGAGGGCGGCGAGTGCGGCCGGTCCGAGCGCAATTTTCAGGCAGATCCCGGGCCCGTTCTCCAGGCGGCCGAGAAACACGGCGTGGCCCGCGATACCCCCGATTATGCGCTTTTTCACACCAACTTCGTGACTGGATACCGCCAGGCCTACCCGCTGCGGCGCGAGGAGTGCCGGTCTCGTCAGGCCGCGATCAGCGATGCGGACGAGGAAGAGGGCGCCCCTCCGCCCGAGGGAACCAGCGGCGACGTCGATTCCCTCCGCGCGCCCGGCGCGGAATGAGGCCGGGCTAGGGCGCGCGCCCGTCAGCCGCCGAACCGCAGCATGAAGAGCGCGCCCCAGGTCTGGCCGCCGAGCGGGATGCCCTTGAGCTCCCCGCCGAACACCCAGCCGTGGTACAGGCCCACTCCCAGCATGTAGTCGCCACGCCAGAAGCCCTCGCGCGAGCGGGCAAACGTATAGTTCAAGTTCAGCGTCTGTGTGGAGGAGAAGGTGATTTCCTCTTGCCGCTCGTTGCTCGTCGCCTTGTCGTAGGTGAAGAGCCCCATGCCCAGGCCCAGGTCCAGAGTCGCGTTGAAGCGGCTCGAGAAGTGATGCCTCCGGCTGTACCCCAACGTGAAGTGGGTGAGCGCGAGCACCGGGTCTCCGCCTCCGGTCGCGGGCAGCAGCTTGGTGCGGTCGCCGCCGTCGAAACCCTCCACGTAGATTCCCAGGAACATCCCGTGCCGGGGGTTCGGGTAGCCGTAGAACTCAAAGACGAAGTTGCCGGTGGGGGGGCCGAGCTCCTTGAGGTCGCCGGTGCGGCTCAGCAGCAGGCCGCCGCCGATCCCGATCACGGCCGAGGTCACGCTGTTGCCCTCCACCGCGTCGGCCGGACTCGAGCGCTTGAACTTCGCCTCGGCCACACAGGGGCTCCCGCCGGCCTGGGGATGCACGTCCCAGGACACAGCCAGGGCGTTGCCCTTCACCAGGTCTTCCTTCGAGGGCAGGGGGAGGATCAGCACGCGCTGCATGTCTTTTTTCAGCCAGAGCCGCTCCGTGCGCCAGAGCTGCGAGGGCAGGCGCTGGGGGCCGGGATCGAAAGCCAGCCGCACGCGTTCGGGGTCCACGGCCCGCTCGGCGGAGTCGTGGTTCTTGAGCGCGAGGATCAGGAAGGCGTAGGCGTTGTTCTGGATGAGCGCGGCCTCGTAGCTCAAGCCGCAGGCGGAGCCCAGGATGCGCGACTCCTCCGTTCCCGGCTGGGACCAGTCCTCCAGGCCGCGGAGATTCACTCCTCCGTACGCGCCCATCGCCGCGCCCGTGAAACCTCCGGCCATGATGAGCGCGGCAATCGCCTCGCCTCCGTCCGCCCGCGCGGGAGCCGGAATCATCAGGGATGCGAGCAGCAGCGCGAAGGGCAGGCGTCTCATGACTGGAAGTCCTCGATCTTGAGCTTGTAGGGCGCGCTGATCGTGGCGCTCTCGCCGCCGCAGTTAACGGGGAGCGTAAAGGCCCCGATCAGGTCCTTCGTCCGAAGCGGCGAGCCCGCCGCAAGGGGGAGCTCCGCGCGCGCATGGCAGCTGAACTTGCGGGTCTGTCCGGGGGGCAGGGTCAGGGCCTTCTCGTTTTCGCAGCGTACGTGCAGGCCCTCTCCCGCCTCGGTGAAGCGGGCCTTCGGCAGATCCAGGGCGCAGTCCGCCTTGCCGGTGTTCGTGGCGCGGAGGTCCACCGCCCAGTGCAGAGTCTTGCCTCGGCGCGCGGGAGTTTCCAGATCCTCGGCCGCGTCGCTGGAGTAGGTAAGGGTGGCCGCTCGGCCGAGTGTATAGAACGAGCGCTGCTCGCGGAACAGGTACGCGGTGCTGCAGGCCGGAAGACCAAGGCTGAGGGCGAGGAAAACGAGAAGGAGTCGCATGCGTCCATGCTGGTACAAGATAGCGTGGCTGGCAAGCGGCTGCCGGTGCGGTAGTCTCGAGGTTATGGCCCACCGCAAGTCCCTTTCCAAGTCGCGCTACCTGCTGGGCCTGCAGTGCCCGAAGGCGCTGTTTCTCGCAGTGCATTCGCCCGAGCTCGCGGGGCCGGTTTCCGCCTCCGCTCAGAAATCCTTCGACCAGGGTCACGCCGTCGGGCTCGAGGCGCAGAAACGCTACCCGGGCGGCGTGCTCATCGGCGCGTCTCACTCCCACTCGAAGCTCGCGCTCGCCGAGACGCGGGCCGCGATCGAAGCTGGTGCGCCCGCGATCTTCGAGGCCACCCTTGCCCACAAGGGCGTGCTCGTGAAAGTGGACGTATTGGAGCACGCCGGCGGAAACGATTGGAACCTGGTGGAGGTGAAGAGCTCCACCGGGGTGAAGCAAGTCCACCTTCACGACGTCGCCTTGCAGCTCTGGGTGCTGCGAGGGGCTGGGCTCAAGGTGAAGAGGGCCTTCGTGCTTCACATCAACAATCAGTGCAGGCACCCGCACCTGGAAGAGCTCTTCGAGCGGGTGGACGTCACTGCCAAGGTCGAGGCGATGTTGCCGGCGGTGGGGCCTGAGGTCGCGGAGTTCCTGGAGCTGCTTCAGCGCGAGACCGCGCCCGAAGTCGACATCGGCCCGCACTGCAAGGATCCCTACCCCTGCGCGTATCGTGCTCACTGCTGGGGGCCGAAGAAGATTCCCTCGCCGAGCGTGTTCGACATCCCGGGGTGGACCGCCCAGAAAAAGTGGGCGGCCTACCGGGCGGGCGCGGTGAGCCTCGACCGCTTGGATCGCGCGGGCCTCAGCCCCGCCCAGCGGCGCATGGTGGAGCACTCGGTGTCGGGCAAGCGGTACGTGAACGCCAAGGGCATTCGTCAGGCGATGCGGGATTGGGAGTATCCGTACTCCTTCCTGGATTTCGAGACCCTGGACCACCCGATCCCGAAGTTCATGGGCGTGCGCGCGTACGAGCAATTGCCCTTTCAGTGGAGCTGCCTCGTCCAGCGCGCGCCGTGCGCCGAGTTTGAGCGCCACGAGTACCTGCATGCGGATGCCACGGACCCGCGCGAGCCTCTGGCGCGCGCGCTCGTGGAAGCTTTGCCGGAGAAGGGATCGGTGATCGCCTACAACGCGAGCTTCGAGCGGGGCGTGCTCACGTCGCTCGCCGAGGAGTTTCCGAACTACCGAAAGTCTCTGAAAGGCGCGGCGGCCCGGCTCGTGGATCCGTACCTCGTCGTGCGCGCGCATGTGTACGATCCCGCGTTTCTCGGCCGCTTGAGCGTCAAGGCCGTGGCGCCGGCGCTCTTGGGGCTTGGAGCGGGCTACAAGGGCATGGCAGTGGGCGAGGGCGCCGAGGCCCAACTCGCGTACCTAGAGATGATCGCGCCGGGTATTCCACCCGAGCGGCGCGCCGAGCTCAAGCGCGCGCTTTTGGATTACTGCCGGAAGGACACCGAGGCGATGGCGGGCGTGGTGGAGTGGCTCAGCTCAGTAGGCTAGGCGCGGGCGATCATCTTCCATTCAGTTCGAACGCGATCCCAGCGCCTTCTGCAGCTCGGCCGCAAGGTGGTCCGAGCTCATGCGGAGCCGGGCCGACGAGGAGAAGGGCAGGGGCGAGAGCAGCGACACAGCGAGCCCTTGCGAGGTCCAATGGGGCAGCACGCGAATGAGCTTCCCCGATTCCACGAGCGGGCGGCAGAGGAAGGCCGGCACGAGCGCCACGCCGGCGTCCGCCGCCGCGGCCCGGAGCAGGCTCGACATCTGGTTGCTCACGATGCGCGGCTGCACCTGTACGTGGGTCGATCCAGACTTGGACTTCAGGTTCCACTGCAGATGGCCCGATCGGTGGCTCAGACTCAGGCAAGCCTGGGCGCGCAGGTCGTCAGGCTTCTGGATCTTCGGCTGGGCTTTCAGGTAGGCGGGTGAGGCCACGAGGTGCAGGTGCACGAAGCCCAGTCGCTTCACCTGAAGCGAGCTCTCCTTCAGCGCGCCGATGCGCACAGCGAGGTCGAAGCCGTCCTTCACCAGGTCGAGCACCTGGTCCGTGTAGAGAAGCTCGAAGTTCAGGCCCGGGTGCTTGCGCGTGAGCCCCCCGATCGCCGGCGCCAGCAGCTCGGTGCCCAGATCCTCGGGTGCCGTGATCTTCACCGTGCCCGTGAGCAGGCTGTCGTTCCCGGAGAGCGACCTCTGCGCGTCCTCGATGGCCTGGATCGGGCCCACGCAGCTGTCGTAGAAGGCCTTGCCCGCGGCCGTGAGGGTCTGGCTCCGGGTGGTGCGGAGCAGGAGCTTCGTGCCGGTCTCGCTCTCGAGCCTCGAGACGGCCTTGCTCACGGTGGACTTCGGGATCCTCAACGCCTCAGCCGCCTTCGAAAAGCCCCCGGTCTTCACCACTTTCACGAACAGATGCACGAGCTCGAATTCCACTTTAGCTCCTTTAAACGTTTCCCGGAAGAAACAGTATGTTTCAATTATTGCGGCTAATCAACAGTGACGATTTTGGCGATAGTGAGGAGGTCGAAACAACCAAGAAGAACGATATGAAGCAGGCAAACCAGGAAATGATGCTCGTGATTGGAGCGAACGGAACCGTGGGCAGCGAGCTGGTGGGTCTGCTCAGAAAACAGAACTTCCGCGTGCGCGCCACGACGAGCAAGGCCGTGCCCTTCCGTCGCGCCGAGCTCGACATCGAGCGCTCGGACCTGACGCCCAACGTTCTCGGGATCACTGGATCAAAGCCTCGTTCTCTGGCTCAATATGCGAACGACTTTAGGAACGCTTGGGTGAAGTAAGCACTCATTTCAAACCAAAAGGAGACATCCATGAAAACCATGATCATTGCAGCGCTCGTGCTTCTCAGTCCCGCGGCCTTTGCCGACACCTACACCATCGATCCGGCATCGAGCGTGATCGTGTGGAAGGCCGGCAAGAAAATGGGCTCGTTCCACAACGGCACCGTGAAGGTGAAGAGCGGCGAGGTGGAAGCTGACGCCGAAGGCCAGGTGAAGGCCGTGAAGGTCGTGGCCGACATGACCACGATCGCGAACGACGACCTCAAGAAGAACCCCGAGTATCAGGCTAAACTCGTGAGGCACCTCTCGAGCGAAGACTTCTTCAAGGTGGAAGAACACCCGGAGGCGACCTTCGAGCTTTCGAGCGTGGAGGCCAAGAAAGGCGCCAAGGGCGAGTACCTGCTCAAGGGCAAGCTCACGATGATCGGCTCCACGCAGGCGGTGGAGTTCCCGGCGAAGATCAGCACCGACCAGGGCATGCTCAGCGGGAACGCCACCCTGAAGGTGGAGCGCCTGAAGTGGGGCCTGAAGTACGGTTCGGGCAGCCTCTTCAAGGAGCTCACGGCCGATAAAATCATCAACGACAGCTTCGATCTGACGCTGAAGTTGGTGGCGAAGAAGTAAGACAGCGGAGCTCAACACTCGCTCCGGCGAGAGACGGCGGCACCCTCGGGAAACCTGGGGTGCCGCTTTGATTTCAGGAGTACACTCGCCCTCTATGACCCCACTGATCTGCGCAGTATTCCTTCTCCTGAATCTGCAACCCGCCCACGCGGCCGAGGTACCTCCCATGAAAGAAATCGAAGCCACGCTCGACCAATTTCACCAGGCCGCCTCGAAGGCCGACGGCGCCGCCTACTTTGGCCTCTTCTCGCCCGAGGGCGTCTTCATCGGAACCGACGCCACGGAGCGCTGGACGGTCGAAGAGTTCAAGAAATACGCGATGCCTCACTTCTCGAAAGGGAAGGGCTGGACCTACGTTCCAAAAAACCGCCATGTCGATCTCGTGCCGGGCGGCGAGGTGGCCTGGTTCGACGAGATCTTGGAGAGCAAGTCCTACGGCACCTGCCGCGGCAGCGGCGTGCTCCGCCGGATCGAGGGGCGCTGGAAGATCAGCCAGTACCACCTCACGATCCCCGTGCCGAACGCACTCGCGGACACGCTCGTCCAGCTGATCCGGAAAGGCGACGGCAGCAAGAAGTAGCATCCGGGGTTATACTTCTGAGATGAGAACCCTCCTCGTTTGGATCGCGCTTTGCGCCGCGAGCACGGCCCTGGCCTTCGAGCCCGCGCGCTTCACCCCCAACGTGGTCGACACGGCCGGTGCCCTGAGCCGCGATGAAATCCGCGGCCTCAACGCCGACATCCAGCGGCTTCGCGAGGAGGCCGACCTCTGGGCCGCGGTTTCGATCGTCGACACGCTCGGAGACGAGTCCATCGAGTCGGCCGCCGAGATCACGTTCCGCAGGTGGGAGCTCGGAGAGAAAGGCAAAGACAACGGGGTCCTGCTGATCTTCGCGCTCCAGGACCGCAACGCGCGCATCGAGGTGGGCTACGGCCTGGAGGGCGACATCACCGATCTTCACGCCAAACGCGTGCTCGACGAGGTGATTCTCCTGGAGTTCAAGTCCGAGCGCTACGCAAGCGGCATCCGCGCGGGCCTGTACGCGCTGGGGTACCTCAAGACGCGCGACGCGAAGTTCCTGGATCGCGCTCCGGGCCTGGCCCATCAGGGCGAGCTGCTTCTTCGCGCGGAGGAGGCAGGCAGCAGCGAGGGATTCACCGAGGAGGAGCTCGCGCGGGGCTTTGAGTACTGGAAGCTCTGGGCGCTCCTGGTGCTGGGTTTGCCCTTCGCACTCCGACTCTTTCGCGCGTTTCAGGGGCGAAGGCCCCCGGGGCGTGGCGCCCTGAGTTACGTCCTGGGGCTCGACATGTCGCTCGTGATTCGACTCTTCCTTCTCGTGAACCCCGGCGTGTTCATTCTCATCGCGCCCGCCATGACCGACGCCTTGCCGCCTGAGGCCGCCGAGCTGGCGCGTTCGCCCTGGCCCGCGCTGCGGCCCGTCCTGAGCGGGTGGATAGTCTGGGGTGTGGCGCTTTTTCTGGGTCCGCTTCTCGTTCGCGTGCCCGCCTTCCTGCTGGGCAGACATCGGCCCAACCGCAACCCGGTGTTCCAGATGGGGCCTTCGGCGCTTCGGGCCTACCTTCTCGATCTCGACGGCATCAATCCGGTGATCCAAAAGCTCATCCTGGCCCTCGTGCCCGGGCTCTTCGCGGGGTTTGTGCTCCTGTTCATGACCGAAGGCGCTCCCGCGAGCTGGCTCGTCCAGGCCGCCTACGGCGGAATGGCCCTCGTTTTCCTGGGCTACCAGGTGCGCGCGCACGGACTCACGCTGCTTTCGGATCGGCGCTACTGGCGGTACGCCGCGCTCAAGCGCCTGCGGCGCATTCACACTCGCGTGGAGGGCACGCGCCAGGTGTTCGGGCGCACTCACAGCTATACGCCGTCGCGTTCCTCGAGCAGCGGGTCGAGCTCGTCCTCCTCCTCGTCCTCGGGCGGCGGTCGCTCCGGGGGGGGAGGGGCTTCGTCGAGGTGGTGAGGGCGCGGTAGGGTCGCTCGGGCGGGAGCGCAAAAGGGCGCTTCATATCGCGGGTTGCCGGTTTTTCGACATCCAGGGGTACGAGCCCCAGCGCGAGCCCCTGCGGTGGTACAGAGACCGCCCCGTGGTGTGCTTTGAGTGCCATATGCCGGTGACGCCCGAGTCCGCACGCTCGGGGCCCTACGAGTACGAGAAATTCTGCCCGAAATGTTTTGAGGGTGTTAGCGCCGTCGGAAGCGCCCCAGCGCTTTGACGAGTGCCGCGAGCGGCGGGGCGGGTTCGCCCTCCAGATAATCTGAGAGGCCTTTGAGGAGCAGTTTCCGGAAGGCGAACAGTTGGGCGTGGATCTCGTCGGCCGGGATTTTGCGATCGAGCGAAAAGTCGCAGGCCTCCTTGCGAAGCGGAGTGCCCGCCACTGAGCTCAGCATGGCCTCGGCAGATACGCCGCCGTCGATCTCGTGCCCGAGCCGCACCAGGTCGGCGAAGCCGATTTCCGCAAAGTGTCCGAAGAGCCAGAGCAGGTCGTAAAGGTCCTTCTCGGTGCAGCGGCTCACGAGGGTCGCGGCCTTCATCTTGAAGAGGGTGTTGAGGTCCACCACCGACACGTTTCCGCTCAGGCTCAAGGGCTTCGCCACGTGGTGCAGGTGGGAGTCGAGCACGACAGTGACCTTGAAGCGGTGTCGCTCAAGCGTGGCCTCGGCGTCGAAGTACTGAGCGGTGTCGGCCTGAATCCGGAGCTCAGCGCCAAGATCCCGGAGCGATTTCGCCGCCAGCGTGGCGGCCTTCCGCGCGGGCGCGCTTGCGGCGAAGAGATTGAGGTCGTCCGACCGGCGGTGGCCCGCGTAAAAGCCCGAGAGCGCGGCGCCGCCCACGAGCGTGCAGCCCTGCAGTCCCTGGGCGAAGAGGTGGGTGAGGGCGCGGAAGAGGGCCTTCGGAAGCACCCGCTCGGCTAGTTTGAGGTCTGGCTTTGGCGGTATCGCCATACGTGCTCCAGCTGTTCTCTGCGAGTGGGGCGGATGTGCCGCTTGTACTGCGGAAAACGTTCCCAGACTTTGCGGCCCGCGGTCTTCGCCGCCTTGTAGAGCCCGTACACCTGCACGAGCCGTGCGAGCGCGGGCTCCTCGCCTTGGATCAGCGCCACGCAGAAGTCGGTGAGTGAGGGGTACAGGCGGTCCCAGAGCAGAGTGGCCTCCTCGTCGGGGACGGGAAGGGGGCGCAGGAGTGCATCGGTGCTGAGGTGGAGGTTTTGCGCGAGCTGCTGAAGATGCGTGGACCTCAGGGTGAGGGGGGCGTGAGTTCTGACTGGTTGATGCGTCGGAGTTGGCAGAGGGCGCGGAGGGTTTGGGCGCTCATAGGTTCAGCGTGCGGGAGTGACAGGTTGGCGGTCAACAAAGATTGACAAAGAGGATATAAAAACGACTAATAAAAACAAATACATAAGTTTTTAATGCCAGAGAGACGCGGCCTCTCACCTCCCGGGGTAAATGAACCCATGGCCTCCGCCTCTCACTCCGCTGCCTCGGCTGCGCTTCCACTCGGCTGGAACCGCCTCTCGGCCCTCCGCGAAAGGCTCCGGTCCGTGGGCGCGAAGCCGGCGCATGAGCGCCTGGTGTTTCGGGCCTGGCTCAAGGCGATGCCGCTCGACGGCCACCGGAGGTCGGAGTTTTTCCCGGGCTCGCTTTTGGCCGCGCTCCCCGAGCTCGAGGGGGAGCTTCAGTCCTTCGCGCGCGTGCGCTCCGAGCATCGCGGAGCCGACGACTCGCTTCGCATGGTGATGGATCTTCGCGACGGCCGCGCCGTGGAGAGCGTGCTGCTTCCTCGCGAGGGGGTCTGCGTGTCGAGCCAGGTGGGCTGCGCGGTGGGCTGCGCGTTTTGCATGACCGGCAAGGGCGGGCTTGAGCGCCAGCTCGGGAGCCTGGAGATCCTGGCGCAGGTGGCGCAGGCTCGGCGCCTTCAGCCATCGGTGCAGAAGGTGGTGTTCATGGGAATGGGCGAGCCCTCGCACAACTTAGACAACGTTCTGGAGGCGATCGAGCTTCTGGGCACGGAAGGCGGCTTCTCGCGGAGGAACCTCGTGTTCTCCACGGTGGGCGATCGCCGCGCCTTTGAGCGCTTGCCTTTAGGTACGGTGAAGCCCGCGCTGGCGCTTTCGCTTCACACCACGCGCGCGGAGCTCCGGCAGAAGCTGCTGCCCCGGGCACCGAAGCTGAGCCCAGATGAGCTCGTGGAGCTCGCTGAGGAGTACTCGCGGAAGTCCGCTTACCCGATTCAGCTGCAGTGGGCGCTCTTGGATGGCATCAACGACACGGATGAAGAGATCGAGGGCTTGGTGAGGCTCCTCAAGGGCAAGTGCATGATCCTCAATCTGATCCCTTACAACTCCGTGCCTGAGCTCGCGTTCAAGCGGCCGCCCACTGAGCGCATGGTGGAGATGACCCGCCGGTTGAATCGGCAGGGGATTCGCACGCGGCTCAGGCGTTCAGCGGGCCAAGACGTCGACGGCGGCTGCGGGCAGCTCCGGGCGCGGGCGCTCTAGGACTTGTCGAACTCGGCGGGTTCACGGCGACCCCCGGATGAAGCCAGAGAATTTCTCGTCACCGATGCCTTTCGACATGAAGCGCTTCGCGATGGCTGGGTGCAAGGTCCTGGTTCATCGCTCAAAGTAGCTGACCCGTACACGACGTCAAAACACACTGCATTAAAGCGTGTTAATTGACGCTCTTTCCTAGGCCTTGTGCGTCTATAGCCTTGAATAAGGCGTTCAGTAATTAAGGCAACTGTGATAACCTTGATTAAGAAAGCACGTACTCAAGGTTAACATAAAAACCGTGAGTAAGAAGAATCTTAATCAAGGACAGCAACGTGGACCGTAGTGAACTCCATTCAGACTTAGCCAGAGAGTACGAAGAGAGCGTTTCGTCAGGAGTTGAGGGGGTCGATCATCCTGTGTTCAAGGACGTGTGGTTTGTTATCCCTCCTCCCACGCCAAGAGTTTCGCCCTCAAGCGTTTCCCCGAAGGTGGTCGCAGATGCTGCGGAAGCAATTGCAGAGCAACCCGGCCTCGATCAGGCCACGGAGTTAGATCATCTCGTCTCCTATCTGTTCCTTCGCAAGGAGGCCGTTGAGAGTTCGCGCATCGAAGGAACGATGTCTACGATCGACCACGTTCTTTCCCCGGGGGAACTCTTCGATAGCTACAAGGCTAGATCCGAAGGGGCGTCGGTTCGCGGTTATGCGCATGCGCTCCAGGAAGAGTTCAAAAGGATAGCGACCGAAGGTCTGTCGATCTTCAGCATCGCCCTCATATCCCGGCTCCACAGTGAGATGATGCGTCTCGACCCGAGGTTTAAGGGTATTCCGGGACGGATACGATCCGAGCCGTTGGAGGTCGCCTGGATAAGAGGACGTACCCAGAGACCGCAAGACTCGATTTACAATCCAGTTCCTCCCCGCCATGTCAGACGCTGCCTTGAGGGCCTGATGGCCTGGTATGGCGACCAGAACTTCGTTGAAATAGGTGACGCTGGAATGGGAATGCCGCTCGTGGTCCGAATGGCTATTGGGCACGCTCAATTTGAAGCCATTCATCCATTTTCTGATGGAAACGGCAGAGTCGGCAGAATGTTGCTGACGCTTCAAATGGCATGTCACGGAAAGATCCCGATCTATCTGTCCGGCTACATAGAAGAGCATCGTGATGACTACTACCGAGCTCTGCAGGAGGCTCAAAAGAAACTGAACTACTCCCCGATCGTGGAATTGTTTGCTTACGCCCTCATTGCATCCAGCATCGAGGGGCAGCGCACAAGAGACTGCATTAATGAGTTACCAGGGGAGTGGATGAAGCGTGGAGAGTTCAGGAAAGGGTCTGCCGCTGAGAAGGCGCTCAGTTGGCTCAGAGTGAATCCCATATTTACGGTAAAGCAGATCGCAGCGGGTGTTGGCGTAAGCCCTCAGGCAGCTAATGCGGCGGTCGATCAGCTGCGGAAGCGGAAAGTGGTTCGAGAACGAACAGGGTATGAACGAAATCGGGTTTTCGCTGCCGAAGAAGTCATTTCCCTTCTCTCCAGACGTTTTGGATCTTCAGCTCACGAAGCGCTCGAGGGCGCTCGGCACTTGATGGAAAAGTCTGGGGGCGTTTCCGATTAATTTCGACGCAACGCCCCCGGCCTGAGCCTCATCTGACTCACGAGCCTCAGGTCGACGACTCTCCCCAGCTGCGAGAGAGAGTTTGTTTTGACCCGCTCCTACCGTCCCCCACATCCTATTCTGGACACGATGCCGCCCCGTATGGTCTACGAAAACTCACCCCAGACTCATCGTGGCTGACGCAGGAGGTTGATCTTGAAAAGTCTTTGGAATGAGAAGGAAGCGGCGCGGTGCCAGGACGACCTAGCCCTCAGAGTGTACACGTCACGTCTCATCGGCGGGGATCCCGCGCTGGTTCTGCACGGAGGCGGAAACACCTCGGTCAAAGCGCAGGCGGTCAATCTTTTCGGAGAAAAAGAGGAAATCCTCTACGTCAAAGGCAGCGGCTGGGATCTGGCCACGATCGAGGCGCCGGGATTTGCGCCGGTCAGGTTGGGGACGCTGAAAAGAATGGCGGAGCTCGAGACTCTCAGCGACAGCGACATGGTCAAGAACCAGAGAGCCGCGATGATCGACCCCTCCGCTCCGTCGCCTTCGGTTGAGGCGATTCTGCACGCGATCATTCCGTTCCGTTTCGTGGACCACACTCATGCCGATGCGGTGGTCACCTTGACCAACACCCGCGACGGTCTCGCGCGCGCTCAGAAGGCCTTCGGTAAACGTGTTCTGGTTTTGCCCTACCTCATGCCAGGCTTCGTGCTCGCGCGGCAGATCCGCCAGGAAACACGCGACGTGAACTGGCCCTCTTTGGAAGGGATCGTGCTGCTCAATCACGGGATCTTTACTTTCGCCGATGACGCCAGGACCAGCTACGAGCGGATGGTCGAGTTGGTCACGCGCGCGGAGGAAGCGCTCGCGGCCCAAGGTGCCTTCTCGCCCCGTCCTCAGGAGCTCAGCCCCTCCGGACCGCAGACGCCCATGAGAGGCGAGGATTTGCTGGCCTTGGCCCGCATGAGAAAAGCGGTGTCTACCTGCGCCAAAGTCCCGCAGCTGGCCCGGATCAACCGCTCTGAAAAAACCATTGAATACACCCTGCGTCCTGACCTCAGGGACTTCTGCTTCAAGGGCACGCTCACCCCGGATCATGTGATCAGCACAAAGCCGCAGCCCATGCTTGCCGAAGAAAATCCGGCGGGCTGCGTGGAGGCGTACGCGGCTGAGTATCAGGCCTATTTTGAGAGAAACGCCGACGGGGGCCAGGTCATGCTGGATCCGGCCCCCCGCTGGGCCGTCTGGCCGGGCAAGGGTACCGTCGCGTTCGGGCCCAACGGCGGCCGTCTCCGGGTCATCGAGGACATCAACCGCCACACCGTTTGCGGTTCGCAGTGGAGCCAGAAGCTGGGTGGCTGGGAGCCGCTTTCAGAGAAGGACCTTTTCGCGCTGGAGTACTGGGAGCTTGAGCAGGCCAAGCTCAAGCGCTCCGCGGGCGCCCCTGAGTTTGAGGGAAAAGTGGCGCTGGTCACGGGGGCCGCGAGCGGCATCGGCCGAATGTGCGCCCAGGAGCTTCGGAACCGGGGAGCCTCTGTCTGCGCGTTGGACATCAACCCGGAGATCAGGTCCATTTTCAAGGGCGACGGGTTTTTTCCGCTCGTATGCGATGTGACGTCCGTGGATGCGCTGAATGAGGCGGTGGCCCGCACGGTCGAGACCTTCGGTGGGCTGGATATCCTGGTGACCAACGCCGGCGCGTTTCCTTCAGGGCGGGAGATTGATCAGATCGGCTCGGAGGATTGGAAGAAAGGCATCGAGATCAATCTTTCGAGTCATCAGTACCTGATGAAAGCGGCGATTCCGTTCCTCCGAGAAGGAATCGACCCTGCGATTATCGTGATCGCCTCCAAGAATGTCCCGGCTCCCGGGCCGGGTGCTGGACTGTATTCGGCCGCCAAGGCCGGGCTCACGCAGCTCGCGCGGGTGGCCGCCCTCGAGCTGGGCCCCAAGGGCGTGCGGGTCAATGTCGTGCATCCTAACGCCGTGTTCGACACCGCGATCTGGACGGACAGCGTCCTCAAGGACCGCGCGGAAAAATACGGCCTCACCGTCGACGAGTACAAGCGCAACAACGTGATGAAGACCGAGGTGACCTCAAAGGACGTGGCACGGATGGTTTGCGCGATGGCCGGGCCTGTTTTTGGGCGCACGACGGGCGCGCAGGTTCCGGTCGATGGCGGCAACGACCGCGTGATCTGAAGCCAAGGACCCCGGGGCTTCTCGGCCTGCGTGCCGCAGGAAGATTTGTCGGTGGCGTGGGCGGCGCAAGAAAACGCAAAGTGCAAGCGCGATCGCTACCAAGATTCGCTCAAGATTCGCTATCGGTCAGTTACAGCGATATCTCTGCATAACATAAATGTGCGAGGTCATACAGCCGCCAATAACGTTTACCGCGGGTGGCCAGACGGGTTGGTTATCGTCCCAGGCTGGATCCGGGGTTCCGAGCCCGAAGCACTTGTTCCATCCCCACACAGATTCTGGCGTCCACGTCGGTCCGCCCGTTCCGTGTGGGTTCACATCTTTAGTGTCCTCGAGCCACTTCCAGAGATCATCGAGTAAGTCGCCCAAGGCGTGAGGCTGGGGACACTCCTCGATCTTTTCGCCGGTTGCTGCATTCACTATAGATACTGGAATTGTGCGGACGCGACCGCACTGCGGTTTTGGAATCAATCCCTGCGTTACAAGGCGCTGGATGTCGCACATGTCCGCAAGCTTCAGCGCACGCTTGTCCTCAGCGAGCGCCTCCACGTAGTCTAAGGCTGCGTGGTAATTCTGCACTTCCTTGATGTCTCTAGGGGAGCCAGCAACGCGTTTGCCTTTGAGTACCGCCGTGACCTCACTCTCGCCCAGGGCATTGCCTTCAATCTGGTTAGAGTAGGTGATGGCACGGACTTTAGCCTTCCTTAGCAGCTTCACCTCAAGAGGGCTGCCAAGATAGTCGTCCAGGAAAGGACGAGTTTCGGCGATGCGCCCAGAGAGCAACCAATAAGTCTGTGTGGACGATCTCGTAAGGGATCTTGTGCTGATCGAGGGCCGGATAGCGGGTCTTCATGCCTACATTCATTATCCGCCATATATCCGCCACGGTCAATGTGGCGGATATCTAATAAAGCGGGCTTACTGAGACCTTGTGGTCAGGGTTGAAAGAAAACGTCTTGTAATCACGCCGTCGATAGCGACGGTTTCTGGGCCGGTTTTGAGGAACATTCGGCCTTTGTTGCAGACGTGGAATTTCATCGCTTCGGTTCCTCTGAGTACATGAAGGCTACGAGCTCGGCGTAATTCCGGGTTCGTCGGGCGGCGTCGAGGCAGGCGATGTAGCACTTGCGTCGCTCCTTTGGGTTGTCCTTCAAAGTGCTGCCCCAGGTTGGAACCGTCCATCCGTTTATTTGGCAGAAATGCTCGACGAGGATTCTCCCTAGTCGGCCGTTCCCGTTGGCGAACGGATGAATTGTTTCAATCCTCTCATGAAAGTGGGCGGCGGTTTCCTCCCGAGAAAACGTTTTCTCTTTCACCCAATAGGCGAGGTCTCCTTCGAGCTGCCGCAAGGCTGGCCAGATTTGATGAGGCTGGTGGAAGTTTGGGTTATTCAGCTCATGCGTTCGTATCTGGCCCGCCCATTCCCAGACATCGCTGAAGAGTTTTTTGTGAAGTTTCAGCCAGAACTCGTGAGACGTGGCAACGTCGCTCTGGCCGGCAAGCCACACGAGACCTTCAGCGATGTTCTGCTCCTCGTACTCGTCGAGCTCGCCCATATTTTGGATGTGCTTCGGCTTCAAGCCTCGCTGCAACTCGGGCGGAAGGGGAGTCTGTCCGTCCCTGTCCTTGAAGAGAAAGTTCGTCACCAGACGTCTCCCTTTTCGAGGAGCTTGTTGGCGAGGCGCTCTACCCTCTCCTGGATGGACTGCTCCACGCGTTGATTCTCCAGGGTCATGTGGACATCCGCCGTGGCAAGGGTTCGTTTCGCCTTCTCGCGCGCCGCGCGCTTCATGAGCTCGTCGATGTCAGCCTTGGGGACGAACGCATAGATCAGGTCGCAGTCCATGGCGTGAGCCATCTTCCGGAGCGTGCCAAGGGTTGCTCGCCCGGCGGCTTCGCCTCGCTCGGCCTGCGCTACGGTAGGAAGCGAAAGTCCGGTGCGGCCGGCGAGCTGCTTGAGCGTCATACCGAGCGAGCGGCGCATAAAAGCGATCCAGCCTGGACGGACGGCTGCATCGCCGGCCACGCCACGGAGGGCTCGCGTGCGGCGATTGACTTGTGCGGTCGCGAGCGGATCTTTGCGCTTCATGTCTTATATTGTGTATAAAAACATAAAAGCGGTCAATAATAATCTGTAAAAAGACATAATTTATTGAACGGAGCTTCTGTGATTTTACATAATAAGCAGTCTTTGTCCTGTGATCATAGAGATTTATGCGCTTTTCCATGACGGCTTTCTCGGGCGGGATGAAGCGGGTGGGGCTTTGGAGAGCGGAGCGGCCGGTTCCGCCGTGGCGGTGGAGGAGGGGGGCGTGAGGGGGCTCCACTTCATTCCAGGCCCAAGGTCTCCCACTTTCCGAGCTCTTCTCCTCGCAAACTCTCTTGGCCATACCGTCTCCTCTTTGGCCAGGCGCACCCTAACACATGCCCTGGACTGGTTTAGAGGGAGCAGGTCACCGGAATCGAGTTGAAATGAGTGATCATGACTTCCGGTACCTCGTCGTGCGGCCCGCGCCGAACCTCTTGATGAGTTTCAATTCCAGCAGTCGATTCAGCACTTGCTTGGCCGAAACCGCCGGAATGGAAAGCTCGTCGGCCACAAGCCGGGTGTAAAGTTCGGGGTGTTCATCAAAGAGCGCGAGCGCACGTTCCTGATTCGGCGAGAGGAGTGCCTGCGTCGGTGATGCCTCTAGAAAACCCCTGAGGACGTCAATCTGCCTCGACATCACGTCGACAAAGAAATGAACCCAATGCGCCATGGCGGCCTTGGGCGATTTGCCGTCCTTTTGCGCGGTTCGGAGCGCGATGTAATATTCCGTTTTGTGATCCTCGATGATTTTTTCAAGCGACGCGTAAGGGATGTACGTGTAGCCGACCTTGGCCAGCATGAGATTCGTCAGGATGCGGCTCAATCTGCCATTTCCGTCATGAAACGGGTGGATCGCGAGAAATTCGACGATGAAATTCGCGATCACAAGAAGTGGGTGAAAGTCATCTCCCTTGAGTGCTGCGCGTGTCCACTCGATGAGCGCGCGCATTTCGGCCGGCGTGAGATGCGGCTCAGTCGGTGAAAAAAGCACCGTTTGTCCGCCCGAACTGTCGAATGCGACAACTTTGTTGGGGGAAGACTTGTATTTTCCCCGCTGGTGCCGGTCCTTGACGGAGTGCTTTAGTAGCGTGCTGTGAAATTGAAGGATCACGCCTTCCGAAAAGCGAATGTCCTTGTAAGAATCAAAAACCGTTTGCAGGACCTCGGCGTAGCCCGCGACTTCCTGCGAATCTCGGTCTTTTAGTTTGGTCGCTTTCAACCCCCTAAGCAGTTTCTCCACCTCTTTGTCCGAAAGCGTGCTGCCTTCGATGCGCGTGGAAGCACCCGTCGAGGTGATCACGATGCTGCGTTTGAGCCGCCCCAGAGCCTGGGGGTTCAGGGTGGATGTGCCCCGCCACCACCCCTTAAATTCGTCGATCCTGGCGATCTTGGCGAAAAGCGAGGTCAGGTCCTTTCCGGGGATATTTTGCAGGCGTTTGGTTAAGTGGCTACCCATTACTATATCTGATTATATCCGAATATATCTAATAACGAAAGCGCTTTTTTCGCGTTCATGACACCGCGACTTTCGCTTCTGATCCCGCCTTGCGAACTTGGTCTTGAAGGCACGCCTGGAGCGCCATCTTCTCCGGAAGACCCGCCTTGCGCGCAACCTTTACGGCAAGCTCGGTGCTCGCCAGGTGCCGACCCTTTTCGATGTCACATACATTCGCGCGACTCAGCCCTAGTTTCTTGCCCAGCTGCTCTTGCGTGAGACCAAGCGTGGTCCGAGCGACGCGCATGAACAGCGCGAACGAGAGGGGACCCATCTTTTCGTCGAATTGAGCTTTGAATTTCCGGTCAATAGTCATGTTTGTTCACCTCTTGTACGCCGACGACCACGATGTCGCCCTGATCCCGTTCTTCGTAAATGACTCGGTAGGCTCGACTGAGTCTTACCGATCTTTGCCCACGTCTTTGGCCCTTCAATGGCTCGTCGTGGTACCCCTTGGCCTTGCGGACCTCTGGCAGGCCAAGGTGCTCCACGGACCCCTTCCATAAGTAGAGTGCTTCCTCAATCGCCCGAGGGAGCTTGGACACCTGTTTCGCAGCGAATTTCGTAAACTCCACTACATCTGTCTTATGGTCCATGAGCTGCTCCTTCCAGGTGTACTGATAAAATAAGTACATGTCAAATTAATCCTTTTTGCGGTGATTATAGAGGTTTACGACCTTTTCCATGACGGCTTCCTCGGTCGGGATGGGCGCAACGGCTTAAAATGGGACGAATTCCACCGGGATAGAGGGAAAGATCCAGTCCTGGAAGCACTGAATCAGGAAGGCATCATGACCCACGCAGAGCTCGCCAAGCTCGGCGCTAGCGGCGTGAAGCTCCGAAGGATGGCCGAGGCAGGGGAGATCACCGCGCTGGGAAGCGGCATTGGCCTAGAAAGCCTTGCCACAGAGCGCCTAAATCAGGCGGCGGTTGCGATGCAGGAAGCCCGTGGATTGATGGCCGAGGCAGGCCAGATCAAGGAAAGCGCCGAGCGGTCGGTTCTAGCAACGCAGAGTGAAAATCGGGTCTTCCACTCGGCAATCGAAGAGATCGTAAACCTTTGGGTTAACGACTCCTGGAAGGCAATTGCCGACAAACTAACGGTTAACAATAAGGCTACGCAGAAGGCCCGAATGGAGAAGGTCTTCGAGACTTGCAGAAAGTACGGGATCGACTTCGACGGTCGGCAGGAACGAGCCTTCTATGTTCGCCTGGATACCGAATGGAAACGAGAAGTCGAAGCAGAAAAGGCTCGCGCTGAGCAGCAGCGAATTAAGGAGATCATGCGCGAGGAACAGCAGGCAGAAAAAATGCGAGCCGCTGAAATCAAAAAGCTAGAAGCCGAGAGGAAGGAACTCGAGAAGAAACATGTGGAGCATCTCGAGCGCATTCGTCTTCTCAGAGAGATGGAGAGTCTCAAGAAGATTACTGAGGAGCAGCAGCGCGAGCTAGGGGCATGTCCCGCGCTTAGTTGAAACTCTCGGCTGAGTGGCTCGGGTTTCATCACGCGGCTGTACTGTCTCTGTCAACTGATTGTTGTGGTCCGCAGAGTCCTTGGAGACGGGTCACCAGGGCGGG
>JADZFF010000105.1 GCA_020850015.1 Bdellovibrionales bacterium | reverse complement strand
TTCCCGCAGAACAGGTAAGCAGCAACAGGGCAAGCGCCCCGAATCCTACGAACCGACCCCCCCCGACCACGATTCCCCCCGTCCCCTAACTGAATTGATGGAACAATATGGTCAAGTATATCCACAGGGTCGCCGAAAGGCAAATGTGCGGAACTGGAGGGTCGATTTCCCGTGAAGTATAGAAATAGCCTTTTGTGTACAATTGGTTACATCGTCTTATTGACCTTGCCAGCAGCAGCGGAAGAGGCGCCCCCAACGAGCGTTGAATCCGCCGAGAGTCAGCTCTACCGAAAGATGCTTCGGGAGCAGCGCGCCACTGGAAAGCCGCTTCCACCGGAGCGGCAACGTGCGCTCAAAGAAGAAACCCTCAGCGAGCCTCGGACCCGAGCAGCCCAGGAGCGGGGGAAGGCGTGGGCCGAGTACGAGAAACAAACCCTTCGGCGCGCGGGGGAGCAGCACAAGAAACTCGAACGAAAGCTTCACGAGGCTTCTCGAAACAAAGATCCGAAAAACAAGGAGATGAAAGGGCAAGGTGGCAAAAAGCCCGCGGCGAGCACAGTCTCGACGCCCAAATCGAAGTCGGGCTCGACAAAGAGGAAGTCGGCGCCCAGGGCTTCAAGAAGGGCTAGCGCCACGAAGCGGGGCAGTCCGCCGAGCGGTAAGCCCATAGTCGATCCCGAATCCCTGGCCGAAGAAATCAATTTCGGAGGCGAGGAGCCGGCAGCGGCTGCCGAGCCCGCATCTGGCGTGGAGCCGGCGGCGGAAAACTAGCGCCCTGCCTCGCTTTCCCTCCGCATCCTGCTCCGGGACAGTCCACTGGACTGACAGAAGCTCGGCTCCCGCCTCGCTTACATCCGCTCCGGGAGTGGAATCCCCACGAAACGAAGGCCCTGCGCGAGCACCCGCCGAGTGGCCTCGACGAGCAGCAGCCGGGCACGCGTGAGCTCCGGCTGATCCTCCTGGATCACGCGGCATTCCCGGTAGAAGCCGCCGAAGGCCTGAGTCACGTCGATCAGGAAATGGCAGAGCTGGCTCGCCTTGGCGAAGGAGAGCGTGCGCTCCAGGTGGTGCGGGAACTGCCCGAGCCGCTTCACGAGCAGGAGCTCCTCGGGAGTCCGTAGCCTTGAGATGAGCTCGGGCTCGGGCGCCAAGCGCCCCAGGCGCGAAACGTCCGCCGGGTCGCCCGCGGGGGCCGCGAGGTCCTGCTTGAACGTATCCAGCCCGCCCGCCTTCCTCAGAATGCTCAGGCAGCGCGTGTGGGCGTACTGGAGATAGGGCCCGGTTTCGCCCTCGAAGTCGGTCACCCGCTCCACGTCGAAGTCGAGGTCGCGGGCCGGGTCGTTCGACAGGTCGTTGAAAACCACGGCTCCCAGGGCCACCGTCTCCGCCACCTGATCCGCGTCCACGCCCGCATCCAGCGTGCGCGCGCGCAGGCGCTCCAGCACGGCCTCGCGTGCGGTTTCAAGCACGTCCTCGAGCGTGACGACATTCCCCTTGCGGGTGGACATCTTTGCGCCCTTGAAGCGGTAAAGCCCGTAGGGGATGTGCTCGCAGCGCGACACCCACTCCGCGTTCATGCGCCTCAGCACCCCAAAAACCTGCTGGAAGTGGAGCTTCTGCTCCTGGCCCACGATGTAGCTCATGCGGTCGAAGCGGAATTTCTCCCAACGGTACCGCGCGGCCGCCACGTCGCGCGTGGCATAGATCGTCGCTCCGTCCTTTTTCTGGAGGATCGCGGGGGGAATCTCCTTTCCCTGGGCATCCGTGAGGCGCACCACGAGCGCGCCTTCGCTCTCCTCGATCAGGCCGAGCTTCCGAAGCTCGGCGAGCAGCGGCTCCAACTGGTCGCGGTAGTAGCTCTCCCCCCAGACGTGGGTGAACTCCACGCCCAGGCGCTGATACGTGCGCGAAAACTCCTTCATGGAGATCACCACGCACTTCTTCCAGAGCTCCATCAGCTCCGAATCGCCCCGCTCCAGGCGCGCGAAGGCCTCGCGGGCCTCGTCTTCGAGCGCGGGATCCTTCTCGGCCTCTTCATGGAACTTCACGTACACCGCCACGAGGTCCTTGATTCCCGGGTCGGCGGGTAGGTCCTTTCCGAAGCGCTTCACCGCTACCGCGAGCTTGCCGTACTGCGTGCCCCAGTCGCCGAGGTGGTTGATCGAGATGACGTCGAACCCGCGGTAGGCGCCCACGCGCGCCAGCGCCGCACCCAGCGCCGTGGAGCGCAGGTGGCCCGCCATGAAGGGCTTGGCGATGTTGGGCGAGCTGAATTCCATCACCCAGCGGCCGCGGGTCTTCTCAGGCACCTTGCCGTACCGGCCATCGCCTCCGCCCGCGAGGATGTCCCCGAGGAGGTCGGACAGGAGCACCTGGGCGTCCACCGTGAAGTTCACGTACGGGCCCACGGCCGCGGCCTTCAGCATCGTCTGTTCGGGCAGGCCCGCCAGCTGCTGCTGGCAGTGGGCCGCGAGCTCCTGCGCCACGGCGGGCGGAGCTTTCTTCAAGGGTTTCGAAAGACGGAAGCACGGGAATCCCAGATCGCCCATCGCAGGGTCAGGCGGGAGCTCCAGGTCAAGGGCCTGGGGAAGGGCAAGCCCCGCGGCCGGGTATCCCGCGGCTGCGAACGCCTTTTGAAGCACGTCCAGGGCGCGTTTGGCATAGCGTTCCATTAGCCAGTTCTAGCAGGAAGCTGAGGAGAGGAGAAGGCGGGGTCCGTCTTCAGCTCAGCGGTTGCGGAAGTACCAAACCAGGGCCTGGACGGTCCGGTCGATGGCCAGGGCCAGCTGCCGTTTCTTGAACGCGAGGTAGGTGGCCCGGGGGATCTCGTAACGGTGAGCATCGCCAAAGGTGATGGGGCTCTCGCCGAAGCGATTGCCGAACCAACCGTAGTCGCCGAACTCAGGGCTAGAGCTTTCCTTCCAGAACCACTCCCAGGTCACGTCGGCCGCGTATCCGTTGTATTGGAGCCTGAGCGGGGTCTTCACGTAAGAAAGGCTCTGCCAGGCCGTCTCATTCAGGATCTGGTAGAGCCCGCCGGGCACCTGCTGATCGCGGAGTTTCCTGCAGTATTTCCGATCGATGCGCCTTGCCGGGAAATCGAGAGGCGAGAGGTTCCAGCCTTCGTAGGAATCAAAGAGGCCGTGCCGGACCGGCACGACATGGGGAGGCGACGCCATGTCCTGGATATGGTGGATCGCGTGGCCGAGCTCGTAAAAGGACTCGGCCTCGTCGCCCTGGCCGTTCAGGTCGCCGATCTCCTTCTGGAGGAGCGCGATGCGCAGGCTGGAGTCGAGCCTCGACAGGTCATCGAGGTCCTTTCCCGGATGGTAAAAGTGCGAGTACAGGCTCCACTTTCGGAGGAGGTTCAGGTCCTCGTTCCGGTTCGCGGTCTGGATCCAGTCGCGCAGCAGAGGCACGAGCGCGTCGCTGAAGCAGAAGTTGAAATCCGCGATCGCCTGATCGGTGATGCGGCGATGTTCCGTGAGGCTGTAGGCCTGCGCTGACTTCGAAGTTCCAAGCAGCGCCGCCGCCAGGAGCAGTCCGGCGCGCACGTTTTCCCCAGTCCCCATGGTCGAGATCCCCCTCGTCAGTACGAGGGGGCGATATCGCGGCGCAGCGAAAGTGCAAAATGTGGGGCGTGGGACCTTGGTAGTGGCGCGTGATTTCAACGAGTTACAGAATGACTAGGCGCATCAATATCCACCGTCTCGGCTCCTGCCTCGCCTCCGCTCCGCATCCTGCTCCGCGGCAGTGCTGTGGCACTGTCGGAAGCTCGGCTCCTGCCTCGCTTACTCTTCGTATCTGATCGCGAGCAGGCGGTAGGTGCGGTAACCGGCCACGGCTGCCGTGTACATCACCTTGCGGAGGACGTCGTAGGGGATCCGCTTGTCGGACTGAATGGCGAGGATGCCGTCGAAGGGCAAGGGCTCGCCCGCCTCGTCCCTCGCGCTCGACTTCGAGCGAAGGAGCTCCGACTTGTCCCTGGCCTGCACGAGGGCGTCGTACAGAGGGAGGATGCGCCTGCCGCCCTCATCGAGGTCTTCCTTGTGGAACTCGAGCTTGAGCGGCTCCACCGGCTCATCGGACCTGGCGGGCGGCTTCGCCTCGGCGGGCGGTTCGCCTGGCGCGGGCTGACCCGGCTGCGGCACGAAGTAGAGCACCTTCTGGTCCTGGAAGGCCATGTACTCGCGGGTCACCACCACGTGATGGCTATCCGGCGGCACATCCTGGGTGCGCGAGTAGGGGAGCTCGGCCCCGTCCGCCCCCATGAACGCCGAGGTCGTCGCGGCCTGGCTCTTGAGCATGAACACGAGGATGATGACGAGGATGTCCATCATGCTCGTGAGCTGGAGCTCGAGCGGGCCTCCGACCAGTTTCTTGCGGCCCCTGCGGGTTCGGATGGAGCGGAAATGCGGCATCTCAGCTGTCTCCCAGCAGGTTCCCGAAAACGACTTCGGGGAAGAGCTGCGGCTCGGCCTGATCCACGCCGGTCTCGTCTTTCACGTAGATCGGGGGATCCATCGGATCGAAGAGCCGCGCGGCGTCCATGAGGGCCACGACCGTGTCGTAGGGGGTGTTCGCGTTCGGCACGATCACCAGCTGCCGCTCCTTAGGGAACTGCTGCTTCACCTTCACGAGCTCGGCGTGCACGGCCAGGACGTCGGGCCCGCCTTCCTGAAGATGGGGCACGGCCACCCGGCGGATGCGGTCGAAGGGGCTCCAGAGCGTGGTCTCATCGCTTCCCACGCTGACGGTGAGTTGAAGCGGGCGCTGATCCGCCCGGTTTCGGAAGCTCGCGGCGCTGTTCACCGGAACAGGCGAGTCCATGCTCACAACCGAGAGGAAAGTCGCGGAGAAGAGCATGAAGGCGATGAGCGTGACGAGGGTATCGAGCATGGGGACCAGGTTGATCCCCACCTCCTGGTGTTTGCCTCGACGGCGTCTGGAAGGGCGGCGAAACACCCCTCAGACCCGTCCGCCTTTTTCCACGGAGTGGCGATACTTGCGCGCGGCGAGCAGATCGAGCAGCTTCACGCCGAACTCGTCGATCTCCTCGAGCACGCGGTTCGCCTTCGCGGAGAGCACCGTGTAGGCGATCATCGTGAAGATCGCGGTGATGAGGCCGAACGCGGTGGCGTTCATGGCCTCGGCGATACCGGCCGAGAGAATGGCCTGCCGCTGGGCGGGATCGGCTTCGGCCAGCGCATTGAAGGCGCCGATGAGGCCTGAGATCGTTCCCAGAAGGCCGAGAAGGGTCGCCACGTTCGCGATCATCGAGAGGTAGGGGAGCCGGCGCTCGAGCTTCGGGATCATCTCCAGGCTCACAGCATCGATCGCGTTCTGGATCTGGTCATCCGACCGCGAGGCGCGCTGGAGTCCCGCTTTCACCACACGGGGAAGCGCCGCGTTGCCTGCCCCGTTGCAGATGCGGATGGCGCCGTCGAGGTCGTTGGCCAGGATGTATTTCTGGATCTCGAACATGAAGGAGGGGCCATCGACGTTGTACTGAAAATACAAACGGATGAACCGTTCCAGCGACAGTGCGATCGCGAACGCCAGTGCGATGGCGATGGCGATCATCCACTGCCCGCCATCCTGGAAGGTCCGGATGAGTTCCTGAACTGTGCTCGGCGAATCCATGCGCGCTCCTTCTGTCCCTCAAGGATCTTTCCTTCAAGGATAGCGCACGCTTGATGCGGGTCAAAGCATTGCGGCCGAATTCATGGCGACAAGAGGATGGCGCCTCCGCGCGGAGCTAGATCTGCTTCTCGATCGCCTGAATGAACGCTTCTTTGGGCTGGTTGCCCACGAGCTGATCCACGGGCTTGCCGCCCTTGAAGAGGATCACGGTCGGGATGCCGCGGATGTTGAACTGAGTGGGCGTCGTCGGGTTCTCGTCCACGTTCATCTTGTAGACCTTCAACTTGCCCGAGTACTGCTCCGCGAGCGACTCGATCGTCGGGGCGAGCATGCGGCAGGGCCCGCACCACTCGGCCCAGAAATCCACGAGGGCGAGCTCTTCCCCACCCAGGATCTCCGTCTGGAAGTTGTCGTCAGTGGCCTGCAGCACGTTCTTCGTTTGAGCCATGGTGTTCCTTTGGGTTATGCCCTTTGAGGTAACATGATTTGTCCCCAGGGTCATCCCAGGGGCGGAAGGGGGCGCAGCCCATGAAACCGATCGACTATCTGCAGCAAACTTACGCGGAGTCCCTCGAGATCAAGAAACAGTTCATGGCGACCTCCAGCGAGAAGCTCGTGGCCGCCGCTGAGCGCCTCGGGAAATGCGTGAGCACCGGGGGCAAGGTGCTGATCTTCGGCAACGGAGGCTCGGCCGCCGACGCCCAGCACATGGCCGCCGAGATGGTGGGGCGCATGCTGCTCGACCGCCGGCCCCTGCCCGAGATCGCGCTCACCACCGATTCCTCGAACCTCACGGCGATCGGGAACGACTTCGGCTACGACCAGATCTTCGTGAAGCAGATCCAAGCGCTGGGGCGCAAGGGCGACGTCGCGATCGCCATCTCCACCTCGGGCAACAGCGGCAACGTGATCACGGCCGTTGAGGCCTGCAGGAAGCAGGGGCTGTTCGTGATCGGGCTGACGGGCGGCAAGGGCGGGAAGCTCAAGGAGCTGGCGGATCTCTGCCTGAACGCCGAGCTCGGATCGAACTCCAGCCGGATTCAGGAAACGCACATCTTCGCGGTTCACAGCATGGTGGACCTCATGGACCGCTTCTTCCTGGAATCCTGAACCGTGCGAGCCTCCGTTCCCAGCCGCGTCGTCGCCAAAGCCATCGACTTCGGAGTCGTGGTCACTCTGGCGTCCGTTCTTCCGCGGGGACTGGGGCCGCTCTGCGGGTTCGCGTACAGCATCCTCGCCGACGGGCTGCACGCGGGCGCCTTCGACGGGCAGAGCGTGGGGAAGAAGCTCATGGGGCTTCAGGTGCGAAACACCGCGCGGAAGGCCCCGGCCCGATTCAAGGACTCGGTGATCCGGAACGCCCCGGTCGGCCTGGCCACCTTCTTTTCCATCATACCGGTATGGGGCTGGCTGATCCTGTTTCTCGTGGGGATTCCGCTCCTCGTCATCGAGCTCGCCCTGCTCGTTCGAATCGAGACGCGGCAGCGGCTCGGCGACGTGATGGCCGACACCGAGGTCGTCGTGGCGCCCAGGCGAAACGTCGGATAAACACTGGGGATGGCCCCCCATCCCATCCGCGACTTCTCGTCGGACGCCCCGACTCTCTACCTTCTCGACATCAGCTCGTTCATCTTTCGGGCGTTTTTCGCCATCCGCTCGTTGAACAACACCCGGGGCGAGCCCGTGAACGCGGTGTTCGGCGTGGCCTCGATGCTGGGGCGTTTGATGGAGGAGGCTGATCCCCGCCACCTGGTAGTGACCTATGACAGCAAGGAGCCATCCTTCCGCCACGAGATCTACCCCGAGTACAAAGCCAATCGGAGCGAGGCGCCCGAAGACCTGGTGCCGCAGTTCGCGAGGATCGACGAGCTCGTGAAGGCAATGGGGATCCCGGCTTTCCGAAGGCCTGGGGTGGAAGCCGACGATCTCATCGCCACGCTCACGCGCACCTGGATCGGCTCGCACCCGAAGGGGCGTGTGGTGATCGTCACGGGCGACAAGGACCTGATGCAGCTCGTGGGCCCGCGCGTGCGCGTGTGGGACACCATGGCCGACAAGGTCTACGGTCCGCCCGAAGTGGAGGAGAAGTTCGGGATCCCGCCCGCCAAGGTGCGCGACTACCTGG
>JADZFF010000104.1 GCA_020850015.1 Bdellovibrionales bacterium | reverse complement strand
GTGCCACGGCGCCCAGTTCAGCCAGGCGCGGACAGGAGGGAGAAAAGGGCGAGGCCGCGCACACGATCCAATGATTGCGGGCCGGCCCCCCCAGGGCCTGACCGAGGTCCGCGAAGCCCTCAACGAGCGCTCCCTGGGTGAAGGCGGCGATCCTGGGTTCCGTGCCCCGGACCGCGGAAGAAATCTGAAGCACGGCAAGTGCGGAAGGGGGAACGGAAAACGCCCAGCGCTCGAAGGCGCTGGGATCGTCGAGCGCGTGTTCCGCCGAGAGGCGATGAAATGTGGCAAGCGCGAGCGCGGACTCCGAGGGAGCCGCCGCCGCGGGATCCAAGACCACCGTCCTGAAATCGGGCGGCACGCAGGCCGCTGGGGCCACAACCAGAACGGGATTGATCTGGCGCAGGAGCGCCTCTCGCGCCTCCTGGGGGAGCATGGGATCGACATGGACGGCGACCGCGCCCGAGCAGAGGCAGGCCAGATCCCAGAGAGCCCGATCCACGCCCGTGCGAAGGATCAGGGCGACAGCCTGGCCTTCTTCCACCTTGAGGGCCTTCAAGCCATGAAAGAGAAGTCGCGTGGAGGCATAGGCCTCGCCCAGGGTGACCTCCGTCCAGGGGCGCGCCGGAGCCAGGCGATGTTTCCAGAGCACGCGCGCGGGCTCGGACTTCGCCGCGCGTACGAACAGTTCTGGTAGCGTTTTTCCCCCGAGTTCGCTCATCCAGCCGACACTCTACCGGGGTGAATCGAAGAGAAGAAAGACGCGGCTTGTCAGCGTGAGCGCGGTTCAGTCCTTGAGAGTGCGTTTCATCGCCTGAGAAATCTCGCGGTCGGTTTCCTTGGATTTCACGGTGTCCCGTTTGTCGTGATGTTTCTTGCCCTTACCCAGGCCGAGCTCGAGCTTTGCCCGACCCTCCTTGAGGTACATTTTCGTGGGTACCAGCGTCATACCTTTCTGAACCAGAGCACCGAAAAGTTTCTCGATTTGGTGCCTATGGAGAAGGAGTCGGCGTTTTCGGGTGGGTTCGTGGTTCCAGATATTGCCGTGCGAGTAAGGCGCGATGTGGGTGTTCATGAGCCAGGCTTCCACCTTGGTGGAACCCGGGGGTGCCTGAATCTCCACGAAGGCGTCTTTCAGGTTCGGGGCCTGGGCGCGGAGGCTCTTGATCTCGGTGCCCGTGAGCTGGATCCCGGCTTCCACCGTTTCGGTGATGAACAGGTTGCGGTGGGCATTGGGATTGGTGGCGAGAAGTTTGACCTCATCGCCCTTCTTTTTGCCCTTGCCGCTCATTCGCTGCCTAGAATGCCAGGCTCAGGGTGGCGCCGCCACCCCAGACCTCGCCTCCCGCGCTGTAGCCGGGGGCGCCGATCTTCTGGCCGCCGACTGTACCGGCCTCGTCGCCATCAGACTTCTCGATCTTCTGCGTGACCATGCGGGTGTACTGGAAATGCACGTCGAGGCGAAACGGCGAATCAAAACCCAGGAATCCGTTCATCACCTTTCCCCAGCCCAGGCTTCCGGTATGGCGGTCGGGGTCGAGCGCGTTACCGGAGCCCGAGCCGTTGCCCTTGAAGATGCCGGGCCGGTAGGAGTAGCCGAGCCGGAAGGTGCTCGAGCCGAGCGAGATCTCCTCGCCGAATCGGGCCACGATGATGTCGCGCGCCGGGCGTTCGGGGTTGTCGCTTTCGGAGATTTCTACGCCGCAGTTTCCTCCCGCGTCTTCGCAGTCCTCGATCGTGGGGTTCTCGATCTTGAGTGCCGGGGCCTCGAACGAGCTCCAGGCCTGGAAATCCGCCTGCAGGAAGCTGCGGAAGGTTTCGCTGTGCTGGAAAGAAAGGCCGAGCTCCGCGGCGAGCGGATCGTAGAACATCGTGGAGCGCGCGCTGAACGCGAAGTCGAGCGCGGCCAGATCGCCGAAGGCGCGGGCCGCGGAGTGGAGGTCGATCAGGTTGGCGTATTCCACCGGGAGCCGAACCACGAGCCCGCCGCTGAAGGCGCCCGCCCTGGGCGTTTCGGTTACGTCAGAGCCTTCGGTTTCGTTCGGCCCGAAGTAGATCCCGAAATACGGAACGATTTTCGGTTTCAGGCTGGCGGAAAACCGCATGCTGGAAGGTTTGTCCGTATCCGTCTGAAGGAACACGAAGGCATCGCCCGTGAGCGAGTAGGCGATGGTGGCGCCCAGGCCCGCGTGCCAACGGTCCGTGAGTTTGGCGCCCAGGCCCAGTTGCACCTGGGGGCGCTGCGTGCGCGCGCGGTAGAGCACGTACTCAGGCACGTAGGGCTCGCCAGTGTCGACATAGGCGAGCTGCGCAAGGGGGAAGTAGATGGTGAGGCCGAGGGTGGGGTTGTAGGAGCTTGAAGGCGCGATCGCGATCGAGGCGCCCAGAAGCTGCCCAAGCGTGTCGCGGTAGTCGTCGGTCTTCACGGAGTTGATCCGCTCGCTGCCCACCGCGGCGTCGGAGGTGACAGCGTTCTCAGTGACCACGCCAGTCACCGGCAGGAAAACAGGCCGCGCCCACACCAGGCCCCACGCAAGTTGAAGGCGTTTGTCCTTCACGGCGCCCAAAGCCGCGGGGTTGGCGTACGAGGCGTAGGGGCCGGCGCCCCAGGCCGCGCCGGCGCCGCCCAAGGCGCTCGTGCGGGAGCCGAAGCCGCCGAGATCAGAGAGGCTGGCGTACGCGGGGGTGCCCAATAGAAGGACGGCGAGCGCGGCGAGACCGCGCGCCAGAAGAACATTCCCTATTGAAATCATGTAGGGCGGTCTACCACCCCTTAGGGCCAGAGGCTAGGCGCGTGCGGCTGGGAGGGCCTTCCAAAGGCTTTCCCAATGGGTCCAGTCCAGTGCCTGCGCGCGAAGCGTTGGATCCACTCCGGAGTCGCGGAGCGCCTGGGCCCAGGGATCGCCGTTCAGGTTGGAGCGGATCATCTTGCGCCGCTGGGCGAAGGTGCGCTTGATGAGCTCCTGCCAAAGCTCAGGCCGCGCCTCGGTGCCCTGCACCCTGGGCGTAGCTCTCCGGGTGAATCGAAGCACCTCAGAGTCCACCTTAGGCGGAGGCTGAAAGGCGCCTGGAGGCACAAAACACACGCGTTCGATGTCCCAATGGTTCTGAGCCCAAACCGAGAGGCTCCCCCGCTCGGCGCCGTTCGGAGCCGCCCGAAACCGCCGCGCCACCTCGGCCTGGAACATCAGCACGTGAAATGGGGCGCCCGGACCCGCCAAGAGCAGGCGCTGAGCGATGGCCGTGCCGGCCGAGTAGGGAAGGTTGCTCACGACGGCGACCGGCGACGGTTCGTTCCACTCCGCTTCAGGGGCTTGCATGAAATCGCCCTCAACCACCTCGAAGGCCACGGGCGAAGCCGCGATCCGGCTCTGCCAGAGCGCGACGAGCTCGCGGTCGCGTTCGAAAAGCCTCAGGGTTCGCGGCGCCACTCCGTTGGCTTGGAGGGCGGCAAGCCCGGCGAGAAGCGGCTCGGTGAGCGCTCCTTTGCCCGGGCCGATCTCCACGAGGAGCTGGGCGCCGTGCTTTTCGGCACCCTCTAGAAACGCCTCCACTACAGCGCCGATCACTTTCCGGTCGCGAAGGAAGTGCTGACCGAAGGCGCGGCGCTTGCGCTCGCCCGTGAAGGCCCTTCGGGGTGCGCCGGGCTTTTCCTTAGGGCTCATCCGCTCACACCTCCGCCGCCGCGCGCGCGCTCAGCGTGAGCGCGGCGGTTCCCGTGAGGGCCCGCCCCTGCGAGAAACGGTAGGCCCCCGCGGCCGCGATCATGGCCGCGTTGTCGGTGCAGTACTCGGCGGGCGGGAAAAAGACGGGGGCCGGAAACTCCTTCTCAAGCCGGAAGCGCAGCCGGCGGTTCGCCGCTACTCCGCCTACGAGCGCCAGAGCCTTGCAGCCGTATTTCTCCGCAGCGAGCTTCATCTTGGAAAAAAGCGCGTCGACGATGGCCTCCTGGATGGAGGCGCAAAGATCGGGAAGCCGGGCTTTCACCGCGCCCGCGCCTCCTGCCCGCTCGAGCGCTTGAACTTGCAGGGCCACCGCGGTCTTGAGGCCCGAGAAGCTGAAGTCGAGCACGTCCTTCTGGGGCATGGCGCGGGGAAGATTGAAGGCCCTGGGATCGCCTCCCTCGCTTCCCCGATCGATCCACACGCCGCCCGGGTACGGATAACCCAGGAGCTTCGCTGTCTTGTCGAAGGCCTCGCCCGCGGCGTCGTCCCGCGAGCGGCCCACACGGGTGGAGGCCAGGAAATCCTCGGGCCAGGAGGAAGGTGGCGTCTTCACCACGTGGAGCTGAGTGTGCCCACCCGAGACGATCGCAAGGAGAAGAGGGAAGTGCCGAGCGGCCGGACCTCCGTCCGGGCGGAGCCAGAGGCTCGTGGCGTGGCCCTCAAGGTGGTGCACGGGCACCAGCGGCAGGCGCCGCGCGTAGGCCATGGCCTTCGCCGCCGTCACGCCCACGAGCAGGGCGCCTACCAGTCCGGGGCGGCTCGTGACGGCCAGGGCAGAGAGGTCGCGGGCGCTCACTCCTGCTGCCTGGAGAGCCTTCGCGATCATGGGATTGATGGTTTCGAGGTGGTTGCGCGAGGCCACTTCGGGCACCACGCCCCCGTAGGGTTGGTGGAGGGTGATCTGGGAGTAGGTGGAAACAGAAAGCGCTTCTACCCGGACATCGCCCTCCGAGCCTTTGTCCGAAAGACGCACCACCGAGGCGCTGCACTCATCGCAGGAGGTCTCGATTCCGAGGATGAGATGGGAAGCACCGAGCGCAGGCATCGCACCTGTCTACTCGGTTTTGTCGGGAGGGCAAGCGATCAGGGCCTTTTTCTTGTCCAGGGTGCCCGCAATGATGCTTCCAGACTTCTCGTACCAGCCTGGTGCGCGCTCCTGCGTGTGGCATTGCAGGCAGGTTTTCGAGGTGTCGACGGCCTTGGCGTAGGGAGCGCCGAAAGGGTGGTCGTAGCCCGGAGCGTGGCAGTTCTCGCACTGGACGGGCGCCCAGACGCGCTTGAAGTTCGAGAGCGCGACGTGGAGAGCGGCGGGCTTCGCGTCGGAGGGCAGGAGCTTCGCGGTCTCTTCGAGGTCATCGGCCTCATGAAGGGTCTCGAGCCAGGTGGCCAAGGGCTCGGGCTCCACCCACTCGGCCCTTCCTTCGCCGGCGTTGCGTTCGGCAAGCTTGAGGACGTCGGCAAAGCCCTCCTTCTCGCCGAGCGCGAGCGAGTGACAGCGCAGGCAATCCTTGTTGCGGATCTGCTTGGCTTTCAGAAGCGGCTTCAATGCATTGGCGTGGTTGGTTTTGCGCCAGAACTCGGTCTGCTGAGCATGGCACTCGGCGCACTTTGGAAAGGTCTGGTACTTCGGCACGCCGGCGGGCGTGGGGGCGTGCGCGGCCTGTTCGAGCTTTCGGCTCTCCTCGGTGTTGATCTCGGCGATCTTCGCTTGGAACTCCTCCACGAGTGGCGTGAGCGCGTTTCCCTTTTCAGGGTCGAATTCGGCGCCCAGGGTCACGAGGCGGTGGTTATCCACGTCGAGCGGCGGTCCCAGGGGGAGCACGCCGACGTGCTGGTTACGGAATGCGGTCTGGAGGATGAGAGTGCCGCCCGCTTTCTCCGGCTTCTGAAGGTAGCTCTGGCTCTGCCCTCCCACGATCACGTCGATTCCGGGAACTCTCTCGGCCAGTTCCTTGTCGGCGTCGAGACCCTGGTGCGTGAGCGCGATCACTAGGTCGACCTTCTTCCCGCGAAGCGCGGCCACCTGGGCCTTCGCCGCGGCTTGGGCATCCTTGGCCGTGAGGGTTGAAGGCCATCGCACGTTCGGGCCCGAGAGCCCGAACACGCCTATTCTGAGAGCTTTTCCGTCTTTGGTCTTCCGCTCGAATACAGCATGGGGGGCCAGCAGGAGCGCGCCGCCTTTTTTCGCGAGGTTGGCCGAGAGGAATTTGAATTTGGCCTGTTTGCGCAGCTTCTCGAAGACCTTCAGGCCCAGGGCGAAATCCTTGGCGCCGGGGGTGACGGCGTCCTGCCCGAGCTCATTCAGGGCGCGCACCAGGTATCCGGCCTGCGCCTCTGATTGCCGCTTGAGCGCGTCGCTGAGCTCCTCGCTCTCAAAAAGGAGGTTGCCGGCGTCGAGCTGCAGGAGGGATGCGTCGTCCTGCTTGAGTTGCGCGAGGAGCGTGGCCTTGCGCACCACTCCGCCTTCGGGATTGTTGCGGCAGCCGCAGGGCTCGAGCTCGGACATCACGTCGTTGCTGAACACGAGCGTGGCCGCTCGCGCGGGCGTAGCCGCCATCAGGCCGGCGAGCACTCCGCCAAGCGCGGCGTGGGCGAGGCGGAACATGCTCAGCGCTTGCCCTTGGAGCCGCCGCCCCCGAGTTTGCGCCGGGCCTGGTCCGTGCGGCCGCTCTTCGGGAACTTGTCCACGAGCTCCTGATAGAAGGCCTGCGCGTCCTCGCGCATCCCGAGGCTGTCGAAGCACTGCCCGATTTTCCAGAGGGCTTCGGGCAAGAGGCGCGAGCGGTTGAACTTCTCAGGGAACTTGCTGTAGTCGATGATCGCCTTCTTGTACTGCTTCAGGCTGAAATAGCTTTCGCCGCGAAGAAAGGTGGCCTCCTCGGCGTTCTTGGCGCCCGAGTTGCGCAGGTACACGTTGAGGTGATTGATGGCGCCCTCGTAGTCCTTCGAGCGGTAGGCGTCCTTGGCTTTCTCGAAGCTGTCGCCGGCATCCGGCGGCGGGGCTGATTTCTCGATCTTCCGGATGGCTTCGAGCATCGCGGCTTGCGCGTTCTCGAGCTCCACGATCCGTTTCTCGAGGTCCTCTGCATCGGGGCCCTTCCCCCGTTCCTCGTTAGCCTCCTGCTGGTCCTTGAGCTCCCGCTCCATGTCCTCGATGCGACCGGTCAGGCGGGTGATCTCGCTCTTGAGCTCGTCCACCACGTAGCCTCCCCGATCCCGAACGGGCTCGGGCTGGTTGGGAATCCCGGCCGCCATGGGGTCGTCCTCGCGAAGCTGTGAACGGGTCTTCAGACAGCCGCTCAGGGGGAGTGAGAAAAGCAGGACGAGGCTCAGAGCGAGGAGTCTTTTCATGTGAAGAATCATGGCATTGCCCTCCCGCCTTCACAAGGCGGAGAGAGTCTGACGCTTTGAGCTATTTCTTGCCCGGTGGAGGCGGAGGGGGCGCATCGCCCCCTGCTTCGCCCTCCGGGGAATCCAGGAGCGGCGCCCAGGTGCCTTGCTCCGGCGCGCCCTGCGACTCGGGCGAAGAGGGGTTCGGCGGTGGGGGAGGAGGCGGGGGTGAAACGTTGATCGATTCACGGCTCGCTCCCGCCCGCACGGCCTCGAACTCGGATTGCTCGGCGAATACCCGCGCCTTGCCGGCGTAATCCAGTGCTTCGGCGAACTCCTTGAACTTATACGCCCGACGGGCGCGGAGGAACCACTCCTGCGACTGGCGGAACAGCTCCGGGGCCAAGGTCTGAGCCTGCACCTCGCGCGCGGCCCGGATCGCCGCGGTGGCGTCGTTCATCTCCTGCACCGGCCGCGTGACCATCAGCGAGCAACCCGCCGACAGGGCCAAGGCAACAGGAGCCAGAAAACGAAGAAGGCGGCGGGGATCGCTCCCCGTCGCCTTCTTCTGGAAAAATGGAGTCGACTTCCGACCGATCACCGCGAAGTGATGACGAAGTTCGCCCGGCGGTTACGCCCCCAGGCCGCCTCGGTGTGCCCGGTATCGAGCGGACGCTCTTCGCCGAAGCTGATCGTGGTGATGCGATCACCCTTCACGCCCTTGTCCACCAGGTACTTGCGAACGGCGTTCGCGCGCTTCTCGCCCAGGGCCAGGTTGTACTGAATGCCGCCGCGCTCGTCGCAGTGGCCTTCGATCTGGATCTGAACGCTGCGCTTGTCGCTCAGGATCTGGGCGTTGGCGTCGAGTTTCATCTTCGACTCCGCGGTCAGCGTGTAGGAGTCGTAGGGGAAGTTGATGGATTCCATGCCCATGGCGCCGCCCGAGTCGGAGTCGTTGCCGCCCGTTACGTCGGCGTCAGCAGAGATTTCATCCGGCTTCTTGGCGCTGGGGGTACAGGCCACGGTCCAGGAGGCAACCGCCACCATTCCCAGGATCAGGCACAGGTTGGTCATCCACGTCGCCGCACGATTCAGTTGCATAGGCCGCTTCTCCTTCGAAGTCTCTGCTTCAGACACTACGTTGTTCCAGAAAAACCGCCCCAGGTGGTCTCATCGAGAGTCCTAAGCGGGGGCTCGTTTGTCTTTTTAAGATAGTCTTCTAGACTGAAAAGGCAATGTCAGACTGCTGGACTCCGGGAATTCGCCGGAGACGAAGCCGCCTCAAGCGGCGCGTTGTCGCCGGTCTGACGGCAGTCCTCATCGGGCTTGCCGGTGTTTCGGTCGCGTCCGCGAAGGTGGCGCCAGACCAAACCTGGGAGACGGTTTCCACCCGGCACTTTCGGATCCACTATCCTCCCACCTACCGACGCTTCACCGCCTACCTCGCCGCTTATTTGGAGGACGCGTATGAAGTCCTCTCGAAACGTTTGAGTTGGGAGCTCGCGGGGCCGCTGGAGGTCGTCGTTCGCGGCGACACCGACGTGGCGAACGGACAGGCCAGCGTCTTTCCGTTCAATCGGCTCGTGGTACATGCGGTGCCCTTTTCGCCGACCAGTTCCATCGGTGAATACGACAACTGGATCCGAACTCTTGCCTTCCACGAACTGACGCATGTCATCGCCAATGATATTACGCGGGGCGCATTCAGCGTCGGTCGAACGATTTTCGGCTCAGTCGCGAAGATGAATTCGTATCAGCCCCTCTGGCTGATCGAGGGATTGGCGGTTTACGAGGAGACGGCGCTCGGAATCTTCGGGCGTGGGCGTTCCGCGTTCGCCGACATGGTGATCCGCACCGCCAGCCGCGAGGGGCTCCTGGATTCCACCGACACCGGCCTGGGCGTGACTCTCGACCGTTTGAACGGCGGTGTACCCGAGTGGCCCCACGGGGTGACGCCTTACCTCTACGGCTATGTGATGAACCGCATGATCGCGGAGAAGGGGGGGCCTCTAGGGCCCGCGAAGGTGGCAAGCGCCTCGGGAGGTTACCTTCCTTTCTTCGTGAACACCGTGGCCAAGGATGTGCTGGGAGTCGACTACTACGATCTCTGGGACCAGGCCGTGCAACGGATGAACGCAGTCTCGACGTCGGATCTGGAGCGCATCCGCCGCGAGCCGGTGACGGCGCCCAAGGTACTGGCGAGATCGGGGCGCCTCAGCCGGGGGCCGACCCTGACTCCCGCGGGCGACGTGGCGTACTTCATCCGCGATTCGTACACGGAGGGCCTGGGGATCTCATCCTGGGAAAGGGGGTCGGGCGAGACGCGCGTGATTACCCGCTGGGAACGCGACGGCGGCAGCAGCCTCCGTTTAGCGCCCCGGCACGCGGACCGCCCCGGCGGATTGCTCTATTCCAGGCTTGAGCCTCACAAGGAGTTCTATCTGCACTCTGACGTCTTTCTCTTCGATCTGGAGGAAGAGGAGGAAATCCGGCTGACTCATGGGGCTCGCGCAACGGATCCCGATTTCTCGCCGGACTTCGCCTGGGGCGTTTCGGGAATCCTGAAGGGGTCGGTAGTCTACGTAAAGAATCTGAACGACGGGAATCAGGCCATCGCCCGCTGGGACGGCACGGAGGAGGCGATTCTTTTCCGGACGCAGCGGTTCGAGCGTCTGGCTACGCCGGTCTGGGGCAGGGGCAGGTCGCGCGAGTGGGTGGTGTTCAGCTACAAGGTGAACGGCGGAAACGAACGGCTCATGGCGGTCTCCGTGAAGTCCCGGATGACGAGGATGCTCACGCGGCACGCGGGGCCGTCGTTGCGGGTTAGCGAGGTGACCCCATTCTGGCAGATGGATGGCGGCCTGCTCTATGCGAGCACCTTGGGCGGGGTGCTGAATCTGTATCGGATCGAAGCCGCTCAGCTGGATCGGGCTTTCGCGGAGGAGGGCGTGCTGGCGATCCCCTCCCGCATCACCAATTTCGAAACGGGCGCGATGTTCCCCGTCGTGTCTCAGGGTCAGCCGGACCGGCTTCTGGCGATGGCCTATGAGGCCTCCGGGTTCAGCCTCGCGGAGATCCCCACCTCGAAGGGACTGGCGAATCCCGCTTCCCTGGATTCCCTCCACTCCAAACTTTCTCCCGACACGATCGCCGCGGAGAAGCCGGACCCCGAACGGTACTGGGTGGACTGGCCCCGGCCCCGGGAGGAGCATAGCGAGGGCGATCCGGACGGATACTCCGCCTTCCCGGCCCTGTGGCCGAAGTTCTGGCTGCCCTTCTTCGAGAAGGTCACGGACGGGATCACGCTCGGAGCCCAGACTCAGGGTCAGGACGCGCTGGAGCGGCATCGCTACACCCTAAACGTGGCATGGGACAACCGCGCCACCTTTCCTGTGTACAGGGTGCTCTACCAGTACGACGGCCTCTATCCGACGATCCAGATCGAGAGCCGGCAGGACAACCAGTACATCGGACTCCTGAAGCTCTCGAACGCGCTTTCCACGAACGCCATGCGGTTCCACTACCCGATCGGCAACTATCAGGTGGGGTTCGGGGCCACGGTGTCGAGCTGGAGGTTCTTCAATGAGAGCAACAGCAGCGGAGGGCTTCAATTCCGCTTTTCGCACATGGATTTCCTCACGCTCCCGAACGCGCTCGATCCGGGGGGCGACCGGGGCCGGCGGGCCGACCTGAGCCTGAGCGGGTATTTTCTGGGTGGGACGCAATTCTCCACGCTGGAGCTGCGGTACGAGCAGCGCGCCCCCTCGCTTTGGGACCGGCACTTTTTCAGGCTGGTTGGGAGCGCTGGCGCGAACTTCGATGCAACCGGGCAGGCGCCCCCTTTCGTGGGAGGGGGCCAGGAGAGCGTGGTGGGCTCTCAGGGATTTCTGGTTCGTGGGTATTCGCCTGGCGCGCTCTACGGCGCGCGCCTCGCGACCTTCAACGCCGAATATTGGATGCCCTTGAAAGACATCTACCGGGCAAGAGGGACGCTTCCTCTCTTCTACGAGCGCGCGAAGCTGAGGTTCCTGATCGATACGGGATCGGCCATCATGGTGGGCGGTCGGAGATCCCAATTTACGCGCTGGCCGCTGGGCACCGGCGTGGAAGTGCTGAGCGATATCACGCTCGCCTACCATTTCCGCGTGACGCTCGCCCTGGGTTTTCATCTGGGCTTGGACGAGAAGCTGGGCGGAGAGCGACAGGTCGTGGTGGGGCTCTACAGCAGAGGGCTGTGACTCCTCCGGGAGCTGGAACGGGCGTCTGAACGCGCGCCGCTCCCAGGGCGCGCGCCTCGTTTTCTTGCCGCCGCCCCCGGGCATGCCGCTCGCATCTGGCGCTCGGTCCGCCGCGAGGTGCGGCGGCGCTTGGAATCAATTCGGAATCTAAGAACAGGAATGAAAGCGAGCAAGAGTATGCGTGACGTGAATCGAGTGATCCTGGTGGGCCGGTTGGGGGGGATTCCCACCCTGATGGAAACCAAAAAAGGGAACCAGGTGGCCCACTTTTCCCTGGCCACGAGCAGGTGGGTGAAGGGAGAGGAGCCTGGCCAGCCAGGCACCGAGGCTACGCAATGGCATCGGATCACCGCATGGGGAAAGCTCGCGCAGACCTGTGGGCGTGAGCTGGCCAAGGGACAGCTGGTTTATGTGGAAGGGAGCTTTCGAAGCAGCGAGTACACCGGCAAGGACGGACTGCCGCGGCAGGGCATGGAAGTCCACGCGGACCGAGTTCACTTCCTGGGTACTAAGGTCAAGCGGGCCGATTCCGCGATCGAATCGGCGGGGCCTCAGGCGGTCGAGGCGGCGCCACAGCTCCATTGACGGGTGGCGGATTTCGAATCAGCGGGAGACCTGAACGAAGTCGCCGATCATGACAGCGCGGGGGCCGATCGACGGAGCCTCGTCCTCGGGGAAGAACTTGTCGAGGCGGGCGACGGCGGCTGAGCCTTCCGCATGAACCACCTTGAGCGTGGCCACGGGAACCATCAGGTCCACCTGGTGCCGCTTGGACACGAGGTCATGCGTGGCCATCTTGCGGAACACCTGGAGCGTCGTGCCTTTTTGCACGCCGTTCCGGGTGCCCATGCTGACGTAATAGTCCTTGGGCGGGGGCTGCTCGCCGCCGAGGTCCACGGGCCGGTATACGCCGTAAACGATGGTCTCGCCGGGGTCGGCAGCCAGGGTTTCAGCTCCGGTTCCCGAAAGAAAGGTCCACAGCGCGGCCAGGAGCGCGGCGCCGGTCCCGGTCGGGATCCATCCATTGGTTGTACGCATCACTCGTCTTCTCCTTGAAGAGCGGGTTCATTTCGCCTCCTTGCGGGTTCACTCCGAGCCCCTGATTCATCCGTGGGGCTCCAATGTTCCGATCGGCAAGAAGGTGCGGGGGCATGAAGGGCCGGGCAGAACCTGCCGGCGCGGCGTCAGAAATCTGGCAGCCAGGCGGTGAGTCAACCCGGGAACGCCCGGCGCCGATGAGTTCTGATGAGGAGAGGGGCTCAGGTGTGACTGCCGATCAGCTCAGTGCGTCGCTGATTCCAGTGGAAATCCGGGTTTTCCGGGGCGCCACGCGCGACATCACCTTCGACGTGTATCTGAAGCTGGGCGAGGGGAACTTCGCCCACGTTTTTTCACGGAACACGGGCCTCGACTACAAGCGCCTCGCCAACTACATCCAGAAGGGCGTCACACAGCTCTACATCCGGCAGGAGGATCTCGATGCCTACCGGAAGTTCATCGAGCGGACCGCCGACAGCATCTTTCAGGACCCCAAAGTCTCGACCGAACGAAAGATCGCATCGCTCCTGAACATGACGGAGCAGAACATGGCCGAGGTCTTCTCGCAGGCCGAGGTTTCCAAGGAGACGGCCGACAGCGCCCGGAAAGTCGTCAACAACTACGTGAGCCTCATGCTGGACGACCCGAAGACCCTGGCGATCATCCTCAACCTCGTGTCGCACGGAGAGTACCTCTACTACCACTCCATCGCGGTCTCGGTATTCAGTCTGTTCGTGGCCAAGGCCTCCGGCCAGTTCAACCGGCGAACCTTCGAGATGATCGGCATGGGCGGGTTCCTTCACGACGTCGGATACACGCAGATTCCGAAGGACATCCTGGAGAGCGAGAAGGAGCTCACGCCGGAACAGTGGGAAGTGATGAAACAGCACCCCACCATCGGGCTTCGCATGATCGAAAGCACTCCGAACATCCCGGATGAAGTGCGCTACATGGTGTATCAGCACCACGAATACCCCAACGCGAAGGGGTATCCCAATAAGCTGCGCAACGCCGTAATCTACCATCCAGCGAAGATCGTCGAGATCGCGGACAGCTTCAGCGCTCTCATCTCCAACCGCCCCTTCCGAAAGGCCTACTCGGTGGCGGAGGCCTTGAAGATCATTCAGAGCGAGACGGGCAAACACGATGCTCAGCTCGTGAAGATTCTCACGCAGATTTTCTCGAGGAGCGGCGGCCAAAAGGCCGCGGCCTGATCCGAGTCAGTGCGAATCAGACTCGGCGATTCCGGGTTCCGCAGGCCCTGAACGACGGGTCTTCACGGCGCCGTCGATGCGCAGGTATTTGTACTTGTTGAAGAGCAACTCGTTGCTGCGGAGATTGCTCACCCAGGGTTGCAGGAGTGTGTAGTACGTGAGGTGATAGAGCGGAATCCAGGGCACGAGCTCGCGGGCGCGCGCATCGAGCTTCGTGATGAGCTCGCGCCGCGCCTGGCCCGGATCCGTGAGTTCGAGCTCCCGATAGAGCCGATCGAACTCCGGGTCGTCCATGCGAGACAAGTTGCTCCCTGTGGGGGGGCGGTTCGGCCCGTGGAGCAGCTGGAACACGTTCTCCGCGTCGGGCGCGTCCAGGGTCCAACGCGAGAGGGCGAGCTGAAAGTCCCCCGTGCGCATCTTCTCCAGGAATGCCGGATAGGTGTTGTAAACCACCCTGACCTTGAGGCCGGCCTTGGTGAGCTCGTCGAAGAGGAACTCTCCCATCCTCCGCTCGCGGGACTCGGCGCCCGGCAGATCGATCCGGATCTGGGGAAGTCCGGCTCCACCGGCGAATCCCGCTTCCGAAAGCGCCCGCTTCACGGCGTCGAGATCCTGACCAGGGATCGACGAGGGGCGCGAGGGGGCGCCTTCGATCCCAGGCGGGAGAATCGAGGTGGCGACCTGTCCGGCTCCCTCGGTGAACAGTCCCACGAAACGCCCCAGGGGAAGAGCGGCCTTGAAAGCCCGCCGCAAGGGCGCGCTCCCGCCCACCACCCGATCGGCCATATTGAATGCCAGGTAGGTGAAGCTGGCACCCGTTTCCGATTCCAGGCGAATACCACGCTGCGAAAGCTCGGGGAGCAGCTGCCGATTCGCGGCGAGCGTCTCAGTGAGTCGCTCCTGCGGGAGCCTCAACGCATCGAGCTCGCCCACCTGGAATGCAAGCCACTGTTTCTGGGCGTCGGGAAGGATCACGAAGCGAAGCTCCTGAACGAATGGGATCGGCCGCCCGGCATCTTCGAGGTAGCCATCCTTCCGAAAACGGGGATTCGCCTCCGTGGGATAGAAGGTGGGTCGGTAATCGGCCCTGCGCTCGAGGACGAGCCGCTTTCCCGGCGAGCGCGAGGCCAGGCGGAATGGGCCCGAGCCCACCGCGGAGGCATGAAGCCGGCCCTGCGCATCCGCGCTCCGGCGCGCCACTTCGGCGGAGACGATCGAGGTCTGGGGCATCGCGAGGACAGTGGCAAGCTGGGGAAAGGGTCGCGTGAGGAGGAGCTGCACGGTGTGGTCATCCAGTGCGCGTAGCCCTTCGACGGGCTCATCCAGAAGTTTCGCCACTCCTTCGCCCAGCCGCTTTCCCGCGCGGGCCCGGTATTCGTCGAGCCCGACCACGCGTCCTTCCAGGAGCCACCAGTTGGGGGACTGCAGTTGAGGGAGCGCGATGCGCTTGAGCGATGCCACCACGTCCCGCGCGGTCAGGACGCCGGGTTTCCCTCCGAAGGCCGCGTCGGCGGCGAAGGTCGCATCCGCGCGCAGCCGGATCGTGACGGCGAGCCCGTCCTTCGAGCGCTGAGGCATGTCCGCGGCGAGCAGAGGCTCCAGGAGGTAGGGGTCTTCAAGGTAGGAATACTGGTAAAGAGTTTCGTAGATCTGCGGCAGGATTTCCCAGGTTTCCCGATCCGAGGCGATTGCGGGATCCAGGGTGCGGGGCTCTGACATGAGCGCGAGCGTGGCGGAACCCGAAAGGGTTTCGGCCGGATCGTCGGTCCAGCAGGCGCTCAGAATCGCCGCCGTGGCCAGGGCGCCCGTGCCGAGCACGAGGTTCCATCTTCCGCCGCGGCTCAAGCTGGCGTTCCTTTGGGCGCGGTTTCGATTTTCGGGAACAGAGCCTCAGGCGTGGAAAGCTTGAAGACCTGCGAGCCGAAAATGATCCCCGCGGGCCCGTCGGCCGATGTTCCAAGGGATGCCAGGGTGCGCGCGCCCGTGATGGGAAGAAAGGGAGAGATCAGGTTCCCTAAGCAGTGGATGGCATGAAGGGCGTTGTAGATCACCTCGTGCAGCCGGGCGGGGTTGTCCTTGATGCTCCAGGGAGCCGTGGTGTTGATGTACTGGTTGGCCTCAGCCACCTTCTCCCAAAGCGCGTCTATGGCGCGGTGGTGTTCGCGGTGATCCATGTGCTCCTGCATGCGGGCGAGCGTTTCTTGAAACGTGATCTCCTGCTTCGCCTCGCCGCGGGCGAGCGTGGTGCCGAGCTTCTTCTCGGCGAACTTCACCACGCGCATCAGCAGGTTGCCGTAATCGTTTGCGAGCTCGTTGTTGTGGCGCGCCACCAGATCCTTCTCGACGAAGGGGCCGTCCTGCGTGCTCGATATGGCTCGGAGAATGAAGTACCGGAAGCTTTCGCCACCGTACTTTTCGAGCATCTGGAACGGATCCACACCGTTTCCGAGGCTCTTCGACATCTTTCGTCCGTCCTGTCCCAGCACCATCCCGTGGACATAGACCTGTTTCGGCAGCTCGATGCCCGCGGCGTGGAGCATGATCGGCCAGATCACGCAGTGGAACCATGCGATGTCGCGCCCGATGACGTGCACGCTGGCCGGCCACCAGAAGCGGAGCGTGTCGGTATCCACGGCTGCGAGGTAGTTGATGAGCGCATCGAACCAGGTGTACATCACGTACTTGGGATTCGATGGGATCGGGATGCCCCAGCCCTCGCTGGGCCGCGAGATCGAGAGGTCCCGAAGCGGCTCCTGATCCAGGCGGCTCAGGAGCTCCTTCCGGGCGCCCTCGGGCACGATGAACGTGGGGTTCGCGCGCAGGAACTCCTTGATCCAGCCTTCGTAGCGGCTCATGCGGAAGAAGTAGCCGTCTTCCTCCTTCTTGCTGAGCGCCTTCCCGTGGTTGGGGCAGACGCCCTCGGGGGCTTGCACCTTGGTGTAGAAGGCTTCGCAGTCCAGGCAGTAGTCGCCGGAGTACCGGTCGAAGTGGATGTCCCCCGCCTTCTCGAGCAGGTTCCAAAGCCTGGTGCAGGTGGCCTTGTGACGATCCTCGGTGGTTCGAATGAAGTCGTCGTTGGACAGATTGAGCGCGTGCGGGCCCTCGGCATCGCAGAGCGAGCGGAAGATCTTCACGTTCTCGTCCACGTAGCTCATCGTGCTTTTCGCGCCGGCGGTCTTCGCGGCTTCCATGAGCTTCTGCCCGTTCTCATCGGTGCCCGTGAGGAATCGCACCTCCCGGCCCATCATCCGGTACCAGCGTGCATAGCAGTCCGTGACGGTTTTCTCGTACGCGTGCCCCATGTGGGGGGATCCGTTGGGGTAGTCGATGGCAGTGGTGATGTAGAAGCGTTCGGTCATGGCTGTTCGTACAATGATCATACTCCCGTAAGAAAAAGAAGGGGAGCCGGCGCAGCGCGCGGGCTCCCCTTTTGAGTGGAAACTGAAACAGATCGTTTCATTTTCCGGTCAGATCGGGGGATCTGGCCGCATTTTGAAACAATTTGTTACGGCTGTGGCCGACTTAGGGCCGACCGTTGGGGCGTGGTGCGGGCTTGCTCGCCTGAGCGGCCGGCTTTTCCGCCGGCTTCGCGGCCTGGGTCGGGACGGCCATCGGGGCTTTTACATCGGTCGTTTTGGCTTCGGGGGCCGGGGGCAGACCGGTGACGCCGGCCTTGGCCATCACGGCCATGCGGATCTGCTCCGCCTCGACCGTGTGCTCCTTGAGCCAACGCTTGGCCGCGTCGCGCCCCTGGCCCACGCGCTCGTCCTTGTAAGAGAACCAGGCGCCGCTCTTCTCGATGATGTTCTGCTCCACCGCCATGTCGACGATCTCACCCTCGAGCGAGATGCCCTCGCCGTAGATGATGTCGAACTCGACTTCGCGGAAGGGCGGGGCGAGCTTGTTCTTCACGACCTTCACCCGGGTGCGGTTGCCCATGACGGTTTCGGCGTCTTTCAGGGCGCCGATCCGACGGACGTCCAGGCGGACGGAGGAGTAGAACTTCAGCGCGTTGCCGCCGGTGGTGGTCTCGGGGTTGCCGAACATCACGCCGATCTTCATGCGGATCTGGTTGATGAAGATCAGGAGCGTGTTGCTGCGGCTGATGGTGCCCGTGAGCTTACGCAGAGCCTGGCTCATGAGCCGGGCCTGCAGGCCCATGTGGGAGTCGCCCATCTCGCCTTCGATCTCGGCGCGCGGCACGAGCGCCGCGACCGAGTCGACCACGAGCACGTCGATGCCGCCGGAGCGGATCAGGGTCTCGACGATCTCCAGCGCCTGCTCGCCGGTGTCCGGCTGCGAGATCAGGAGATCTTCGGTGCGCACGCCGAGCTTGCGGGCGTAGGTGACGTCGAGCGCGTGCTCGGCGTCTACGAACGCTGCGATGCCGCCCTTCTTCTGGGCTTCGGCGATCGCATGCAGCGCGAGGGTGGTTTTACCGGAAGATTCGGGCCCGTAGATCTCGACGATCCGGCCGCGCGGGAAGCCGCCCACGCCGAGCGCCACGTCCAGGCCCAGCGAGCCGCTGGAGATGGTGGCGACGTCGCGCGCGATGAGCGCCTCACCCTGGCCCAGGCGCATGATGGAGCCTTTGCCGAACTGTTTCTCGATGGTCTGCATGGCCAGCTCGATCGCCTTGGCCTTCTGGCCGTTGGCGTCCTGGCGATCGGGGGCGGGACGGGAATTCATGGAATTGGGTTGCATGGTTTTTCTCCTTAGCGATGCGAAAACGCGGGCGGAATGAGTGCAATGTCTGAGCCGAACCCGAACACCCGTGCGGGGAGAATTGAAAGCTGCGGTGCGCCCTCTTCAGGGGCTTCTCAGCCGAGCAGGCCGACCCACTGAAGCAGTGCGATACCCACCAG
>JADZFF010000103.1 GCA_020850015.1 Bdellovibrionales bacterium | reverse complement strand
CATGGGCGGTGGGCGCGCCGCCCCGCTGGGTATGGCCAAGGATGCAGACCTTCGGCGAGTAGCCCTTCTTCGCGAGAGCGTCGGCGATCCGCGTGCTGTGTCCCGCCTTGGGGCCTTCGGCCACGACGACGATGCTCGAGCCTTTGCCCCGCATCACGCCTCGGTCGATGGTGTTGCAGATCGCGGGAATCGACATCGCGGCGGCGTCCGGCACGACGATCGTCTCCGCCCCGCCCCCGATGCCCACGTGGGCCGCGATGAAGCCCGAGCTCCGGCCCATCACTTCCAGCAGGAACAGGCGGTCGTGCGAGCTCGCGGTATCCCGGATCCGGTCGATGGCTTCGCAGGCGGTGTTGATCGCGGTATCGAAGCCCACGGTGTCGTCGGTGCCCGCGATGTCGTTGTCGATCGTGCCCGGAATCCCCACGGTGGGAAAGCGCGTCTCAAGCTCCAGGAGGTGCGCCCCTCGGAACGAGCCGTCGCCGCCGATCACCACCAGGCCCTCGATGCTCAACTCTCTGAGATGGGCCGCGGCCTTGCGGCGCCCGGGCTTCGTGCGGAACTCCTCGCAGCGATCGGTCTTCAGGATCGTGCCGCCCCTCTGGATGATGTTCGCGACCGAGCTCTCCACCAGGGGCTCGATCAAGCCCTCGATCAGGCCGCGGTAGCCTTTCTTCACGCCGTAAACCTTGCAGCCACGGGAGATCCCGTACCGCACCACGGATCGGATCGCGGCGTTCATGCCCGGGGCATCGCCGCCGCTCGTGAGCACGGCGATGGATTGAAGGCGCTTTTTCAGTTTCACGTGCGGTACTTGAAGCATGACAGCATCGTACTCTGCCTCGGGCGGTTTGTGTGCGCAAGCGCGGAGGCCGCGGGGGGGGCCATAGGCTGGGGCTATGGTGTAGTCTGAGCCCAGGCGATCGTGAAATCCCCAGAACCCGAGTTAGACAGATCCGCGAAGGGACGAGAGAAGGTCCGGGCCATGATCCCGGCGGTTTTCGTCGTCGCCGCTTCTGGCTCTTCCTCGTCATCTCAAGTGCGCTTCAGTGAGGTAGACGGATTTCATAGAAGCTCTCGTTTCTTTCGGCCATGGCGCCGAGACGGTGGGGCGGCTTGAATCTCGGGCCCCACGCGGCCGCCAGCTCGACAAGGCGTTCCTGCGCGGCGCCGGCGCCCATTCGGTCTACGGCGTGGAAGGGGCCACCGCGGAAGGGAGGGAAACCCAGGCCGAGGATCGCGCCGATGTCCCCGTCCCGAGGGCACTCGATCACGCCCTCCTCCAGGCAGTGGATGGCCTCGCTGATCATTCTCCAGGCTACCCGCTCCGCGATCCGTTCGGAGCTCAAGGCTTTGCTCCGCGCGCTCCCGAAGTACTCGTAGGCCCTGGGGTTCACGCGCCTTTGACCTTTTTTCCCCGAGTAGTCGTAGAAGCCCTTGCCGGCTTTCTTGCCCTTGAACCCGGCGGCAACCATCCGGCCCAGCTCGTCGGTGGGCTCGCCCCAGCGCGCCCCGAAAGCTCGCCCCAGGTCGCGCGCCACGTGCGCGCCGACGTCGATTCCCACCTCGTCGAGCAGGGCGATCGGGCCCAGAGGGAAACCGTAGTCCTTCAGGGCGCCGTCGACGCGCTCGATGGTGTGCCCCTCCTTCAGCAGGATCACGGCCTCGTTGAGGAGCGGCGCGAGAATGCGCGTGGTGTAGAAGCCCGGGCCGTCCTTCACCACGATCACGGTCTTGCCCTGGGCCACGCCGAAGGCGCGCGCGAGCTCGAGCGCCCGTGCCGAGGTCTCGGGCGTGACGATGATCTCCAGAAGCGGCATCTTCGGGACGGGCGAGAAATAGTGCATGCCCAGCACGCGCTCGGGACGCCGGGCGCCCGCCGCGATCTCGGCGATCGGGAGCGCCGAGGTGTTGGACGCGAACACCGCGGTATCCTCCAGCTGGGCCTCCGCCTGGGCGAGCACCTTTCGCTTGAGCTCCCGGTTCTCGAACACGGCCTCCACCACGAGCTCGCAGCCGGCGAACGAGGAGTCGGCCCCGCCGCACTTCAGGCGACCCAGATCCCGGTCGCGATCGGCCGAGCGCATCGCTCCCGACCGTACTCGGCGATCGAATGCCTTTTCGAGGTTGGCTTTGGCTTTCGCGATCGACTCTTCCGAGAGATCCTTGAGCACAACCTCGCTCAGGGGCAGGGAAACCGAGGTGATGCCCTCGCCCATGAGGCCCGCGCCGAGCACGCCCAGCCGTGTGACGCCGGTTGCCTGGCCGCGGCCTTGGCCTCCGGCCTTCTTGAGCTCCTGGGTAGCGTGAAAAATCCAGATGAGGTTGCGGGCCTCCGGGCTCACCACGAGCGCCCCGAAATGCTCGGCCTCGCGCGCGGGCCCTGCGGCCACGGCGTCCAAGATCAGGAGGGGAGCGGGATAGTTTCCGCGCGTTTTCCTCAGGACCTGCGCGCGGGCCTGACGCAGCAGGATTTCGCGGATGGGCCAGGCCGTGAGCAGCCGGTCGAGCAAGGGCGCGCGGCTGCGGGGACGCGGGGCCGCGCCCGGGCTCCGTTTCGAGAGCAGCAAGGCCCTTCGGGCGGCGGCCTCGATGAGCGCCTCGGGGGCGACGAGCTCGTCGATCAGCCCAAGCGCAAGGGCGCGCGCTCCCCGAACCCGCGTTCCACCGAGCAGCAACGCCAGCGACTCCCGCAGGCCGATGAGCCGCGGCAGGCGCTGCGTGCCCCCAGCGCCCGGAAGCAGCCCGAGCTGCGCCTCCGGAAAGGCGATCACCGTGGCGGGATCGGAGCTCGCGACGCGGCCATGGCAGGCCAGGATGAGCTCCGCCCCGCCGCCGAGGGCCACCCCGTGGATCGCGGCCACGATCGGGATAGGCGAGCCTTCGATGGAGTCGAGGAGCTTTTGGGCGCCCTGCGAAAGATCGCGCGCCTCCGAGGCCATCCGCACCCGGGCAAGCTCGCCCAGATCGGCGCCGGCAATAAAACACTCCGCCTTCGCGCTCGCGATCACGCAGGCCTGGATGGAGGGATCGCGCCGCGCCTGCCTGAGGATCTCAGCAAGCTCACGTCCCCAGGAGGTCGATAGCACGTTGAGCGCGCTGCCAGGAGTGTCGCGGAGGATGACCGCCACGCCGTCGGGACGTTTCTCGAGGCGGATCGATCGTGGGGGGGGCGCGTCCACCTCGAGATTTGAGAGCCGAGGGGCGCGTTCGTCAAGGATCAATTCTTCAGCGCGGTAGCGACCCGACGAATTCCCATTTTCCCTATGTGATGAGCGCGCAGACGTTGCCGCCTCTGCCGTCGCTGTTCGCGAAACCCGGGAGGACCAGGGCAGCGACGGGGACCAGCTGCGTTTTGAAGCGAATCGCGGACCTCTTCCAGGTGAGGCGCTCCTCTTGCCTTCGGCAAAAGGCGATGGAGCTAGAGAATGTGCTGATCGCGCTTCCAGAGGCGCGCTTCGGCTCCATCGGCGGCGCGGAACACCAACTCGTCCCGGCGGATGTAGCAGAGCGCGAGCCCCAGCACGACGCAGGGGTAGGGGGGGCCCGAGCGGATCTTGATCCGAAGCTGCACGCCGTCCGCGAGCCTGAGTCTGTAGCGAGGAAACTGCGCCTGCCCGTGGTCGATCACGGGAGCGGAGCCGTCGAAGGTGCCCAGCTCGATCTCGCCGCCCGGCGCGCCGCTGGGGTTTACGGTCAGGCTGTGCACCTCAGGCCCCGGCGAGGGAAACGCGATGGGGCTGATGTCGATCCGGTAGCTCGCCCGGCAATCAGGCTTGGTGGAGGAGCAGTCAAAATGCTCGGTGGGGAACGCATGCCCTTCCACGCGAAGCTCGGGCGCGGAGCTGCCCCGGAACTGCACCCAGACCTCAGGCCGCGCGAATCCGCGGCTGAGATTGGCCCAGGCCCCGGCCCACGCGATTGCGGGAGCGAGCAGAAGCAACGGCAACAACCGAACCAGACGGGTTTTCATCGTAGACCAAGATAACGCACCGCTTCTTCGGAAGGGCGTGACGAATGCTGGCGGGATCGGGAGTTCACGGTACTCTTGGCCTAATGCGTATCGCCGCGCTCATAGCCCTGGCACTGCTCACCGGATGCGGCACGGGCGTTGGCACGGGCTTTCCGCTGCTTCTTTTCTCGGACGATTTTTCCCGCTCGGATGGGCAGGGCCTGGGCTCGAACTACCTCGTCAATACGGACCAGGGCGGCACGGCCACGATCGACCAGGCCTCCGCGCTGCTCGTGGGTACGGGCAACGCCATTTTCGCCCAGGTGGGAACGCAATTTGATTACGCGGGTGTCAGTTCCAGCATCGTGTTCTGGACGGACGGCGGGTCGTGGCCTGAAAACTCTATCGCCGGGCTCTATCTGAGGAGCACGGATGCCGGAAACGCGTCCGTGGGGCTCATGTGCGCCGTGTCGTTCAACGGCACCGACACAGTGGTGGTTTGGGGGCTCGACGCGGGCCTGACGCCTTTGCCCCCCATCGTTTCCGGGGTGCTCGCGAGCGGTTCGCGAATCCAGGTCCAGATGAGCCACACCCGCGAGGAGTTCAGGTGTTCGGCCCATATCGGAGAGACTCTGGTGGAGGAAACCATCAACCTCGAGGCCGAGGGGTACACGTTGAACGAGCAGGCCTACGCCGGTTTCGCGGTGAACGACAAGGCGAGCGGATTTCTCCGGGCGGATGAGTTCAGAATCTACCAGATCGAGGGCGACTGAGGAGGCTCCCCTCAGCCCTCCACGTGGTACGGGTGACCGCGTGTGACGCTCCAGGCCCGGTAGAGCTGCTCCAGGAGCACCACGCGCGCGAGCTCATGCGAAAGCGTCTGCGGCCCGAGTGCCAGGAGCCCCGAGGCCCGGGTCCGAAGCTCGGCCGAAAATCCCTGACTCCCGCCCACGGCCACGCACACGGGCTGGCCGGCGCGCTCCCAGTCGCGCACGCGCTCGGCCCAGCGCGAGGTGGGCTCGGCCTTGCCGGCCTCGTCGAGCAGGTAGAGTTTGGCCGAGGGCGGGAACTTTTCCAGGAGCCGCTCGGCCTCGCGCGCCTGGACCCGCGAGCGCCCCGATGCTGAACGGTCCACCACGGGTTCGGGCTTGAGCTCCAGTTCCTCGAGCCGCGCCCAGGCGCCCAGCATCTTGGAGTAGTGGTCGGCCGCCTCGCGAAGCCCGGGGGTACGTAGTTTGCCGAAGGCGAGTAACTTCAGGGAAAGCATGGGGCTCGGCCGCCTGGGCGCCGCCTCAGCTGATCCGAGTCACGCCGGGGCCGTAGAACTCCGAAGGCACGGCTACGCGGGGCGCGGCGGCCCAGAGCTGCTCCAGGCCGTAATACTCCCGCAGGGCGTCCACGAACACGTGCACCACCACGTCGCCGTAGTCCACGAGCACCCAACGGGCGTCCTCATACCCTTCCGTGGCGATGGGCCGAGCGCCGTGCGTCTTGCAGTGGCGGATCACCTCGTCGGCGATGGCCTGCACCTGGCGGTCGCTCGTGGCGCTGCAGATCACGAAGTAGTCGGCGAAGCCCGAAAGGCGGCGCAGATCGAGCACGCGCACGTTTTCGGCCTTCTTCTCGATGGCCGCGCGCGCGCACTCCAGGGCGCGCTCCGAATCCCGCGGAAGCGCGGCCCCGCCGGCCGCGGAGGCGGGTTCCTGGGTGGGCGATGATGTGGCTTTACCGCGCGTCATGAAGGGGGGAATTCACTCTATTTCAGCGATTTAGTCAACCTGAGAGCGGGCCGCATAGAGGCCCTTTTCTCGGATAAATTGGGCCACCTCGGGCTTCAGGGCCACTTCCTCCAGCTCCGGGCCAGGGGCTTGCCGAAGCCTGGAAGATGCCATCTCGGGGGCCTGGGTTTCCAGGAGCCAAAGGTATCGTTGCGGGAGGCCCTTGCGGGCGGGAATGCGCCAGGCCGCTCCGGCCGGCCCGGGGGCGGCCGAAGGATCGGGCCGTTCCACCCACTTGCGCCCCGCCCACTCAAACAGGCGCTCTTCGGCGTCCGTGCGGGTCCAGGGCTTGCGAAGCACGATCAGCCAGTGGCTGAGCCCCAGGATTTCCGGAAACCGGTTCCAGCGCTCCATTTGCAGCAGCTGGTCCGTGCCCATCACGAAGACGGGATGCGGCTCCTCGTCCTTCAGCGACTCCAATGTGGTGGCCGTATAACTGGGCTCCGGCAGCCCGATCTCGCGCTCATCGATCACGACCTCCGTCCCGCCGCGTTCCGCGGGTGTGTAATCGAACGCGAGCCGGACCATCGCCAGCCGGTCCGCCGCCGAAGTGCCCGAGCGCTTCAGGGGGGGTTGGCCTGCCGGCAGGAGCAGGAGCTTCGCGGGATGAAGCTGCCTCAGCAGCCCGAGCGCGGCTTCCCGGTGGCCCAGGTGGGGCGGATCGAAGGTGCCTCCGAAGATCAGCGTGCACTCAGGCCAGGATGGAGTCGTCGGGGAGGGCATACTTGCGGCGCTCCTTGAGCGTCTCACGGCGCGACACCCAGACCTGCGCGAGCTCGCGCTGGAGCACCCGTTTCAGCTCGTCGAGGCCGCCGCCCGTCGCGGCGGAGCTGACCAGCGGCTCCTCCCGCAGGGGCGCATGCCCGCGCTCGGCGGTGATGGCCGCGCGCAGGGCCTGGCGCGCTTTTTCGACGAAGGCGGGGTCGGACTCCACGAGATCGATCTTGTTCAGGACGAGGATCTCGGGCTTGTGCAGGAGGCCTTCCTCGAAAAGGCCCAATTCCTGGCGGATTCCGCGATATTCGGCCACGAGGCCGTCGATCGCGGCCTGGAAGCTCTCTTCCACGTCGGGGCGGGTGGCGGCCTCGAGCAGGCGCGCGCCGTCCATGAGGTGAACGAGCAGGCGCGTGCGCTCGATGTGCTTCAGGAATTTGGTGCCAAGGCCCAGGCCCCGGTGCGCGCCTTCGATGAGGCCCGGCACGTCCGCTACGACGCAGCTCTGGCCGTCGTCGAAGCTCACCACCCCGAGGTTCGGGATCAGGGTGGTGAAGGCGTAGTCGGCGATCTTGGGCCGAGCCGCGCTCAGGCGCGAGATCAGCGAGGATTTGCCCGCGTTCGGATAGCCCACGATCGCGACGTCGGCCACGAGCTTGAGCTCGATCTTGAGATCCAGCTCGGTGCCGGCTTCACCCGGCTGGGCGAAACGCGGAGCCTGGATCACGGAGCTCTTGAAATGGGAATTTCCTTTTCCACCGCGGCCGCCGGTGCAGGCCACCCAACGCTGCTCGTTCTGGAGGAAGTCCACGAGCTCTTCGCCGGTCTCCGCGTCGCGGATCACGGTGCCGGTGGGGACGTACAGAACCAGATCCTGGCCGTCCGAGCCGCTCTTCTGACCGCCGCCGCCCGACTCTCCGGAGGGAGCGCGGTAGGAACGCTTGAAGCGGATGTCCTGAAGCGTGGAGAGCTGTTCGTTGGCCACGAAGATCACGTCGCCGCCCTTGCCGCCGTCACCGCCGGCGGGCCCGCCCTTCGGAACGTACTTCTCCCGACGGAAAGCCACGCAACCGGCTCCGCCGTTGCCGGCGGCCACATGAATCTGTGCTTCATCGAAAAAACGCATCGGGCTCTCGGGGGGCTGTACTCATTAGGGAGAAAATCATTCAGGTATTAACGCACCGCCGCCTGAGTGTCCAGCGGCGCCTGAATCTGGAATGAAAAAGGGGCCCGCGATTTGAACGCGGACCCCTTTGAAATCTTTAGCGATTTACCAGAACGCCGATCAGGCGGCCGGGTACACGGAGATCTTCTGGCGACGCTTGTCGACGTGCTCGAACTTCACCACGCCCGGAACGAGCGCGAAGATCGTGTAGTCGCGGCCCAGGCCCACGTTGCGGCCGGGGTGGAAGCGCGTTCCGCGCTGGCGCACGAGAATCTCGCCGGCCTTCACGGTCTGGCCGCCGAAACGCTTCACGCCCAGCATCTTCGGCTGGCTGTCGCGCCCGTTCTTAGTACTGCCGCCTGCTTTCTTCTGTGCCATGTCGCTTCAGTCCTTTACGCTGCTTTTACTTGGAGGCTTTTTTCGCCGCGGCTTTTTTCGCGGGAGCCTTCGCGGTTTTTTCGGTCTTCTCGGCCTTCGGGGCGGCGGCCTTCACGGCCGACGCACCCTTGCCGGCGGCGCGCTTGGCGCGCTCGCGGGAGCCAAGAGTCTTCTTCGTGAACGCTTCGCCGCGGGGGCGGAGGTTGCTGAAGTAGTTGTCGACGATCTTGGACTTCTGCTCGGCCGACAGGGCGAGCTTCTCGCCGGCGCCGTTGTCCAGGGCGGTGATCACCACTTCCACGTGTTCCTGACGGTGACCGACGGTGCGCTTGTACTGCGTGCGGCGGCGGCGTTTTACGATGACGAGTTTTTCGCCACGGCCCGCGCCGATGACTTCGGAGTTCACCGAGGCGCCGCTCAGCAGGGGCTTGCCCAGCCACACCTGCGAGTTGCCGCCCTCACCGGGTTTGCTGCAGAACAGCACCTGGTCGAACTTCACCGCGGAACCCGAATCGGTCGGTTGCCCGCCGGAGAGTTTCTCGATGCGAATCACGTCACCCACTTGGACGCGGTACTGCTTTCCACCGGTTTCGATCACTGCGTACATAGACCGCGCAAATTGCCCGATGGTCATTCGGGTGTCAATGTCGGAATCGGGGCCGAAGCCACTGAAAAGGACAGGAACTCCCCGTCCTCACAGCGAAAACGACTCAACTATTTGAATTTATCAGATCCTGAGGTTGGGACGCCGGCTTTGCGGACCACGCGCTCCTGCGCGTGGTGCAGTTTCGGCAGCAAAGTCGCCCGATCCAGGGATCGCAACGCGAACCGTTCACGCCCGTCGGGCCTCCGTTCGAAGAGGGTTTTTCCGTCCACGAGGGTCCAGCGCACGCGGCTTCCCGTACCCGCGTAAACCAGCGCCGAGACGAGGCCCTCCACGTCGCGCGTGGGGCCGGGGGCTAGGCCCGGTCGAAGCCCCGAGGACGCGGGTGCGAGGCCCGAGGGGTCGAGCAAATCGACGCCGATCAGGTCGGCGCGCTTTCCAACGGCGATCGAGCCAATCTGTTTCTCGAGACCCAGGGCCCGCGCGCCGCCCAGAGTGGCCAGATCCAGGGCCTCCTGCGCGCGCAGGGCCGTGGGCCCGCCCGCGGGCTTGTGCACGAGGGCCGCGAGCCGGAGCTCCTGGAAGGCGTCGAGCGAGTTGTTGCAGGGGGCTCCGTCGCAACCCAGGGCCACGTTCACGCCGAGCTTCAAAAGCTCGGGTACGGGCGCGATGCCCGAGGCGAGCTTGAGGTTCGAGCCCGGGCAGTGGGCGATGTGGGTGCCGGTTTCGAAAATCAGGCGTTTTTCGGCCTCAGAAAGCCAAATTCCGTGCGCCACCACCAGGCGCGAGGCGGTGAGGCCCACGTGGTGGAGATAGGCCAGGTTCTCGCGGCCCGTGAGCCGGCGCACGAGCTCGACCTCGGCGCGGTTCTCGCTCGCGTGCGTGTGGATGAGCGCGCCCTGATCGCGCGCGAGCGCTCCCACGCGCCGGAGCAGGTCCTCCGTGCAGGACACGGCGAAGCGCGGGGCGTAGGAAACCTGCAGGCGCCCGCCGGCGCGGCCGTCCCACTCGCGGTGCAGGCGCGAGGCCTCGTCGAGGGCGCGCGTGGCGGTCTCGCGCAGGGTGGGGGGCGTGGTCTCGGGGTGGTCCATCAGGCACTTGCCGATGCTCGCCCGGATGCCGGTGTCTTCCGCGGCCTGGAGCACGGCCTCGGTGTGCCTCACGGTGGCCATGTCGAGCAGGGCGGTGGTGCCGGTGGAGAGGCATTCGCGGATTCCCGCGAGCGCGCTGAGGTAGAGGGTCTCTTCGGTGTGCGCGGCCTCGTAGGGCCAGATGCGGTCGCGGAGCCAGCTCAGGAGCTCGCGGTCGTCGGCGAGGTTGCGGAAGAGGGTCTGGCAGAGGTGCACGTGCGCCTGCACGAGCCCCGGCATCACGACGAGCCCGGCGGCGTCGATGCGCTTCGCGCCGGTTGGAATCTTCGAGGGCGTGCGCGCGCGGATCTCGGCGATGGCGCCGTCGACGATGCGCAGGCAACCCGCCTTCACGCTGCGGCTCTCGTCTTGCGTGACGAGCAGCCCGTTCAGGATCCAGGTCTCGCGCGAGGCTTTCACTTCTTCCGGCGGGCCCCGGCGCGCGGGGCCTTCGCGCGTCCGCGCGCGGGGCTGAGGTGTGAGGGAGTGAAGGCCATCGGCAAGAGCTCGGCCATGGTGTGCGAGGAGCGGATGCCCTTGCGGTCGGCCAGGTGCACGCGCAGCTCGGAGGGCTTGCCCGCGAACTCCATGAGCACCTGGCGGCAGAAACCGCAGGGGGGCCAGGGCGGGTTCGCGTCCGACACGATCACGATCTCTTTCACGCGGCGGGCGCCTTCGCTCACGGCCTTCTGAACGGCCACGCGTTCGGCGCACACGGTGCCGCCGTAAGAGGAGTTCTCGACGTTGCAGCCCGAGAACTCAAGACCTTCGCCCGTGACGAGCGCGGCGCCGATGCGCGCGCCGCTGTAGGGGCTGTAGGCGTTTTTCTGCGCGGCGAGGGCAGCGCGGTGCAGGGACTTCAGCCGTGCGGGGGTGGAGGGGCCGGCGCCGGGCATCGGGGTTACTCCTGCCGGGCTTCCGGGGCGCGGCGTTCAGCAGGGCGCGCGGCCACGCTCTTCGAGAGGCGCGGAACCGCGCGCTTCAGGATCAGGGCCATTTTTTCCGCGCATTCCCGCGAGTTTTCGATCACCTCAGCATGGGTGAGACGGTTCGGAGAGGCGCCGGCGGCGAGGTTCGTGATGGCGCTGATGCCGGCCACCTGCACGCCGAGGTGGTTCGCGGCGATGCTCTCGGGCACGGTGGACATGCCCACGGCGTCGGCGCCCATGGCTCTGAGCATGCGCACCTCGGCCGGGGTTTCGTAGGTGGGCCCGAGCAGGCCGGCGTAAACGCCGCGGTGGACGGAGAGGCTCTCTTCGGCGGCGGCCGCGGCGATCACGCTCACGCAGCCGCGGTTGTAGGCCTCGCTCATGTCGGGGAATCGGGGCCCGAGCTCCGCGAGGTGCGGGCCCTTGAGCGGGTTGTCGCCCATGAGGTTGATGTGGTCTTCGATGAGCATGAGGTCGCCGGGGCGGAAGCGCGTATTGATGCCGCCGGCGGCGTTCGTGAGCACGAGCGTTTGAATTCCGAGCGCGCTGATCACGCGCGTGGGGAACACCACCTCGTCCATCGGGTAACCTTCGTAGTAGTGGAAGCGGCCCTGGAGGAACACTGCGGGCACGCCGTGGAATCTCCCGAGCACCATGCGTCCGCTGTGGCCTTCGACGGAGGTTCCGTGGAAGTGCGGGATGTCGCTGTAGGAGATCGCGACGCCTTCGGTGAGCTCGTCGGCGATGGAGCCGAGACCGGAGCCGAGGATCACGCCGACTTCCGGCTTAAGCGAAGTGCGGCCTTGGACTGCGGCGACCGCATCCCTCAGCTTCTGGTAGATACTTTTCTGGGACGGCTTTTGTTCAACTGTCCCCTGCACTTGCGACATACCGCAGAGATTTTCTCACCTATTTTGCAGCGGCGTCAAGGATCAGTTTCGGGAGGCTTGGGCGCGATGCGGCATATTTAATTGCCGCATGGAATCGGGCCTCGAGCGGGGCCAGGTCCAGGGAGGCGGGGGCGTAGACCGTGACGAGCGGATCGCCAACTATGACGCGGGAGCCCAATTTTCGATGAAAGACGAAACCCACGCCGGGATCCACGCGGTCTTCGGCCCGTTTCCGCCCACCCCCGAGCTCCACGAGCAGAAGGCCGATCTCGCGGGCGTCCATCTTCGCGAGGAAGCCCTTCTTTTTCGCGTTCCAACTCACCGTACGCGGCGCAAGTCCCATGCGTTCCACGCGGTCGAGCGCTGAGGCGTCGCCGCCGTGCGCGCGCACCATTTCCTGGAAGCGTTTCCAGGCAGAGCCGTCGGCGAGCCTAGCGTGCGCGAGCCTGCGCCCTTCGGCCAGGTTCTTCACCTTCTTGCCGATCTCAAGCATGTGCGCGCAAAGGGCGATCGTAAGCTCCTTCAAATCAGCCGAGCAGCGCTCGAGCGGGGTGCCGGGCGGCTTGCCTTCGGGGCAGAGCAGACGTTCACCCTTGAGGATCTCCACGCTCTCGATGACCTCGAGCGCGTTGCCCACCGAGTACCCCAGAGGCTGGCTCATGTCGGTGACGACCGCGCGCGCGGGGAGCCCGAGTTTCGTGGCCACCTTCACGAGCCAGCGCGCGAGCTCGCGGGCCCGGGCCGGCGTGGGCATGAAGGCGCCGCTGCCGGTTTTTACGTCGAGCAGGAGGCCCTGCGCGCCCTCGGCGAGCTTTTTCGAGAGGATGGATCCGCAGATGAGCGGGATGCACTCCACGGTCGCGGTGACGTCGCGGAGGGCATAGAGCTTTTTGTCGGCCGGGGCCATGCGCGCGCTCTGGCCGATGATGGAGCAGCCCACCTCGGCGAGGATCTGCTCGAAGCGTTCGCGCGAAAGATCGTGGCGGTAGCCGGGGATCGCGTCGAGTTTGTCGAGCGTGCCCCCGCTGTGGCCCAAGCCTCGGCCCGACATCATGGGCACCTTGAGCCCGCAGGCGGCGGCGAGGGGTGCAAGGATGAGCGAGACCTTGTCGCCGATGCCGCCGGTGGAGTGTTTGTCGACGAAAACCCCCTCGAGCTTGGCGAAGTCGTAACGCTCGCCGCTTGCGAGCATGGCTTGGGTGAGAGCTGCGGTCTCGCTGAAGCTCATGCGCTGGAAGTACACGGCCATGAGGAAGGCCGTGGCCTGATAGTCCGTGACCTGGCCGCTCGTGAGCCCCTCCACGAAGCTTCGGATATCCTCAGCGGAGAGCTCCTTGCCGTCGCGTTTGTCGCGGATGATCTCGGAGGGTAAACGCACGGATCAGGCTCCGCCCAGCCCGAGGGCGTGCAGGAACGAGCGGCCCGCGAGCTTGAACTTCGGGCCGGGCTCGGCCTCGCCCGTGAGCGCGTGAAACACGGTGGCGCCGATGTCGGCGAAGGAGTCGAGATCGCCGATCGGGCGCGCGCCTTTGCCCATCGCGGGCGACCAGGCCAGCACCGGAATGTGCTCGCGCGTGTGGTCGGAGCCGCGGAAGGTGGGGTCGTTGCCGTGATCGGCGGCGAGCAGGAGCAGGTCGCGCGGGCCCATGGCGGCCTGGAGGGCGGGCAGGGCGCGGTCGAACTCCTCGAGCGCGGCGGCGAAGCCTTTCACGTCGCGGCGGTGGCCCCAGAGCATGTCGAAGTCGATGAGGTTGCAGTAGAGCAGGCCGCGTCTGCGTTCGCGCGTCTGCTCCAGGAGCACGCGGATGCCGTCGGTGTTGCCTTCGGTGAAGAGGTTCTCCTCGATGCCCCGGCCCGCGTAGATGTAGGTGATCTTGCCGATGCCGAGCGTGGGCACGCCGGCTTTCACCAGGAAGTCCAGGTAGGAGTCGGCCGGCGGCTCGAGCGAGTAGTCCTTGCGGTTGTAGGTGCGCTTGAAGGGCTTCTCTTTCGTGCCCTCGCCCAAGAAGGGGCGCGAGATCACGCGGCCCACGCGGAGCTCGTCGCAGATCACGCGCGCGCTTTCGCAGATGGAGTCGAGCCGCTCCAGGCCGAAGGACTCTTCGTGCGCGGCCACCTGCCAGACCGAGTCGGCCGAGGTGTAGAGGATGGGCTTGCCCGTGCGCAGGTGCTCGGCGCCGAGCTCATCGAGGATGGTGGTGCCGCTCGCGGCTTTGTTGCCGAGCACGCCGGGAAGACCGTTCTCTTTCACCCAACGATCCACGATGTCGGCGGGGAAGCCCTGCTCAAAGACGGGGAAGGGATCGCTCACCACGAGGCCCGCCATCTCCCAGTGTCCGGAGGAGGTATCCTTGCCCGCGCTCTTCTCTCGCGCGCGGCCGTAGGCGCCCGAGCCCTCGCCGGGTGCGAGAGGGGTGACGTGGGCCATGGGCGTGAGGTTTCCGAGCCCCATGGCGCGCAGGTTCGGAAGCTCAAGAGGCCGGCCCAGGGCGCGCGAGAGGTTGCCCAAGGTGTCGGCTCCGACGTCGCCATAACCGGGGGCGTCGGGCAGGGCGCCCGCCCCTACGCCGTCGAGGATTACCCAGATCACCCGGTCAAATGCATTGGTGCGTGTCGCCATGAGATTCTCCTGAATAATCCAGGGGGGGCCTCGGGGGAAGCCCCCATGCGTTTCGGCAGAAGTTGCCGTAAAAGCGCGTCACCGCAGGGAAAGTTGGCGCAGGGGTGGTTTTACCTCTTGCCGGCCCATGCTCCCGTGGGATACTCCTCTTTATAGGAAGAAGAGTGAGGCTCTGGAATTCCGCTGGGTGACGCCGAGAACGAATCCGGTCCCCGGGAAAACGGTTCAGGTCCTGCCCCTTCCGAAACAGGCACGAGGCGTTCAGCCTCGATGACATACAACCCGAGCAAGAGCCTAAAGAAGCTATAGCTCAAATATAAACAAGGTTTGACCCCTGAGGCCCCCCAACCGGCGCGATGGTGCTGGGCGGGAGCGGGCGAGCGGGAGCGAGTCGGCGGATGAAAAACGGATTCGAGACGCTCCTATGAGGTTCACTGCTCGTCGTAAGGCGAGTGGCAGGAATCTGCTGATACTGACTTCTGGTGCGCTGGCTGCCCTCGTGGCGCTGGTCATGCCCCAGGGGGCCAAGGGCGGTTCAATTATAGAAACCATCGGCGTCAGCGCCATGGTGGGAACGGTTCTGGGAGCTTCGACCCTCCCTTTTTATGAAACGCCTGGCGACCACCTGGAGAACATTGCTCTAGGTGCGGCGGCCGGTGCGGGAGTGGGTCTGGGAATTCTCATTTATGGATGGATCGCAGGAGATGACGACGATGACCGCAAGGCGGCCCTACCGGGCCACCGCGGTGATGCGTGGTCGAGCGCTTCATCTTTCCGACGGCGGCCCTTGGCCGCAATCCCATCAGACACGCGATATTGGATGCCGGTGGTTTCCCTAAAACTCTAAAGGGAGAACACCAGTATGGCAGAACTCATCATTAACGCCTCCTTGCCGGAGACGCGCATCGCTTTGGTCGAGGACGGCGAGATCCAGGAGATGCTCATCGAGCGTCCTGGTGAAAAAGGCATTGTCGGCAACATCTACAAGGGCCGCGTGACCCGCGTGCTTCCGGGCATGCAGGCGGCCTTCGTGGACATCGGCCTCGACAAGGCCGCGTTCCTGTACGTCGACGACGTGTACGTGCACCCCGAGAACTTCGACGACGAGTCGGACGGCGGCGGTCACCCCGACGGCGGGCAGTCCGAAGGCGCCGCCGAAGGCGAAGACACCGGGCTCGAAGTGACGAGCGGCGATGCCGCCGAGCATGAGGCCGAAGCGCACCTCTCGGGCGACGTGGAAGAGGGCGACGACGAAGATCCGCAAGACGGCGCGCCCGTGGACATGGAAGCGGCGCCGGGCGAAGGCGACGACGAGCCCAGCGGCACGATGAGCCCGGGTGACGACGCGGGCTCTGACTTTGGCGGCGCCGACGAGGGCGGCCCCGAAGGTTCCGGCAGCGATGAAGGATTTTCCGCCGTAGGCGGATCGGGTGAAGGCGCCCCAGGCAACGGCGCTCCCGGCGTAGGCGGACAAGGTCTTCCCGGGCAAGGCGATGGAGGCGGCCGTGGCCGCCGCCGTCGGCGCCGTGGCCGTGGACGCCGTGGAGGGCGTGGGCCCGTGGCGGGCATGGAAGGCGGCCGTGAGGGCCAGCCGCAGGGACACCGCGGCCCGCGTCCGGAACGCCCGGCCCACACCGCCGGCGCTCCAGCGGCGCCGGGCGTCGAGGAAGGCAATTTCGACAACGCTCCTGAACCGTTCCGCGAAAACTTGGACAACGACGGCGCCGACCTCCAGTCGGATCGCTGGCACATCGACCGCGAAAAAGACGCGCGCGACCGCCAGGCCACGGCCTCGGTGGAAGAAGACGCGGAACGTCCGCAGCACCCCGCTTCGGGCGAGCAGCAGGGCAATCGCGGCGAACACCGCGGCGCACGCCCCCCGCGCGGCCGCAAGCCGGAGTTCAAGGAGCCTCGGAGCCGGGATCGCCGCGTGAAGTCGCGCCCGAGCATGAAGCCCTCGCGCCGGCACGTGAACATCCAGGATCTGCTCCAGGAAGGGCAGGAGGTGATCGTTCAGGTGGCGAAGGATCCGATCGCCACCAAGGGTGCGCGCCTCACCTGCCACGTCAGCCTGCCGGGCCGCCACCTGGTCTGCATGCCGACGGTGGACCACATCGGCGTGTCGCGCCGGATCGAGCGAGACGAGGAACGCCGCGGTCTCCGAGATTTCGTCACGCGCAACCGCCAGAAGGGCATGGGCTTCATCGTCCGTACCGCGAGCGGCGGCCGCAACGCCGAGGACTGGATCAAGCAGGACATGGACTACCTCACCAACACCTGGAACGAGATCATGGACCGCGCCGGTCAGGTCTCGGCCCCGGCGATGGTGTACGAGGACAACAACTCCATCATCCGCGCCGTGCGCGACTGGGTGACGGAGGACATCAAGAAGGTGATCGTGGACTCCCGCTATCACTTCAACGGGATCCAGCGTTTCGTGGCGCGCTTCATGCCGCAGATGCAGGGCAAGATCGAGCTCTACCAGGGCGATCTGCCGATCTTCGACGCCTACGGCATCTCGCAAGAGCTGCACCGGGCGCTCGAGCGTCGCGTGTGGCTGAAGTCGGGTGGCTACATCGTGGTGGATCAGGCCGAGGCCCTCGTGGCCATCGACGTGAACACCGGCCGTTACGTCGGCAAGAAGAGCCTCGAAGACACCATCGTGAAGACGAACCTCGAGGCCGTGAAGGAGATCGCGTATCAGCTGCGGCTCCGGAACCTCGGCGGCATCATCATCCTCGATCTGATCGACATGGATAAGGAAGAGAACCGCCAGCGCATCGTTCGGGCCCTCGAAGAGGAGCTCAAGAAGGATCGCGCCCGCCCCACGATCGTCAAGATGACCGAACTCGGCCTCATTGAGATGACTCGGAAACGGACCCGCGACTCGCTCGTGCGCGCGCTTTGCACTTCCTGTGTGCACTGCGAGGGCAAGGGCTTCGTGAAGGGCAAGGAAACCGTGGCCTACGAGGTGCTGCGTGAGCTCGAGCGCGAAGGCGTTCAGCGCGACGTGCGCCGCGTGCTCGTGCAGGCGAACCCCGACGTGATCGACATGCTGGCGATCGACTTCCGCGAGACCCTCGACGGGCTCGAGCGCAAGTACAAGAAGGAGTTCTTCCTCCAGGCCATCGGCGACTACCACGTGGAGCAGTTCGAGCTGACGACGGAACGCACCGAGCGCGCCGCTCAGCCGCAGCAGAACCGGCAGCAGGGCCGCGATCGCGGCGATCGTGGCGACCGGGGTGGACGTGACCGCGGCGGACGCGGCGGGCGTGACCGCGGCGGACGCGGCGGCGACCGCAGCCGCGAGGAGAGCCGTCCGCAAGGCCGGGGTGAAGAGACGGAGTCCCAGGATGCCGCGCCTCAACGCCTGAACGGAGCCGGGATGCAGGATGAGCCGCTGGAACAGAACGCGCGCGAGCCGGGCGGCCAGGCTCCAGGCGGCGACGAAGAATCTTTCGGTAACCGATTGGCCGCACCGGAGGGCCAGACCGAGGGTGGACTGAAGCGCCTGGAGGCGCCTCAGGACGGATTCGAGAACGAGGAAGACCGGCTGGCTTTCCTTCGGGCTCAGGCCGCGCAGGACGCGGCCATTGCTCGCGGAGCAGCGCCCATGGCTTCTCCGAGCGCTGACTACGTCAACCGCGGCCGCGGGCCGCGTGGCGGCGGTGGCGGCGGCGGCGGAGGAGCCGGTGGTGGTGGCGGAGCCGAGGGCGACAAACGCCGTCGGCGCGGCCGCAGAGGCGGCCGTCGCGGTCCCGGCACTGAACGCTCGGGCGGAAGGACCAATCCGATCTCCTGAGCTGGGAGCATGGCCTCTCCCTCGGTACCACTCTTCACTTTTCAGGTGACGCTCCCACCCTCCGCGACTCGGGTTTCGGACGGGCGGGAGCTGTCGCGTGACGAAATCCTGGCTTGGATCTGGGAGCGTTGCGCGTCTTCCGGGCTGGAGGGCGTGCACGAGGGCAGCGTCTTCGAGGGCGACTTCGGAGCGGGCGTCGAGCCCTGGGGCGCGCCCGTGCTTGAGGCGGGCCTTGCGGATCCTTTTCGGGATTGGGTAGGGCAGGCTGCGAACGTGGCTACGGAGCTGTATTTTCGGGGCGAAGCCGGCGCGCGCGACTGCGCGGCTCTTCTGGCCCGGGAGTTCCCGGGGCTGGTGCTGACCGGACCGAAGATTCTGCAGGACCAGGACTGGAACGCCGTCTGGAAGGCCTCCTTCACGGGAATCGATGTCCCCCCGCATTTCCAGGTCGTACCGCCCTGGCGCGCGGAGGAGCCCCTGAAAGGCGAAGGCCTGAGGCTCGTCATCAATCCGGGGGCTGGCTTCGGCACCGGAACCCACGAAACCACCCGGCTCTGCCTGTCCCTGATCGGGGACGCGGGGCGCGCGGGGGGGCTCCAAGGCAAACGGGTGCTCGACTTCGGCAGCGGCTCGGGGATTCTCGCCATCGGCGCAGCGGCTCTGGGGGCGCGCGCCGACGCGGTGGAGATCGACTCCATGGCCAACGACAACGCGCGGGAAAACGCGAGGCTCAACGGCGTGGAGGGATCGATGCGAGTCGGGGAATCCTTGCTGAAGGGGCCGGGTGGGCACGACGGTCCCTACGACCTCGTGGTGGCCAACATCTTGCGGCCGGTGCTCTTGGAGTTCCGCGAGGCGCTCGTTGCGCGCCTGAGGCCGGCCGGCACGCTCGTGCTTTCGGGGCTCATCGAGCCCGACGTGGAGTCCGTGGCGCGGGCCTTTGCGGAGGCGCTTCGCGCTCGCGGGCTGAGCGGCACGGAAGAGCGGCGCAGTGAGGGCGACTGGTTTGCACTGAGCTGGAAAACGACGAGCGAGGGTAAGCGATGAACGCGTGGCGCGGGCTTCGAGCCGTCGTGGGTACCATCGCCGTTTGGGTTTTCGCGGCGATCTTCTGGTCGGGATTTCTGTCTCTCTATCTTCTGGCGCTTCGTCAGCTGCCGGACCGTTGGTTCGTGTGGGCCTCGCGCTTCTGGGCGTCCGCTTCCCTTAGGCTCATCGGGATCCGGCTCGAGGTGAATCGGCCCAACCCATGGGACGAGGCCGCGCCGCGCGTGATCATCTGCAACCACCAGAGCGGGCTTGATCTGATCTGGGGCGCGGGCATGTGCCCGGCCCGCGTGCTCGCGATCGGCAAGAAGGAAGTGATCTGGGTGCCAATCGTGAACGTGATCTGGTGGGCCTTCCGCTTCATCCGGATCGACCGGGGCAACACCGCGAAGGCGCTGGAGGCGCTTCAGGGCGTATCGGAACGGGTGGTGGCGGAAAAGCGTTCACTCATTCTCGCGCCTGAGGGCACGCGCACGCGCAACGGCCGGTTCGCGCCCTTCAAGAAGGGGGCATTCCAGATCGCGCGTCGCGGAGACATTCCCATCCATCCGGTGGTGGTGCAGGGGGCTTTCGAGCTCATGCCTCGCGGTTCCTGGCTCATGCGGCCCGGCACGATCCGGATGAGGTACATGGAGCCTGTCAGGGGCACCGGGGCGTGGACGGATGCCGAGCTCGAGGAGCGCATCGGGCAGTTGCATTCCGAGATGGTGAGGGTATTCGTCGAGCTCGGCGGAAAGGCCTAGCTCAGGGCCTAGTCGCGCGGCGGCTGGGCCTTCGCGCCCACGCGGGCCCAGGTCGTGAGGAATTTCTCGGCCGTGCTCCCGAGCCGCTGAGGCACGGGCGCGCCCGCCGCCTGAAGCGAGCGCCAGACCTCGGCCGCCTGCCCGATGTTCCAGAAGCCCTCGGTATCCAAAGTCGTTCCCGTGGGGCAGGGGCTCGGGGGAAGGTGAGGGATGCCGCCGGTGTAGTCGGTGCCGAGGCTCACGGCCTCCGGACCCGCGGCGGCGGCGGCCTCGGCGTGTTGGCGCGCGAGCGAGTGCACGCCTCCCGTGCAGCCCTCTTTCAGTCCGGGGGTGGCGCGGTACAACTCGGGGCTCGGCATCAGGCCGAGCGCGCCGCCCGACGAGCCCAAGGCGCGAAGCTGGGCGTCCGATATCCCACGCTCCGCGCCCAGATGGCTTCGGAGGGCCGTGTGGGTGACGAGGTGAGGCAGGCCACGCTCGGCGTGAAGCTCAGCGAGCCGGGCCTGCGCCAGATCCGACGAGTGGGCGAGGTCGATCCACACGCCGCGATCCATGAGCTTCTTCGCGAGCCCTTCGCCGTCCTGGGTGAGGCCGCGGTCGTTCACACGTGTGCCGTCAGGCCCCGGGCCGTCGAACAGGGTGCGGACCCATGCCCAGGGCGAAGCCAGGCTCATGAGGCCGCGCAGGAAGGCCACTCCGCCGAAACGATCGTCCGTGAGGTGCAGGAGCGTGACGATGCGGATGCCTTCGCGGTCGATGAACTCCCGCAGGTCGCCGTCCGTCTCGAGCACACCGGCCGCGCCTTCCAGGGCGAGGATCAGGATGCGTTTGCCCTTCCTGAAGGCCTCAAGCGCCTCGGCGCCGTCGCGGGGCATGACCCACTCCGGGTGGTCGCGGAGGAGTTGGTTCGCGAGCTTGATCTGGCGGCGCACGGAATCGCGGAGATCGAGCACCATGAGCGGATGCGCGTAAAGAGAGACCACCAGGACGCCGATTCCGGAATCGCGCAGGAGCTCGGGCGTGGCCATGGAAGAGAAGCGGTCCTTCCAAGAGCTGGCCCCCAGCTCCCCGAAAAACTCGCCCCGGACGAAGAGCGGCATCCCCTCTTTCATGAAAAGGTGGGCATGGAGCTCCACGCTCGCGGTCTCGGGCGAGTAGCCCGCGCCCAGGGCGGGCGGAGCGAGTCGGGTAAAAAAGAGCACAATGAGCAGAACGAGCAGCGGGAGGGCCGAGCGCAGGGACTTCATCAGGGAGTTCCTCCAGTTGAGGTGGGATAGCGGCAACCCGCGCGTTCCAGCCGGTCGCGGATCGCTGGGATGAGGCCCTGAGTGCCGAGAGGCAGCTCCGCGAGGAGCGAGGGGGCCGGAGATGCGTCGAGCTCGCGAAGGGCCGAGAACAGGTTGCGCGCCGCCTCGACGTCGGAGCCCGTGGGGCTTAGTACGCGGCAGGGGCGGGTGATTTCGGCTCCGGCGAGGGCGCGGTCCCGGGAGGCGTCGCTGAAGAAAAGAAGGGCCGCTCCTTCGTGATCCGCAAGAGCGCAGGCCCAGTCGTGAGCGCCCGCGCCGACCAAAAGCTCAAGAGGCTTGGAGGGAGCGTAGTGGGTTTCGATCAGGCCCGGCGAGGGCTGCGCCAGACCTGGCGAAGATCGCCCCGAAGGGGGCGGTTCGATGAGCGGCGCGCCCAGCAATGCCTCGATCGCCTCGCGCGGCAGCGCCCCCGGCCTGAGCAGCTGCCACTCCCCCGCCCGCCCGGTGGGGCGGATCACGGTGGACTCAAGCCCGATCGCGCAAGGGCCGCCGTCGATCACCGCGGCCGCGCGGCCCGAGAGTTCCTGAATCACGTGCGCCGCATGCGTGGGGCTGATGCGGCCGAAGCGGTTTGCGCTCGGGGCGGCAAGAGGGCCCCCGAAGCGCTCGAGAAGTTCCTGCGCGGTCGGGTGCGCGGGTACCCGCACCGCCACCGAGTCGAGCCCGCTCGTCACGAGATCGGGAACCGAAGGATGGCGCGGGAGGACCAGGGTGAGCGGGCCAGGCCAGAACTTCGCGGCGAGGGCGCGGGCGAGGTTCGCGTCCGTGGGATGCAGCCCCTGGAGATCGACGACGGAGCGGGATTCGAAATCCGTTTTCCAGGACGCGGGAAGGTGCAGAATCAGGGGATCGAAGGTCGGGCGCTGCTTGGCGGCGAAAATCCGGGCCACCGCATCGGCGCTCCTGCCGTCGCCCGCGAGGCCGTAGACGGTTTCCGTCGGAATCGCCACAAGATCGCCCGCGCGCAGCAGCGACACGGCTTCGGCCAGTCCGGATTCGTCTGCCCTGAGCGTGCGCATCGGCTTCGGAAAATACCCTATTTCAGCGACTCAAGCACCTTTTCCATCTTCATGCCGCGCGAGCCCTTGATCAGCACCCAGTCCCCTTTTCGCGCGAGCGCCCCGATCCGCGCCGCCAGGGCTCCGTGCGACTCATAGTGCTCCACGATCCCCGTGAAGCGGCGGTGGCGGAGTTCGTCCAGCAGATGCGCCATCCGAGGCCCGTAGAGGAACACGCCGCGCACGCCGCTCCGCTCGAGCGCGGGCCCGAGCTCGCGGTGGAAACGCTCCTCGCCAGGGCCGAGCTCGAGCATGTCGCCGAGGCAGGCCCAGGAACTGGCCTGCTTGCTCTGCTTCAGGTTCGCGAGCAGCTTGAGGGCCGCTTCAACCGAGGTGGGATTGGCGTTGTAGTGGTCGGCCAGGAGATGCAGGCCGCGTTTTCCCTTCAGTACCTGAGTGCGCCCGCCCGCGCCTTCGAAGGATTCGAGGCCTCGGCGGGCCTCGCGCGGCGTAAGCCCCTCGAGCATCGCGAGCGCGAGCGCTGCGAGGAGGTTGCGTTGGTTGTGGCTGCCCGGGAGCGGGCAGCGCAGGGTTTCACCCTTGCCCGGGAGGGCGGTCCCACCGAGGCGCATGCGCTCGGGGCTGAGCGGGATGCCGACGAGCGTGCGCATGTTCGGTTGGCTTCTCAGGGCGCCCGCCTCCTCGGGTCCGAGCTTGAATCCCAGAAGCGCGCGCGCGCGGTAAGGCTCGCGCTGGAGCTTCTCCGCCCAAGGCGCGATCCAAGGATCGTCGAGGTTCACGGCCACCGCACCACCCGCGCGGGCGGTGAAGTCGAATGCGAGGCCTTCCTCTCGGGCCACGGTGTCGAGGTCCTTGAGTTTCTCCAGGTGCTCCGGCCCGATCGCGGTCAGCACGCAGCTCGTGGGCCGCACCACCTCGAGGTGGCGAATCATCGCGCCCGGCTCGTCGATGCCGATCTCCACCACGGCCGCGCCGTGATGGGGCCGGAGCTCAAGGAGCGTCATCGCCACGCCCAGGAACCCGTTCTGGCTTCCTTCGGTTTTGAGCACCTTCTTGTGCTTTCCGCGCATCAGGGCTGCCAGGAATTCCTTCGTGGTGGTTTTTCCCACGCTGCCCGCCACGGCCAGCAACGGGATCTTGAATCGCGCGCGCCAGGCGGCGGCCAGCGTCCTGTAGGCCTCGATCGTATCGTCGACCTCGATGAAGAGCGCGGAGCCCGCCGCCCTCGGGGTACCCTTGCGGCAGATCACGCCGCCCGCGCCCGCGGCGAGCGCCTGGGGGATGAAGGCATGACCGTCGAATTTCTCGCCCGGCACGGCCACGAAGAGTAGGCCTGGCCCGGCTTTCCGCGAGTCCGAGGTGACCCCTGAGAAGACGAGGGCCTCGCTCCGGCCCGAGGCCCGAGCGGAAGCTCCCAGCGCCTGCAGCACGAAGGTGGCCTGAAGGTTCATGCGGCTGCCCGGCGCCTGCTCCGGATCATCATCACGAGGGCGAGCCCGATGATCCCACCCAGGAGGATTCCGCCCGCCTGCGCGTACACGAGCTTCTCCATGGCCCACTCGGTGGCGGGGCGGCAGTTGATGCCGATCTCGGTGGGAGGCTCGAAGTACCAGGCGATGGCCTTCGGGGCGGAGTAGCTCGAGAGCAGGCCGCCCAGGATGGCGAAGATCAAGGTGAGGATCCAGGGGGCGGCGGGGCGGGGGGCGGTGGGGGTGGTCATGGGCGGAGCATAACACTGGGGAGCGGGGCGGTGAACGGGGACCGGCAATCGGGCACTCCGGCAACGGGTACCGATACGGGTTACCGGTTCGGGTAACGGTTGCCCGTTGCCGGGTTCTGTTTTTGGGTGGGCCGCGTTAGTTGGGCTGGTCTCTAATGGACGAGGTCGTTGACCGCATCACCCATGACCTGTGAGCATAGCTAGATGACTTGGCTGACTCGATGGACCTTTCACACAGCGGTTTCAGTGCTGCTCCTGGCGACCGCGTTCACGCGGCCTGCACAAGCGGAGACATTCCCGGAGGACTACTACTTCGACTACCAGCTCGGGTTCGGGTCGCGGAGTCATTCAGGGGCCTTCGTAGCGCCGAGCGAGAGCGGGCATTCGCAATTGAGTGGGGCGTCCACGCTTGCTGTGCACTGGACGATGCCTGGCCGACACTGGACGTTGGGCGTGCGTGTCGACGTGGGATTCGATGCGTGGCGCAAGGGCGAAGTTCCGACGGGCGACTCCTTCATGCAGCAGATCATTGGCCCCTTCGCTCGCGTGGCGCTCTCGCCGGCCTGGATCGTAGGCGCGGGCGTGGGGATTGGGATTCACGCCTACAACTCTGACGACGACGTTGAATTGGGTAAGTTTGCGGCCGGAGGCGACCTTTCCCTGCAGTACCTCTTTGGTCGACCAGAGAGCCCACATCGTTTCTACCTTCACGTCAGGTACCAGGTGAAGGGGGGCTCAGCAGTCGTGGTGTCGGGGTTTATCCTCGGGGCCGGAATCGTCTGGTAGCTCCCTTAAAACCGCACTCCCACCATCGGCGAGTCCGAGTGATAGAGCGCGTCCATGCACCAACCGGTACAGGCACCCGCCCGTGCGGTGGGCCACTTCCCAGAGTTCCTTCCTGTTCAGGATCTGAATCAGGGCCTGGGTCTCCCGGCACGACGCCAAGGCGATGGAGTACATGCGCCTCCGTTCCTTGGCCGTCGGTTTCGCCGATCCTTCCGCAGTGTTGAGCACCACGCTGAGTGAAGCCCTCAGGAGCTGATCCTTGAGGTGATGCGGCGCGGATACCTTTTCGCAGCCACGGTAAAGCTCCAGGGCCAAGTCATACGTCCGGAAACCTTTGATCATTGAGCGCTCTCCTTGGGTTGGTTTTGAAAAACTCACGGGTCTCGCCAGGGCAGGACCCGTGAGTTTTTCAAAACCAACCCAAGGAGGTTTCTATGATTCGTGGTTTCCGGACGTATGACTTGGCCCTGGTTTTCTACCGAGAGTGCAGGCAGGTGCGCCTGCCGCATCACCTCAAGGATCAGCTCCTAAGGGCGGCATCGAGCATTTGCCTCAATCTTGGGGAAGGCTCGGCGAAGGCGTCGGCCAAGGATAGACTCAGATTCTACTCCATCGCCTTAGCCTCGTGCCGGGAGGTCCAATCCGTGATTGCGCTGGAACCTGAGGCACTCGGAACGGCGGTAGTTACCGCTGACAAGCTTGGAGCGCACCTCTACAAACTCTGCCGCCCGTGAACTGGGACGGGCACCCTGGCAGCCAGGCAACAGGTACTGGTACGGGGTACCGGTGCGGGTAACGGTTGCCCGTTGCCGGGTGCCGAAATGAGAAAGGCCCACCCCGGTTTCCCTGGGTGGGCCTTTCTCTTGAATCTGAACTAGATGATCAACTGTCTTCGAGCACCGAGTCGATGACCTCGGAGAACTGCTCGATCGGCACCGCGCCGCTTACGAGCTCGCCGTTCACGAAGAAGGTCGGGGTGGAGCGAACGCCGAGCTTCTCGCCGTAGGCCATGTCCTCATCCACGGTCTTCGCGTACTTCTTCGAGCCGTAGCACTCCTTGAACTTCTTCATGTCCGCGCCGACCTGCTGGGCATATTTCTCGAGCGAGGCGTCGTCCAAGGCCTTCTGGTTCTCGAACACGAGGTCGTGGAACTTCCAGAACTTCTTGGAGTCCTGCTCGTTCACGCACATGGAGGCCTCGGAAGCCGGCTTGGCTTCGCGGTGCATGGGCAGGGGGAAGTGCTTGAAGGCGATCTTCACCTTGCTGCCGTACTTCTTGGCCACCTCATGCATCGTGGTCGCGCCACGCGAGCAGAAAGGGCATTGGAAGTCGGAGAACTCCACGATCGTCACAGGGGCTTTGTCGCCGCCCATAGTGGGTGCGTTGCCGATCTCGACCTTGATGTCCATCTTCGGCTTCGTGAAGTAAACCTCCACCGGGTTCGACTTCGTGATCTTGGCCACGTAGGCGTCGACCACCTCCTCGCGCTTGTTCTCTTCGAGGTACGCCATGATCCGCTCCTTAAGGGAGGGGTTGATGGAGCTCTCGGGGATGCGCTTCTCCTTCACGAAGTCGTTGTACTCCTTGTCCGAGACCTTGAGTTTGCCCTTCGTGACGTGTTTCTCCACGTACTCCGCGGTGCTCATGCTCTTGCCCTTGGCCTCGGAGCCCACCAGGCGGTCGACCATGACGGCTTTCAGCCGCGCCATCTTGAACTCGAAAAGCTTCTTCTCGAGATCGAAGTAGGCGACCTTCTCGTCGCCCACGAGGTCTTCCATGGTGATGGTCTGGCCGTTGATCTTGGCCACGACGTCGGCGGACGGGGCGGCTTTGTAAACCAGGTTCGGCTTCACTTTCGCGGAGCCTTCGGTGCAGGCGGCAAGCGCGGCCGACAAAACCGCGATGCCGACCAACGAGAGAACGGTTGCTTTCGAATTCACGATGCCTCCCCGTGCGGGTGATTGGATGAAACTACAGGTAAAAACCAGAACTCATCGTAAGGCTGTGTCACAGCGCAAGCAACGGGAAACTCTGCGTTTCGCGATCATGCGCGCGCGCGCGAGCGCTACGCCCAGGGCCACCTGCGCCGCCGTCCAGATCCACGCGGCTTCCCGGGGCAGGCTGCCCCAAGAGGAAAATCCGAGAAACGCCAGAAAGCTGCCGCCGAAGATCGCCTGAAGCAGCACGGGCTGCGCGCGCACCGGCCGAAGGGCGAGAGGTCCGCCGCAGCGGGGGCAGCCCTCTTCAGGCGACTTCGGATCAGAGGTTTCGGGCGATGTCATGAAGGCGGAGCAGCCCCTGCCACTTCCCGGCGGCGTCGACCACAAGCAGTACGCTGATCTGGCTCTCGCGGTTTTCCATGATGCGCAGGGCGTCGTAAGCGAGAAGATCAGGCGTTACCGTCACTGGCTTGCGAGTCATCACTTCCTCTGCCTTGAGCGTGAAGAATTTCTCGCGGGCCTGGAGGGCACGGCGGATGTCGCCGTCCGTGATCATGCCCACCCAGCGGCCGCCGTCCATGATCACCACCGCGCCGAGTTTCTTGCGGGTGGATTCCACCACGACGGCGTCCATGTTGGCCGTGGGTGGCAGCTGCCCCACTTCGGAGGGGGCATGCATGAGATCCGAGACCTTGAGGTTGAGCCGCTTGCCCAGCGCTCCTCCCGGATGGTTTCGCGCGAAGGCGTCGGCGTTGAATCCGCGAAGCTCCATGAGCGCCACGGCCAGGGCGTCGCCGATGGCGAGGGCGAGCGTCGTGCTCGTGGTGGGCGCGAGGTTTCCGGGCGAGGCTTCCTCGGAGATCCGCGCGTCGATCCAGGCGTCGCAGCCGCGGGAAAGCGGCGATTCCGGGTTGCCGCCCACTCCTACTATGGGCGTGCCCCGCGAGCGGAAGGCCGGGAAGAGCCGCACCAGCTCCTCCGTCGTTCCGGAATGGCTCAGGGCCAGGATGCAGTCGCTGGTCTGCACGATGCCCAGGTCGCCGTGAAGGCCCTCGGTGGGGTGCAGAAAAACGGCGAGGCTTCCCGTGCTCGAAAGCGTGGCGGCGATCTTCTGCCCTACCTTGCCCGACTTGCCGATGCCCGTGACGATGATCTTCCCGCCGGCGTCGAGCGCTGCGCGAAGCAGGCCCACGCTCTTGAGCAAGGCCGCGCGCGCCGGCTCCCGCCTCAGGCGTTCCGAGCAGGCGAGGATGGCCTCCCCCTCGTTTTTCAGCACACGATTCACGATTTCTGCGACATCCACGGTGAGTTCAACTTGCCATGCCGGTTTGACAAGCTCAACGCCGTTTCAGTACCCTCCTAGCCAACACTCACGGAGGGGGAATCGCATGAGCTATCGAGGGGGATCGGGGCGGAAGCAGGGCCTTTTCTGGGCCCACCTGGCGCTGGTTTTCCTGGGCGCGGCCCTCGCGGCCGCCGGAAAGGCCGACGCCGCCTCGCTTGGGTTCAGCTTGGAGCCGCAGGAGTCCCGGGAGCTTTCCGTCAGGGCGGTCGACGAGCTCACGGCGCAGCCGCTCACGGACGCGCGGGTGGATATCACCACTCTGGGCGCCGGTGGCCCCACGCAGATCACGGCCTCGCGCGAGGGCTACACGGCCGTTACCGTCGTCGGAGTGAGGACGGGCAGGCTTACGATCCAACTGCGTGCCCTCGGGGAGGGGGCCTCGCCCGCCGTCGTGCGCGGGCAGCTCGGAGGCTGGAAGGCTCCGGCCTTCGGTTCCGTGTCCGCGGGCGCGGTCTTTCGTCCCGTCAGCGCCTCGAACCTATTGCACTTCCGCCAGGCTGACTTCATTTCGCCCCTGAAGGACTCGGTCGACATCCTCGGCCCCCGCGAGATCCCCTCGAACGTCGTGATGCCGAGGCAGACGGTGTACACGCCCATGGGGCCGGTGTCGGTGAACAAGGAAACCTGGCGCCTGCCGCTGGAGCGGGGCGCGCGCCTCAAGCTCGTGGGGGTGCAAGGCGAGGCGGCCGTTTCCGACCTCCTGCTGGCCTACCAGAGCGGCAAATTCACGGTGGACCTTCTGAATCAGCTTCGCTTCAGGCGCCTCGGCATGAGCGCGGAGTTCACCGCCGAGGAAGGGCGCGTGCTGAATTTTTCCGGCACGACGGATCTGCGAAGCCGGCATCGGGTGAGCCCGAGCCAGCCGCCCTTCGCCGCGGACGTGCTCGTGGTGGCGATGACGGATCTGGACGGGTCTCGGCGCACGCTGATCCCGACCGATCTCAAGGCCGCGATGAACCACGAGAACCCGGCGGGGTTGAAGAGCGTGCAGCTCGTCACCCCCGCTCCCGCGATGGGCACCGAGCACGTGGTGACCGTGGCTTAGAGCGGCTCCGACCGCGTGACGGGAATCGTGTCGAAGAACCCCGGCGCCGAAGTGCGCCCTGGGGCCTACCTCGCGGCGCCGCCGCCCATGCCCCCCGGGCCGCTGCCCGAGCGCATCGTGCTCGAGGCGCCCGCTACCGGCGTGGCCGGCGCGGTGTTCGAGGAGGTGGAAGGGCAGGCCCGGCGCCCGCTCTGGAAAATCCTGGTGCTGCCCGGCGCGGGCCGCGTGGAGGTTCCAACGGCTCAGCCGGGAGTGCTCACGTCCAAGCCGGCGCAGGTGTCGCACCTGACGCTCGACTTCGGTGCGGGTTTTGACGCCGATCGGGTGGACGGGGTGCGCGTCTGGGAGCGATTGGCCCGTTTCGCGCGGACTCAGAGCGACCTGCATTGACGCATCCGGGCCGGACCGGGACAATGGGGGGGATGCGCTCGCGCCTCTCCGTACTGGGATTTTGCGCCATGCTGCTCCTCGGAACGGGCGGCTGCATGGGCGCGTACATCAAGAGCGTGGGCGGCGATACTGAGCGCACCTTCTCCAAGATTTTCCTCACGGACTTCAACACTGCCTGGCAGAGCGTGCTCGACTCACTCAAGAGCTATCCGCTCGATGTTTCCAATCGCGAGGCCGGGTCCATCCTCACGAAGTGGAACGACAACACCGCGCAGAAGAACTTCGTGGACTCCTTCGCGGGCGCCTCGACCTACCTGAAGGCGCAGTTCCGCTTCAAGGTGAACGTGGAGAAGGGCTTCTACAACGGTCAGCAGTCCGTGAAGGTTTCCGTGATCAAGGAGCAGATGGTGCAGCAGGACGTGCTCGAGGGCTGGCGTCCCGTGCCCACGGATTCCTACGACGAGAACACCATGCTGTATCGCGTGGGCCGGATCATCTACATCCGCCTGAAGATGGCCAGGCTCGAGGAAGAGAAGACGCGCAGGGAGCTCGAGCAGTCGGGGTTCTGAGCGGGGGGGCGCCGGCCCATCAGGGCTAGGCCAACCACACCGCCCATGGAAGCCTGGCCCCGCACATGCTTCCATGGCTCCACTTGAATTGGGTTTCGTAGGGCTGAAGCTCCTCTGGATCCATAGAGGTAAATTCGGACATGTACCTTTCCAAATTTACAGGGGTATGAGATCCTGCACCCATGCCTCATGATCGCATCCGGCATGCAGAACCCTGGCTAACGAAGCTTCTGAGCTTTAGCCCGATCGTCGGCGTGTTTGGTCATCGTCAGGTGGGCAAGACCACGCTGATCTCGAAGCTCAGCAAGGACTACGTGACTCTGGACCTCAGGGCCGATCTGATGAGAGTCGAGGCGGATCCTACGGCTTTCTTGAATGACGCAACGAAGTTCCCTTTCGCGATCGACGAGGCTCAACTCGCCCCGGACCTTTTTCCCGCGCTGAAGGAGCAGGTACGCAGGAATCGCCGACCCGGGCAGTTTCTACTCTCGGGATCGGTCAGGTTCACTTCGAGAAAGGCGATCCGGGAGTCCCTCACGGGAAGGATCGTGCACCTAGAACTTCTCCCCCTGTCCCAGTCGGAAATGGATCGTCGCCCCCTTCGGGGCTCTCTCTTTGATGCAATGCGTGGAAACTGGAACTTCCTCGAGAAAGGGCCCGCAGGCGACGGCGCACTACGGGTCAGCCGCTACCTCGCCACCGGTGGTCTTCCGGGTGCCTGCTTCGTACGTTCAGCTGCGCTGAGGGCGCAGCGCTTTGAGTCGCAGCTGGAGACCATTCTCGATCGCGACCTGAGACTGGTCCTCGCCACGCGTCTCCCTTACTCCACGCTTCGGAACGTGCTCGTGAGCCTGGCCGTGAATCAGGGCGAACCTCTGGATCTCACGTCGCTCGCCCGACGAACGCGGGTATCCACGCCCACTCTCCGGGGCCTTCTGAGCGCATTCGAGTCGATTTTTCTGATTCGCGTCCTTCGGACGATCGGCAATGAGAAGAGGCCGGTGGTCTTTCTGGAAGACCAAGGTGAAGCCAGCCACCTGGCGGGCCGTCCCCTGGACGCCCTCAGCGAACTGACGCGATTCCTCTTCGCACAGATTCGAGTACCGCTTTCCCTGGCGGATGAGGGGCCCGGCGCCGAGATCGCGCAGTACCGCACTCGGGGAGGGGCGCACGTCCCTCTGGTCGTGAGGCAGAAGGCGCGAATTCTCGGTCTAATTCCCATCCTGGAGTCGACGCCGGGCCGCCAGGCCATGGCCAGCGCCCTTTCATTTCAGCGGGCGTACCGGGATGCGAAGGTTCTGTTCATACATCCGGGGCACCAGAACCAGGTGCTGAGCCGGAGCCTGGCGGTGGCTTCGGTATTGAGTTTCAGCTAGGGTTTGAGGCGCATGCCGCTCAAGATCTACCAGTATCCCAAGTGCGACACCTGCCGCCGGGCGCTGAAGTTCCTTGCCGCCCGCAAGGTGGACTTCACCTCGGTCGACGTGACCGAGCAGCCCCCGTCTTTGGCCGAGCTCAAGGCGATGCTCAAGGCTCAGAGCGGGGAGCTTCGAAAGCTGTTCAACACCTCGGGGCAGGTCTACCGGGAGCTGCAGATCGGCGCGAAGCTCCCGCAGATGAGCGAGGCCGAAGCGCTGGCGCTCCTGGCCCGCCACGGCAAGCTCGTCAAGCGGCCCTTCCTGCTTCTGCACGGTGGCGCGGGGCTTCTGGGGTTTAAGGAACCCGAGTGGAAAGCTGCATTCTAAGCGGCTAAACTGAGGGCTCATGTCTCAAGAATCGCTCAAGGACTTCTGTAAGCGTTGGCTCGCCGCCTGGAGCGGCAACCGCCCGGACGAGCTCATCAAATTCTACGATCCCTCGGCCTACTACCAGGATCCCGCGAACCCCGGGGGCCTGCGCGGCCATGCGCAGATCCTGCCCTACTTCCAGAAGCTGCTCGCGAAGAACCCGGACTGGCGCTGGAGCATGAACCTCATCTTCCCCGTGATGGAGGGGTTCGTGGTGAAGTGGGACGCTGAGATCCCGCTCGCTGCTGGCAAGAATCTGCGCACGCAGGGCATGGACCTCGTGCTCCTGCGCGACCGGATCATCACGCGGAACGAGGTCTACTTCGATGCGTCGGGGATGAAGAGCTAGCCCAGCTCAAGATTCCGGGCTGCGGACAGCCACGCAGCATCCCTGAAGGCAGGTCGCCCGCGACTCCGGCGAGGGCGGGCACATGCCGCCCTCGGGATCCGGGCAAGGGGGTTTCGACCAGCGTGGGTCGCGCGCGGCCCGCTTCGAGAGCGCGGCCTCGAAGCACGTGCCCCTCGCAAGCACGCAGTCCGAGTCGCGCTCGCAGAAGCGGTCGGTGGGCCGCAGCGCCTCCCAGTTCTTGCCCAGGGCATGGCACTCGGAGCCCGGCGGAAACAGGTTCCGCGGGGCCGCAAACGAGGCCTCGCCTCGGCATCGCGATTTGGGCGGGCGAAGCAGCTCCATGGCGCGGTCCATCTGCGGGTCTGGGAAGTAGTCGTCGCCGGCCCGAGCCGGCGGGAGCACGGCCTGAAGCGCGATCAGGACGAGGATGGCTCGTAAGGTTGCGCGGGAAATGCCGGACTTTCTTCGGCCATTCATGAATTCACCGGCTCCCTTTCGTTCCAGCACGCGGCTCAGCGAGGATGAGCCCACAGCATGTGACCGGGAACAGGGCGGATTCCCCTGGGTCAGGGCGGACCCGAAATATGAAGGCTCGCTTAGCTCCGGGCCAGCTCTAGCCCGTCGGAGGAGTACCGGCGCCCCTGGGCCCGCGCGCGGCGCCGGCCGCCTCGCGGCCCGCGCTCGGCTTCGTGAGCTGGTCCTTCCAGCGTTTCACGCGCTCGGCCAGGTCCTTCGTCGAAGCCGGGGCGCGATCCGGCTCTCCGGAGAGGCGATCGAGCGCGCGGACCGTGGCTCGCTGGAGATCAGGATCCTTGTGGCGATCAAGAAGAAAAGCGAGCGCGGGGAGCATCGCGCGAGGCGCTCCGACCTGGGTGAGAGCGTCGAGCGCTCGCTGGGGTACCCACTGCGCTTTGCCGTTGCGGTAGTTTCCGTGATCCTTCAGGGACTCAAGCAGCGCCTCGGCCGATCCGGCCGGCTTCAGCACCGCAACGGCCTCCGCGGCCTCGCGGCGGACGACCAGCGCGGGATCGCGCAGCAGGGCGAGCACGAGGGGCGCCGTGCGCTGCTCGCGGAGCACCGTGAGAGCGCGGAGCGCGGCCATGCGGACCATCCAGGAGCCGTCCTTGAGGAGCGGGGCCAACCACTCGGCCGTGGCGCCGCCGCCGAGCCGGGCCACCGCAAGCGTGGAGATGTAACGATCGGGATCGGGCGCGGTGCGATCGCGCGCGATCTTCAGAAGATGCGGAACGGCCGCGGTTCCGTAGCGGCGCTTCCAGGTGACGAGGAGCTTCGTGAAGTCGCGGCCTTCGCGGTCGGCGAGGTCCTCTCGGATCTCGCCGAGAGGAGTAGACGCCAGCGCGGGCGCGGGTACGGCCGCGACGCTCACCGCGAAGGCGAAGAGCAGAGCGGCCGCCCGCTCAGGAGTTGAGCATTTTCTCGAACTCTGCCAGAAGATCTTCATCGCCTTTGCCCATTCCTTCCAACGGTGTGGGGGTTTCACCGCCCGCGGCGGGTTCGTTCGCCGGAGGCGCCGCGGGCGCGGCGGCCTCGCTGGCCTCGGAGGCGGGCGCCTGGGGCTGCATGATCGCGGCCGTGACATCCTGGCTTGATGCGCCCGAGGCGGGCGCCCCCAGGGATTTCTCCACCTCGTCCACCAGCCCCTCAAATGCATCGGCCTGGGCCGAGGGCTCGGGCGCGACGCCGTCGGAGTTCGTTTCTGTGAGCTTCGGCGCCGGAGCCGCGGGGGCGGGCGCGGCCGCAACCTCCGGAGCCGCGGCAGCTACGACCGCCGCAGCGCCGAGTGCCGCGCCGCCGGCCTTCAGCGAGAGCTGCGCCTTGAGCTGCGAGTTCTCCTGCTGCATGCGCTTCAGGTTGGCCAGGTCGTCTTCGATCACGGAGTACTCCGCCAAACGCTCCTCAAGTTCCTGGATTTTCTTCTTGAGCTTGTCGTTCTCGCCGTTGTCCGTGGCCGCCGCGGCCGGGCCCGCCGCCGCCTGCTTCGTTTTCGCGGCCGCGAGCTCCGCCTCCAACTTGGCCTTGTCGGTCATGAGCGAGCTCATGGCGAGGTTTTGCTCAGCGAGCTTCTGCTCCAGCGCCTGGAGACGCTTGGCGATGTCGGGGTCGGCGGGGGCGGCCTTGTCCGACGCGGGCGAGACCGAAACGCCGACCGGCACCCGCGCAGCGCCCGCGCCCGTGTCCGTCAGCAGCCCGAAGAGCTGCGAGCGCAGGCCTTCGGCGTCCACGATCAGCTGATTCAGGTAGCCGCGAACCACGCCGGGAGGCATCGCCTGGTAGGCCACGCCGACACGCCTCTTGGCCACGACCCAGTAGGCCGAGTAAGCTGCGCAGAGCAGCAGTATCCCGAGTGCCTCGAAGAACAAGGCCTCGGGGGTGAACTCAGAAAATATCCGAATCCAAGATTCCATCGCCACACCCCTCCCTGGGTATCGCGGGCCTTTCGGCGCATCGCACCTAAAGGCCCCCCATCGATCCTCTCAGGATATCGGCCCCCGCGGAAGCTTGTCAAAAACCGGAGAGGTCAAACGGCTGACGGCGCCTGGCAGTCGCGCCGGCTGAGCACGCGCGAGAGCTGGGGATGCAGCAGGCGATTGGCCGCGAGGATCTCGCGGCCTTCGGGATCGAAGGGGCCGCTGTCGAAGGCGCTCACCGTGCCCCCGGCTTCTCGCACGAGCACGGCTCCGGCGGCCACGTCCCAGGGGGCAAGCCGCCGTTCCCAGAAGCCGTCGAAGACCCCACGCGCGGTGTAGGCGAGGTCGAGGGCCGCGCTTCCGGGGCGCCGCACGGCGCGAGCGAGCGAGCTCAGATGCTCAAAGGCCCGCATCTCAACCTTCAGCCACTTGTGCTTCTGGTAGGTGAATCCCGTGGTGAGGAGCGCATCCTCGATCCGGCCCCGGTTCGACACGCGGATCCTGCGTCCGTTCATTCGCGCGCCCTTGCCACGGATGCCGACGTACATCTCGTCGAGCACGGGATGGTAGATCACCCCGGCCACGAGCGTGCCGCGCCACTCGGCCGCGATCGAGACGCAGAACATCGGGAATCCGTGGACGAAGTTGTTCGTGCCGTCCAAGGGGTCGATGATCCAGCGCCCCTCCGGCTCCCCCCCGCGCCCAGCGGCCTTGCCGCTTTCCTCGGCCAGCACGCCGAAATCGGGCCGGGCCTTCTTGAGCTTGCGCAGAATCGCGTTCTCCGAGCCCAGGTCCGCGTTCGTGACGAGCCCGGTGCCGTCGGACTTTTCATTGATCCGGAGCAGCCGGCCGTAGTGGCGCCTGAGCACCGCGCCTCCGGCGGCCGCCGCGTCCGTGCAGGCGCGCTCGAGCTCACGGAGCAGCGAGGCGGGCGGGCTCGCTTCGTTTCCTGGCCCGGCGGGTTTCATGCGGCCCCCGCCGCCCGGCCCACGCTCGCTCGCGCCCAGGCCGAGAAGGCCTTGGCCAGGCGACGGGTCACGGGCCCGGCCTTTCCGTTCCCGACCGGCCGGCCGTCGAGCCGCGTGACGGGGTAGATCTCTTTCAGCGTGCTGGCTGTGAACACCTCGTCGGCCTCGTGCAGGCGCTCCTTCGGGAAATCCACCTCGCGGGTTTCGATCCCGAGCTCACGCGCGATCCTGAGCAGGTGCCTGCGCGTGAGGCCCTCCAGGATCCCGGAGTCCAGGGGCGGCGTGGCCAGAATCCCTCGGCGCACGTAACCCACGTTGAAGGTGGTGCCCTCGGTGACGAAGCCCTGCGCGTTGCAGAGGATGGCGTCGTCGGCGTCGCCCGAGGCCACGGCCTCCAGGTAGGCGAGGAGGCTGTTGAGGTAGTTGCCCGACTTCATCGCGGGATCGAGCGCCCGGCGGTCGTTCCGGAAGCGCTCCACGATACGCAGGCTTGAACCCTTCTCGAAATCGGGAGGGAGGAAACGGTCGATCGGCTCGGCGATGATGGCGTATTGGGTGGGGGTCTCCACGTTCTTGAGGGAAAAGCCGATCTTCCCCGTGCCGCGCGTGACGATGATCCGGCAGTACACGTCGCTGTTCCCCCGGCCGGGCGACTTGCGAACCGCCTCCACCGTGCGGATCATCTCCTGCGCGTACTCCTCGCGCCGCTGGCTCAGCACCATGCGGGCCAGGCGGGCCGAGCCCTCCATGCGCTCCAGATGCTCATCGAGAAGAAATAATGCGCCGCCGTAAGTCCGGGCCACCTCGTACAGGCTGTCGCCGTAAAGGAAGCCCCGATCGAGCACCGGAACCGACGCGGCGGCTGGCTCCATCAGGCGGCCGCCGATGTTCACCCACATTCCATCCGTGTTATGTTGCATCCACGCGACGATAGCGTTCCAAGGCGCGAAAGGAAACATGTTCGGTCTCGAAGGCTCACTGATGCCCCCGGGTAAGGAAGGCGTGAAGGCGCGCGCGGTGATCGTGGGCTTCGACGACGCCTCCGTGGCCGAGATGCGTCGCCTGCTCGACACCGCCGACGTGGAGAGCGCCGAGGCGATGATGGTGGCCCTGCGCAAAGTCCACCCTGCGACCTACATCGGCCAAGGGAAGGTGGAGGAATTGGAGCGCGCGCTTGAGGCGGCCGACGCAGACCTCGCCGTTGTGGACACCGATCTCTCTCCCAACCAGGCACGAAACCTGGAAAAGGCCGTGAAGCGCCCCGTGATGGATCGCTACGGCGTGATCCTGGAGATCTTCTCGCGCCACGCCCGCACCAAGGAGTCCAAGGTGCAGGTGGAGCTGGCGCGCCTGCTTTACCTTCAGTCGCGCCTCGCGCACCTCTGGACCCACCTCGACCGCCAGCGCAGCGGGGGTGCCGGCGGCGGCGGAGGCGCCTCGCGCGGCCAGGGCGAGAAGCAGATCGAGGTGGATCGCCGGCTCATCGCGCGCCGGGTGGCGCTGCTCAAGAAGCGGCTCGCTGAGATCGGGAAAGAGCGCGCGATCCGACGCTCGGCGCGCAAGGACGTGCTTAAGGTGGCGCTCGTGGGCTACACGAACGCCGGCAAGTCCACGCTCCTCAACGCGCTCACCCGGAGCCACGTCGTCGCGGAAGACAAGCTCTTCGTCACGCTCGACCCCTCCGTCCGCACGCTCGATCCTTTCAGCCATCCGCCCCTCGTGGCGATCGACACGGTGGGCTTCATCCGCAACCTTCCCACGGGCCTCGTGGCCTCCTTCCGAGCCACGCTCGAAGAGCTCGAAGACGCGGACCTCCTGCTTCACGTCGTCGACGGATCGTCGACCACGGCGCGCGACGAGATCCGTGTCACGGAAGAGATCCTGAAGGAGCTCGAGGTGCACGAGACGCCAAGGCTCGTGGTGCTCAACAAGGCCGACCTGGCCCGCGGCCCGGCCGGCGTGAACGCGCTTCGAGTGCTCTCGCCCGGCGCGCTCAGGATCTCGGCGCTCATACCCGCGGATGTCGACAAGCTCCGCGACGCGATCGTGGAGCACTTCCGGGGCTGCATGGAAACCTGGGAGGTGCTGATTCCGTACTCGAACGGGAAGCTCGAAGCCCAGCTCCACGCCCACGGCCAGGTGGAGGCGCTTCGGTACCTCGACAAGGGGATCTTCTGCAAAGTGCGGATCGACCAGACCTGGGCGAAGAAGCTGAGATTGGATCAGTTCCCGCCGGCTCGAGGGGCGCGCGGATGATCCGGACGGCTGGATTCCTGCTCTGGGGCGCGCTGCTGTTCGCTGCGGAAGTCCGCGCCGAAGATCCGCGCATCCCGATGCAAGGCGAGGTGATCCTGGATCCCGCTCCCCTCACCACCGAGAGGGCATGGAGGCTCGATCCGGGCTCGGTGAACTCCCACCGGGCGGGCTGGCTCGTGGAGCACGACGCGGACCTCGTGGGCCTCGCGGCCGTGGAGCGGAGAAACGGAGGGTTCGCCGTGAGCGTGAACGGCCTGATCGTCGCCGCGCGTGTGCACCTGCGTGGCCTGGGGAGCCGCCGCTACCTGCCCGAGTCGAGGTTTCCCTGCGGCGTCTCCTTCGACGAGAGGTTTCTCACCCGCTCGGGCGCGGAGTCGGCGGGCCGGCGCGCGGCGAGTCTTTGGATCAAGCGCCTGGACCGCGGCAGGCCTTCGCTCGAGGCCACGATCCGCCGGCTCTCGGCCCCCGAAGGCCTCAGCGCCGAGCGCGAGGCTCGGCGCCAGCTGCGCGCCTGGGTCAGGCGGCAGGAACGGGCGTGGCGCGCCGAGGACCTGCCCGCGGCCGCGCGTTTCGCGTGGAAAGAGATGGCGGCGGACGCCAAGAAAACCGGGGCCTGCCGGCCCGGGGCGCCCGGGCCCAGGCCGCTCCCCGGCTGGGCCGAGCTGATGGATCCGCGCGCCGAGAAGCCGAAGCCGCTCCTGCTGGCCCGCGCGCCCTCGAGGCGTTGGGCCGGGGCCTTCTCCCTCCGCGCCACGGTGGAGATCGGAGGTCTCCGGCTGAACGGCCAGTTCCTCATCGATCCCTCGAGCCGGCACAATCTCCTCTCGCCGTCGTTCTTCGAGACCCAGGGCGCGGGCGTGGCCCAGCTCGTGGGCCAGCTCGGTGAGCCCGAGACGCTGGACTGGCAGGGCGAGAAACGCGCGGGCCGCACCGTCTTCGCAGACGTGGTGGAGATCGGTGGATTCCCCACGGGAATAGACGCCTTCGTGCTCACGGAGACCAAAGTTTTCCTTCCCCCCGAACACCTGAGCGCCTGCTGCGACGGCGTGCTGGGGCAGGATTTCCTGAACCGCTACGCCGTGGAGTTCCGCCCGGGCGCCGAGGGCAACCACATTCGGATTTGGGACCGGGACCGCTTCTCGCCGCCGGCCCCGGGCGACTGGTACTGGGTGGAGACGGCAGCGAGGGGCGATGGCTGGTCGAGCCTCTGCACCATCCAGGGCAAGGAAGCGCAGCTCTCCTGGGCGCCTGTTTCCCGATTCACGCTCGCGGGTCCCGGCACCGGCAAGGCGAGCGTGGCCTGTTCGGGGCTCGACCTCGCGGGGGCGGCCCCGATCGACCGGGCGAATGCCAAGGAATGGAAAGCAGGAGCGGATTTCCTGGGGCGCGGCCCCTTCGTGCTGGATTTCGCGTCGGGGCGGCTTTGGTTCGACCGCAAGGGGCTCGAGCGGAGCTTCGTGGCCGCGCCTGCCGGGATCGGCCTGGCGTTTCATTTCGAGAGGGGCGAGCGCGCGCTCCGCGTGACCGCGCTCAGTCCCGCGGGGCCCCAGGCCCGCGCGTTGGCGCAGGCGGGCCTGAAAGAGAGCATGAGGATCACCGAGGTGAACGGGGTGCCGGCGGGCGACCTCGATCTTTGGGAGATCGGGCGCGCGCTTCGGGGCGACCGCGGCGACGTCGTGACCTTGAAGTGGAGCGCAGGAAAGGCGGAAAAGCTCTTTCCGCTGAAACTCTCCTCCCGCGACTAGGGGCTCAGGCCGGGAGGTTTTCCGGGAACACCCGCTCCAGGCCCCAACCCTGCTCGGGCGCGCAGTGGGCCACGGCGATCAGCCGTTTCGCGCAGAAGATGGCCATCCGTGAATCTGGCCCGAGATCGGCTCCCGCGCCCTCCGGATTCCGGGCCCGCCGGGCCAGGACGGGGAGGGCGCCCTGCCTACCCTGCACGAGGTCCCGCGCCTCGGAAAGCTCCGCATCCACGGAGTCCATGCCGGCCAGGAGGGTGTTGAGCGGGCGCCAGCAGGAAAGCCCTTCGGGAGCGAGCCCGGAGGCGAGGCGTTCCCTCACTTCATCGAGGGGCAGGGCGTCCTCCAGTCGGAAGCTCCCGCTCGCGGTCCGGCTGAGCGCTTCGAGCAGGGCCAGGCTCCCCAGCCGGCGCCCCAGGTCCTGCGCCAGCACGCGGATATAGGTGCCCGCCGAGCAGGCCACCTCGCCCGAGGCCAAGGGCGGCTCATAGCTCTGGATCTCCAGCCGGTGCAGGCGAACGGGCACGGCTTCGCGATCCACCTCGATGCCCTCGCGCGCGAGCTCGTAGAGCCGCTTCCCGTCGCGCTTCTTCGCCGAATGCATGGGCGGCACCTGCGGGTAAGGATTCAACGCCGCAAGCGCCGCAGCTTCCGCGCGGATCGCCGCCAGGGAAGGGGGAAGCTGGTCGGTGGTCTGGGTCACGGGTTCCGTGCGGTCGCCGGCCGCGTTCGTGGCGCCGAACCGCATCGTGAACCGGTATTCCTTGCGCGATCCGAGGAAATAACGCGCGAGCTTGGTGCCGCTTCCCACGGCCACCACGAGCAGCCCCGTGGCGAAGGGATCGAGCGTGCCCCCGTGCCCGAACTTCGGGAGGTCGCGCGAGCGCTGAATCTTCTGTCCGGCGCGGAAGGCGCCCTTCACGCGGGCCACGACGTCGAAGGAGGTCAGGCCTTCGGGCTTGTCGACGAGCAGGACGCCGCCCGGCTCGGTGGACACGGGCTCAGGCTCCCTCGGGATCGGATTTCCTGCCCGCTTTCTCGGCTTCAAGCTGGCGGAGCAACTCCTCCACGCGAAGAGTGTTCGAAAGCCCGCGGTCCGCGCGGAACAGGAGCTCCGGGATGTGCCGGATCTGGAGCGAGGGCCCGAGCTTCCGGCGAAGGAAACCCGCCGCGGAGCTCAGGCCTTCCACGCAGCGCGCGAGCGTGTCGTCGTCCGCGGGGAGGGCGTCGAAGCCCAGCGCGGAGACGTACACCGTGGCCTGGCGCGCGTCCTCGGTGAGCTCCACCCGAGTCACGGAGGCCCCGTCCACCCGCGGGTCCTTGATCCCGCGGCGGATGAGCACGGTCAGCTCCTCGAGGATCAGCGCCTCGACGCGCGCTCTGCGAGTGGCGTCCACCTGATCTTGCCCTAGATGTTCAGCTCAGGCGCGATCATCTCGACCTGGAAGGCCTCGATCACGTCGCCCGGCTTCACGTCGTTGTAGCCCTCGAGCCCGATCCCGCACTCGTATCCGGTGGCGACCTCGCGGGCGTCGTCCTTGAACCGCTTCAGAGAGGTCATCTTGCCCTCGTACACGATCTGGCTATTCCGTAGCAGGCGCACGCTCGCGCCGCGCACGATCTTGCCGTCGATGACGGCCGAGCCCGCGATCACGCCGATCTTCGGAACCGCGAAAGTCTGGCGCACTTCCGCGCGGCCCAGGAATTTCTCCGTCCGGATCTTGTCGAGCACGCCGGCCATGGCCTTCTTCACGTCGTCCAGAAGCTCGTAGATGATCCGGTAGGTCCGGATCTCCACGCCTTCGGCCTCGGCGAGCTGGAGGGCCTTGCCGTCCGGGCGCACGTTGAAGCCCACGATCAGCGCCTTCGAGGCGCTGGCCAGGAGCACGTCGCTCTCGGTGATACCGCCCGTGGCGAAGAGGATCACTTCCACCTTCACCTTGTCGGCAGGCAGTTTCGCGAGCGAATCGCGAACGGCCTCGACCGAGCCGAACACGTCGGCCTTGAGCACGACCTTGAGCTCCTTCACCGTGCCGACGCTGAGCTTGGCCAGGATCTGGTCCATGCTGAGCCTCCCGGCGGAGCGGGCGGCGGCGTCGGAACGTACCTTGTCCCGGCGGTGATCGGCGACGGTCTTTGCGTCGGCGTCCGTGGCGGTGGAGTGGAAGGCGTCGCCGGCCTTCGGCACGCCTTCTAGCCCCAGAACCTCGGCCGCGGTGCCCGGGGGCACCTCTTTCACGTTCGCGCCGGTCCAGTCGTGGAGGGCGCGCACCTTGCCGGAGTACTCGCCCGCGACGATGGGGTCGCCCACGCGGAGCGTTCCCTTCTTCACGAGCACCGTCATCACGGGGCCACGGCCCTTGTCGAGGCGGGCTTCGAGCACCACGCCGCTGCCTCGCGCCTCGGGTTCGGCCTTGAGGTCGAGCACTTCGGCGTTCAGCAGGATCGCCTCGAGCAGCTTGTCGAGGTTGGTGCCCGCGACGGCGGATACGGGCACGAACATCGTGTCGCCGCCCCATTCCTCGGGAAGCAGGTTGAGCTCGGAGAGCGACTGCTTGATTTTCTCCGGGTTCGCCTGCGGCTTGTCGATCTTGTTGATCGCCACGACGATCGGAACCTTGGCGGCCCGAGCGTGCTCCAGAGCCTCGCGGGTCTGAGGCATCACGCCGTCATCGGCGGCTACGACGAGCACCACGATGTCCGTGACGTTCGCGCCGCGCGCCCGCATGGAGGTGAAGGCGGCGTGGCCCGGGGTGTCGATGAACGTGATGCGCTTGCCGTCCTTGTCGATGGTGTAGGCGCCTACGTGCTGGGTGATGCCGCCGGCCTCGCCCGCCGCGACTTTGGTCTTCTTGATCGCGTCGAGGAGCGAGGTCTTGCCGTGATCGACGTGACCCATGATGGTCACGACCGGCGGGCGCAGCTCCAGCTTCGAAGGGTCGACCGAAGCGGCCACCTCAAGCAGGGCGTTTTCCTTGAATTCCTTGTTTTTCACCTCGTACTGGAACTCCGCCGCGATCAGAGTGGCGGTATCGAAGTCCACGACGTCGTTCATGCCGAGCGTTTGGCCCATGCCCATGAGCTTCCGCACGAGCTGGGAGGCCTTCACGCCCATTCCGTCGGCCAGGGCGGCGATCGTGATCGTGCCTTCCATCTCAACAAAACGCTTGTGCGCGGCTGGAGTGGTCATCTCGGTGCGTCGCAATTCCTTGTTGGGAGGAATACGCTTCTTCTTCGGAAGGAATACGACCTCCTTCTTCCGGTAGTCGGCGAAGCGCACGTCCTCGGGGCGGACGAACTCGCCCTTGCCGCCGCCGCGTTTCTTGGCGGCTTCTTCCTCGGCAAGCTGATCCAGGCTCTTCTTGTCGAGCCGGATCGTCCTGAAGCCGTCCTTGTCCGTCGTGGAGGTGCCCACCTTCACGCCGCCAGCGCCCGGGCGGCCGCTGCCGGCCTTTTCCTCTGGGGCGCGGGCCACGACCTTGAGCAGGTTCTTGGGCGCGTCGACAGTGGAGGTCTTGAGCAGGGAGCGTCTCGGTGCCGACGGGGATTTCACGGTCTCGGTGGTCGTCACCGTCCGAGTTCCGCCCGTGGGCGTCGCGGTGGTCTCCACCCGGATGATCTCCACGGGTTCCTGGACCTCCTCGGCCACGGCGGCTTCGGCCAGATCTTCGGCTTCGAAAGTCTCCTGGTCTTCAATGGAAGCCGCGGGCGCCTCCTGGACGGGCGCCGGCGCGGCCGCCTGGGCCTCTTCTGAGCCCGGCGCAACGCCTTCCTCCATGCGGATCGTGGAGGTGGTGACGATTTCCTTGTCGCCTTCGGTGCGCGTCCGGCGCCGGATGATCGTGGTCGAGGAGGCTTTGCTGGCGTCCTCCACCGGCGTGACCGGGGCCTTCGCGGCCGCCTTCACCGGGGCCTTGGCGGCGGGTTTCACCGGCGCGGCGGGGGCCGCCTTCGCCGTCGAGACCGCAGCGGCCGCAGTGGCGCCCGCGGGCGAACTGCGCTTCACCACCGCTTTCGAGGCGGTCTTTTTCGCGGGAGTGGCCGCGGCCTTGCGCACGAGGGCCGAGCGGGCGGCCTCAGCCTCCGCCGCCGTCAGGCTGCTCATGTGGTTTTTCACGGCGATGTTCAGGCCTTTGAGTTTGTCCAGGAGGGAGAGGGAATCCATCTCCAGCTCCTTGGCCAATTCATAGACCTTCAGCGTGTTGGTTTCGACCATTCGCGTGTTCTCCTGAGCTCCCGGAGTATTCACCTACCGGGACTCCCCCTCGTTGCCGGCATTCCCCGTGGACTTGGCAGCGTCTTGCTTCAGCATTTCCTTCAGGCGCTCTTCGGCGAGCTGCTTCGCATCGCGCATCATCGGCTGAGCGGTGAAGGATCCCTTGTCTGATGGCCCACCCGCGCTGGCGGGGCCGGCGAGCAGATCGCCCACCTTTTCCACCACGGCCGCGGCCTTCGCCTTGAGTCCCTTGGCGGCTTCCTCGTTGTCGAAGCCCGGAATCTTCATGAGCGCGGTCAGCTCGCCGTCGGCTACCTGTTTAAGGTTCAGATAACCTGCCTGGTAGATGGCCTGCGCCAGGGTGTCGGTCACGCCCTCGATGTGCTGAAGGTTGAACACCGCCTCCTCCGTCCGCTTCGAAAGCTTGGACTTCGAGATGATGTCCAGGCGCCAGCCGGTGAGCTGGGCCGCCAGGCGCACGTTCTGACCCTTGCGGCCGATGGCCAGCGAGAGCTGGTCGTCCTCGACCATGATCTCCATGGCGCCGTTGCGCTCGTCCACGCGGATCGACGAGATGTCGGCCGGCGCGAGCGCCGAGCGCACGAACACGATGGGGTTGTCGCTCCAGGGGATGATGTCGATCTTCTCGCCCTTGAGCTCCTGGATGACGGCCTGCACGCGCACGCCCTTCATCCCCACGCATGCGCCCACCGGATCGATGTCGCTGTCCTTGGAGATGACGGCGATCTTGCAGCGCGCCCCCGGCTCACGGGCGCAGGCCTTCACCTCGATGATGCCGTCGCGCATCTCGGGCACTTCCATCTCGAACAGCTTGATGAGGTACTCGGGCACCGTGCGGCTCAGGTAGATCTGCGGGCCGCGGGTGGAGAGCATCACGTCCATCAGGTAGGCCTGCACGCGATCGCCCGGTCGGAAGGTCTCGCCGGGGATGATGTGGCGGCGGGGCAGGAGGGCGTCCGTCTTGCCGAGGTCGATCACCAGGTTCCCGCGCTCGATGCGGCGGGCGATGCCGGTGATGATCTCGCCCTTGCGCGTGATGTACTCATTGAAGATGATCTCGCGCTCGGCGTCGCGCACCTTCTGGAAGATCACCTGTTTGGCGGTCTGCGCGTCGATGCGGCCGAAGCTCGCCTCGACCTTGATGCCGATCTCGTCGCCGATCTGGACCTCGGGGTCGAGCTCCTTGGCGTTCTCGATCTTGATCTCCTCGGCCTCCTCGAGCATGGCGTCGTCGCTATCGACGACCTTCTTGAAGAGGAACACGTCGATCTCGCCCGAGTCGGTGTTGTAGTGCGCCTCCATGATGGCGTTCGCGCCGTACTTCTTCTGGGCGGCGCTCAGCATGGCCTGCTCCAGGGCGCCTACGATGATCTCCCGCTTGATGCCGCGGTCTTTGCCGACGGCCTCAATCACTCGCGCGAGTTCGGTGGGATTCAGGGACATGGCTCACTTCTTCCTTTCGTCGTCGAGGTCGGGATCCAACTCGGGCTCCAGATGGGCTTTGCCCACGAGCGCGAAGGGGATCCTGAGTTCCTCACCCGCGGGCACGCTCTCGGCGGCGGCCTTGCGGGCGGATTTTCCGGGTTTGCGCCCCTTCAGGGAGGGAGCGGGGCCGCTGTCGGGAACGACCCGAAGCAGGACCGAATCCCCGCGGAACCCCGCGAGGAAACCCAGGTAGTTCTTCTGACGGGGGTTGCGCGCCTGGTAGGCGGCGTTGCCCGTTTCCTCCGGAGTCAGCGGACGGAGCACGTGGATGCGGGCCCGCTTTCCCTGAAATTTCTCGAAATCGACCGGGCGCCGCAGGGGGCGCTCCAGGCCGGGCGACGAAACCTCGAGCTCGTAGGCGCCCTTGAAAACCTTCGCGACCTCGGGGGCGGCGTCGAGCACGGGATCCAGGGCCTTCGTGGCCAGCACGCAGTCCTCGATTCCCACCCCCGCGCCGTCGGTGCGGTCGATGTAGACGCTGAGCTTTTTTTGACGGCTGGCGATCACCTCGACCGCGACGACGTCGTAGCCAAGCGGAGCCAGTCCCTGGGACGTCACGTGCCAGAGTTCCGCCTCTGCGGCGCGCGCGAATTCAAGGGCGGCTTGCGCGTCCTGATTCGTGCGATTCATCGATGGAGCCTCCACGGCGCCTTGGGGAGTGGCGAGGTTCATATCCTCGGAATTTTAAGCAAAAAAAAAGCGGGCTCGAGGCCCACTCCGTTGAGTGAACATCCTAGGGAACTCCCTGCCTGTAGCACAGGTGAGAAGGCTAAGCCAAGGATGAGCTGCTGCAAATTATTGACAAAAAAGGTCAATTCTTGACAAGACCGCCACCCCTCGGTGCACAATAAAGGAGTGGAAAAGTTCGGAAAGGGGCCCGTGTTAGGGGCCAGCCTCCTTCTTCTGGGTCTCGTCTTCACGTTTTCGGGGGATACCCGGGCTGAGGAGTCGCCCTCGCGGCCCGTGCTCCGGCTTTCCGTGCGTCAGGCCGGGCGCGTGGTTCCCCTTCGGGAATACCGGGTCGAGGACCTGCGCGCTTTGAAACAGAGCGCGATTCAGGGGCGCGCGGCTCCCCAGCAGGATTCCTCCTCCTGGCAGGGCGTGCTCATCACCGACCTGATCAATCCCGCGCTCGAGGCTTCGCCGGAGGCCCGGTCTTTCGAGATCGATCTCGTGGTGCTCAAGAGCGGCGAGGGCGCACGATCCATTCTTCCGCGGTCTTTCATCAATAAATATCCGATCGTGCTCGCGCTGAAACGCAACGGAGTGGCCATCGCCGACGGCGGGCCCATCCGGACGGTCGTGGCCAACACCGGCTCACGCGAGATGCAGCAGGAGCTGCTTCCGGTGGAGAGCTACTTCGTGCCGGGGCTCGTGGAGATCGAGCTTGCGAACTACCGCCAGCAGTTCCCGAGCGTGTTCCTGAAGAACCGCTCGGATCCGCGCCGCATGCGGGGCGAGCGACTGTTCGTGAAGACCTGCATGGGTTGCCATGGCCGAAGCGACTGGCCGATGGGCGATACGCTTTCCAAAAAGCTGCTCGGTTTCCGCCGAACGCTTCCCACCCACGACGGCGTGACGGGGATGCCACCCCTCGGAGACCGCGAGCAGGCGGGTCTGAAAAGTTATTTCGACGCTGTGCGGCAAGAGAATCCGGACCTCGCCTCGGGGGAGCACCGGGGCGACGACAAGTCGTAAGTCCCCGGCCGCCCCCAGCTCCGCCAACCCGCTGACATCTCCTGAGCTCCTGGAGTTCCGCCGATGAGAACGGTGGGGGTGTCCGACCGTGTTTCAGCGCCAGGACCGTGATCCTAAAGAGCAGGCCGTCGCCGAGTGGCTGGGTGCCCGCAGGGTGCTTGTGGCCGATGTGGGTCCATCCACCCGGGCCTGCATCACGCGCGTGCTCCAGGAGCTGGGGGCCCGGCCACCCCACCTGAAGGTCGTGAACGGGTTCGCCGCGGCCGTGGAGGCCATGGCCGACCACCGGCCGCACATCGTGATCTGCGACTATCACCTGGCAGGGACCTGCGGCCTGAGGCTCGCCCCTCTGCTGAAACGCCTGCACCCCGAGGGGCGCGACCGGCTCTTCGTGCTCGTAACCGTGAACTCCTCGCAGTCTGTTGTGGCCGAGGCCGCCGAGGAGGACGTGGACCGCTACGTTCTGAAGCCCTTCACGCATGAGGGTCTGCGCGACTACCTGTTTCAGTCGGTGACGGCGAAGCTGCACCCGGGCCCCTATATCGCCCGGATCGAGCGCGGAAAGGCGGCGCTCGCGCGCAAGGAGTTCGACAACGCCACGCTGCTCTTCACCGAGGCCACAATCCATTCGGAGCGCCCCGCGCTGGCGTACTACTATCTCGCCCAAGCCTATCTCGCGGAAGGGCGGCCCCGCGACGCCGAGGAGCACTACCGCGCCGGCCTGGTCTTCAACGAGATCCACTACCGCTGCCTCACCGGCCTCTTCGAGCTTCTGCGATCGGAGTACCGCTGCGAGGAGGCCTATGAGGTGATGAAGGTCCTCCTGGAGAGGTTCCCCGTGAGCCCGCGCCGGCTCGACGCCGCCGTGAGCCTGGCCGTGGAGACGGGCCACTTCGATCACGTGGGCCGATACTTCGAGGTCTATACCGGGCTTGAGTTCAAGCCCGAGAACCTGGCGCAAGCCGTTTCGCGCGCGTTGATCGAGGGTGGCCGCCACTTCCTGGGAAATGAGCGCGTTCAGGAGGCCGTTGATGTCTTCCAGAAAGCCTCGGTCACGGCGAACAAACACACGCTCGTGCTCAGGCGGATCATCACTTCCCTGGTGGAGCACGGAAAACACCAGGAGGCCGAGCGTTTCCTTAAGGATTTCCCTCCCGAGCACCAGCGCGGGTCGGACTATCTCAGCATGGATCTCCTGATCGGCAGCGCGCTCGGGACGGTGTCCCGCACGATCGACCAGGGGAGGAGGCTGCTCCGCTCAGGTCTCCAGGATCAGGTCGTGTACGAGACCCTGATCCGCACCTCGATCAAGGCCGGGCTCCTTGAGAGCGCCGAGGGGCTGGTGTACGACGCCGCCCGGATCTGGCCCGAGGAGCGCGAGCGGTTCGAGCGCTATCTCAGCAAGGCCTCCGGCGCCCAAGCGGCCTGAGCCGCTGGCTCCCGCGCTTTCCCTGGGGTAGATGTCTTGCGTGCAGCCGCTGCTTGAGATCCGCGACCTTCGGAAAATCTATCCCGCGCCCCGGGGAAAGGCTGGGGTGGTGCGCGCCGTGGACGGCGTGAGCTTCAGCGTGCGTTCGGGCGAGTGTTTCGGCCTTTTGGGCCCGAACGGCGCGGGCAAGTCCACCACGCTCGAAATCGCGGAGGGGATCTTGAGCGCCACTTCGGGCGAGGTTCTCTACAAGGGCGCGGCGCGGGGCCCGGGGTTCCGCGAGGAAGTGGGCGTGCAGTTCCAGAATACGGAGCTGCCTCTGTATCTTTCGGTGCGCGAGACCCTGGAGTTCTTCTCGAACCTGTTCACGAGGCGCATGCCTCTCGCCGAGCTCATCGCGCTCTGCCGGCTGGACGATATCCTCGAGCGCGACAACCGCAAGATCTCGGGGGGGCAGAAGCAGCGACTGCTGCTGGCCATGGCCCTCGTGAACGATCCGGACCTGGTGTTTCTGGACGAGCCCACCACGGGGCTCGACCCGCAAGCCCGACGCCATCTCTGGGATATCGTTCAGCGCGTGAGGGCAAGGGGGAAAACCGTGATCCTCACCACCCACTACATGGAGGAGGCGCAGATCCTCTGCGATCGCCTGGTGATCATGGATCATGGGAAGATCATCGCCGAGGGCACGCCCCGCGAACTGCTCGACAAACACTGCGCCGGCGCCTCGGTGGTGCTTCCGGGCGCCACGGGGGCGGCGGCGCTCTCGGGCCTGCCCTGGAAGGCCTTCGACACAGGGGAAGGCGTGGAAGTCCTGACCGAGGACGTGAGCGCCACCGTGCGCGCGCTGCTCGAGCGGGGCTTTGACCTTTCGCGCATGAGCGTGCGCTCGCGGAACCTCGAGGATCTCTTCCTCCTGCTCACGGGGAAGGACCTGCGCGCATGATGCGGCGGATTCTTTGGATGATGCGCACGCGGAACCGGGAGTTCTTCCGCGACCGCTCGTCGCTGGGCTGGAATCTCGCGTTCCCCCTGCTGATCGTCGCGGGGTTCGCGCTGATCTTCAGCGGGCGCGCTTCGCAGCTCATCCAGGTGGGGATCGTGGGCGGACCGGAGGCCGCCCGCCCCGCCTTCGCGGAGCTCCTGGCCGCGAAACACACGAGCTTCGTCGTAGTGGACTCTGCGGAGAGGGGCCTCGATCGGGTGCGCCACCATCGCCTGGATCTGCTCCTAGACCCGGGCGCGAGCCCTCCCAGGTACTGGATCAGCGAGAGTTCTCCGAAGGGCTACTTCGCGGAGAAGCTGCTTCTCTCGGGCGGCGGCGCGGCCGGGAGCGCGGCCGGCCTGAGCCGTGAGGCAGTGTCGGGCCGCGATATCCCGTACGTCGAATGGGTATTTCCCGGCGTATTGGGCATGAACCTGATGTTCAGCGCGCTCTGGGGAGTGGGCTGGGTGGTGGTGCGATACCGGAAGAACGGCGTATTGAAACGGCTGAGGGCTACACCGGTTTCAGCCTTCGAGTTCCTGTCGGCGCAGATCCTGTCGCGGATCCTCCTGCTCGTGGGCGTAGCGGCCTTCGTGTACGGCACGATCTGGCTTATTTACCGATTCGAATGCCGGGGCTCTTTGGCGCTTCTCGGGTTCACTTTCGCGCTCGGGGCCGTGAGCATGATTGCGATCGGCCTGCTTGTGGCCTCGCGCACGCAGAGCGAGGAGTTCGCCAACGGGATCCTGAACTTCGTGTCCATGCCCATGATGTTTCTCTCGGAGGTCTGGTTCTCGCTCGAGAGCGCCCCTGGCTGGGTGCGCGCCGCGGCCGGGCAGCTCCCGCTCACCCACCTGGTGAAGGCCTCGCGGGCCATCATGAACGACGGGGCGGGCCTGGCCCAGGTCCAGGGGCACCTGTTCGCGCTGGCCCTCACGGGGGCCTTCTTGCTGGCCCTGGCCTCAGCGATCTTCAAGTGGGAGCGCGACTAGATCGAGTGTCAGACGGGACACTCCTCTCGAAGCGGCGGCTCGGGCGCATCCGCTCCCACGATGGGCGGCGTGTCTCAGGTGGAGTGCAATCCTCCCGCGCCCTAGAGCCTCAGTGCGCGGCCTGCCACTCCCGTTCGAAGCGCGCCAGCGAAGCGTCCAGCTCGCCAGCCAAGCGGGCCTGGGTGGACTCATCGGCGAAGGAGGTGCGGATCGAGTCGGCGATGATCTCGCGGAGCTCGCTGTACTGGATATCAGTGGCGGCCAGGGCGTGACGACACTCGGTGATGATATTGGAGCGGAACATGCCCTCGTCGTCCGTGGAAAGGCTCACGGGCAGGCCCAGGCGATGGAAATCCAGGAAAGGATGCTCGCGTAGGTCGGCCACGATCCCCAGTCGGATGTTGCTCTCGAGATTCGTCTCCACGGCCAGGCGCCGGCGGCGCGCGAGCTCCAGGGCCAGGGCGTCGTCGCGGAGTTTCACGGCGTGGCCGAGGCGCTCGGAGCCCATCAGGATGGCGTCGCGCGCGTTGCGGGGATCGCCGAGCTCGCCTGCGTGCTGGGTGAACCGCAGATTCGTGCGGCCCTGGCCGCGCGCGTGGGCGAGCGTGGCGTACACGGTCTGGCCTCTCTCGAGCGTGGGGTGTTCGGTCTCGTCCGCGAGCAGGTTCGCGCCCACGATCAGATCGGTGGCAGGAAGCTCCAGGAGCTTGTTGGCCGCGTCGCGGTTGCGCTCGGGGTTGCCCATGCGGTTGAAGGCGGCGAGCAGCTTCACGGTCACGCCCCAGTGGGCGGCGATGGGCTCAAGGAGCCGGCGCTGCTCCTCGGGCCAGGCGGGATAGCGTTTGAAGTTCTGGGTCATCTCCACGTAGGTCACGTTCGAGGAGCGCGCGTCGCGCAGGAACTGGTCCCACATGATGGGCTCGGGGTCCACCTGGGGATTCGAGAACACGAGGGCCGACACGAAGCTGAACACGCCCATGAAGCGTTTGAAGGAGTGCGTGCCTGAGGGGAGGTGGAAGAGCGAGCGCACCTTACGCTGGTCGGCGACGGGAAGCGCGCTGTAGCGGAACTTCTGGCCAAAAGGCGTAAGGAAGTCGATCTCGCCCGGATAGAAATTCCCCGGCTCGTTGGGGCCGTAGAGGATCCTCTGCAGGCGCCCGAGGTCGATCTCCGGGTTTACCGCGCCCACCACGCGCTCCACACCCGTGGTGCTGAGCGTGCCCCAAGGATGAAGGTGCAGCATCCCGCCCTTGGGCAAATCGGTGCAGAATCGCGAAGCGAGCCCCCCGTCGGCGCGGACGGTGTCGAGATCGATCTGGGTCGAGAGGGAGGCCCGAAGCGCGCGGGCGCGGGCCTCGGTGATCAGATCGGAGTGGTAGCGCTCCAGGCTGCGCCGCTCGGCCGGAGTCAGGGTGAAGGCGGTTTCGTCGGAGCCGAGCATGCGCTCCCAGTCGGCGCGGGCGATCGGAGCGCCCCCGTTGCCCACCTGATCCACGAGCGAGGCGGCCGCCTCGTCCCAGCGCTGGTAGATGCGCTCGAGCTTGGCGTTCAGGGGCGCGGGCAGGGTGGCGGCGTCGGCCTGCGACGTGAGGGTCAGGAAAAGGCCTGCGACCAGAAGTCCTCGTGAAGTTAGAGACATAATGCACTGCATTATCATGATATGCGAGAGCCTACAAGGAGCCAAAAACCCCCGTGGAACTGAAGGCTTATAAGTTGACTGTGCCGCCCCGGCTTCGTATGCCTGGGGTCTATGCGTGACGTGAAGCTCCGGATTCCGGGCGGGGGGACGACGGTCATCCCCGGTACGCCGGTGGACCAGGTGGGGATTGAGGAACGAGCCGCCCACTTCGCCACCCGCTCCATCAAGAAGGGCTCGAAGTTCGACGCCCTGACCCTGGCGCTCCAGATGGTGGATCTCACCACGCTGGAAGGGGCCGACACCCCCGGCAAGGTGAGGCAGATGTGCGGCAAGGCCCGTCAGCCTATCTCTCCCGCGCAGTGGGCTGAGATCACGTCGGGAAAGGAAGCCGAGTACCCGATGATTCCCTCGGTCGCGGCGGTGTGCGTGTACCCGAAGCAGGTGCCGGTGGCGGCGGAGGCCTTGAAGGGCACGAACATCGAGATCGCGGCCGTGTCCACGGCCTTCCCCTCCGGGCAGCTCCCGCGCGATCTGAAACTCAAGGACGTGAAGCGCACGATCGAGCTCGGTGCCACTGAGATCGACATGGTGATCGACCGGGACGCGTTTCTGCGCGGCGACTACCAGACCGTGTTCGACGAGATCGTGGCGGTGAAAGACGTCTGCGGGCACACGCACCTCAAGGTGATCCTTGAGACGGGCGAGCTCCAGACCTACGACAAGATCCGCTTCGCCTCCTGGCTCGCCATGGAAGCGGGCGGCGACTTCATCAAGACCTCCACGGGCAAGGCCGCCGTGAACGCCACGCCGGGCAATACGCTCGTCATGCTCCAGGCCATCGCCGATTACCACGCCGAGACGGGCAAGATGATCGGCATGAAACCCGCGGGCGGGATTCGCACCGCGAAGCAGGCCATTCAGTATCTCTGCATGGTGAGAGAGACGCTGGGCGCCTCCTGGCTCACTCCGGACCTGTTCCGTTTCGGCGCCTCGGTGCTCCTGAACGACATCCTTCGGCAAATGTACAAACAGATCACGGGTCGGTACGCGGATCGGCGCGCATTTTCCCTCGATTGAGGACTCAAGCGATGGCACTCGAAAAAACGTCAGCGAAGAAGAAGAAATTGGCCGCTCCAAAAAGCGCGGCGAAGGGCGCGGCGAAACCCGCGCGCGGAAAGTCGGCCACGCACGTGAACGGCGAAGGCGCCCGGCTTGCCACCACGAGCGGGCGGCCCAACCGCTTCATCCAGGACTACGATGCCGCGCCCCAGGAGGCCGACTTCGTGAAGCTGAAGCCCTCCTATGGGCTCTTCATCGGCGGTAAGTTCATGGAACCGAAGAGCGGCAAGCGCTTCGACACGATCAACCCTGCCCGCGAAACCAAGATCGCCGAAATCGCCGACGCCGGCGAGGCCGACGTCGCGCTTGCCGTTGAGAGCGCCCGCAAGGCCTACGAGGGCGTGTGGGGCAAGATGAGCGGCAAGGAGCGGGGCCGGTACCTGTTCCGCATCGCCCGCATCATCCAGGAACGCGCGCGTGAGCTCGCCGTCGTGGAGACGATGGACGGGGGCAAGCCCATCCGCGAGTCGCGCGATGTCGACGTGCCCCTGGCCGCCGCGCACTTTTTCTATCACGCCGGCTGGGCCGACAAGCTGGAGCACGCTTTCCCCGGAGCCCGCGTGGCGCCGATCGGCGTGGCGGGCCAGGTGATCCCCTGGAACTTCCCGCTCCTCATGGCGGCCTGGAAGATCGCGCCGGCTTTGGCCACGGGGAACACCGTGGTGCTGAAGCCCGCCGAAACCACGCCTCTCACAGCGCTCATGCTGGCCGAGATCTGCCAGCAGGCCGAGCTCCCCGAGGGCGTGGTGAATATCCTTACGGGTGGTCCCACCGCCGGCAAGGCGCTCGTGGAGCATCGAGGCGTGGACAAGGTGGCCTTCACGGGCTCCACCGCCGTGGGCAAGCTCATCGCGAAGAGCGTGGCTGGCACCGACAAGCGGCTCACCCTGGAGTTGGGCGGCAAGAGCGCCCACATCATCTACGAGGACGCCGCGATCGACCAGGCCGTGGAAGGCATCGTGAACGGCATCTTCTTCAACCAGGGCCACGTGTGCTGCGCGGGTTCGCGCCTGCTCGTGGAGGAGAGCGTTGCCGACGAGGTGCTTCGCAAACTGAAGCGTCGCATGGAGCAGATCCGTGTGGGCGACCCGCTCGACAAGAACACTGACATCGGCGCCATCAACTCGGCCTCGCAGCTTGAAACGATCCAAAAGCTCGTGGCCCAGGCCCGCGGCGAGGGGGCGGAGTACTTCCAGCCCTCGCGCTTCAACGCGCCGAAGAAGGGTTTCTGGCACGCGCCCTGCGTGTTCTCGAACGTGGCCTCGGCGAGCACCATCTTCCGCACCGAGGTCTTCGGCCCCGTGCTGGCCGTGACCACCTTCCGCACACCGGCAGAAGCCGTAGCGAAGGCGAACGACACGCAGTACGGCCTCGCGGCCGGCATCTGGTCGGAAAAGGGTTCGAAGATCTACTGGACAGCCTCGCAGCTCAAGGCAGGCGTGGTGTGGACGAACACCTACAACAAGTTCGATCCCACGGCGCCCTTCGGCGGCTTCATGGAAAGCGGCTACGGGCGCGAGGGCGGCATTCACGGCCTTGAGGCCTATCTGAAAGTGACCGGGGGTGTAGCGTGAGCGTAAAAGTCTTCAAGACGGTGAAGCTCTTCATCGGCGGCGCGTTTCCGCGCACCGAGTCCGGCCGAGTAGTGGCCGTGAAGCTAGGTGCAAACGAAGCGAACCTCTGCGTGGCCTCGCGCAAGGACCTGCGCCAGGCCGTGGAAGCGGCCGAAGCCGCCGCGGGCGGCTGGGCCAAGGCCAGCGCTTACAACCGCGGGCAGATCCTGTACCGCGCGGCCGAGATGATCGAGGGGCGTCGGCCCGAGTTCGCTCAGCTCTTCGCTGATACCCTGGGCTGGGACGCCGCTCGCGCGAACCGCGAGATCGACGCAGGGATCGACGCTTTTGTGTACTACGCCGGTTTCACCGACAAGCTCTCGCAGGTGCGAGGCGCCGTGAACCCCGTGGCCTCACGCCACCACGTGTTCACCACGCCTGAGCCCGTGGGGGTGGTGGGCCTGATCCTGCCCGACGCGTTTTCGTTCGGCGCGATGTGCGACGACCTGGCCTCCATCCTCGCGGGTGGAAACTCCGTCGTGGCGCTCCTGCCTCTGGGGGATGGCGGCAAGGGCGGCTGCCCCGCCGTGCTCGCACCTCTGGCCGAGTGCCTCGCCACCTCCGACCTTCCGGGCGGAGTGGTGAACCTGCTCACGGGCGAGCTCGCCGAGCTCGCGCCCTGGTTCGGATCCCACATGGAGATTCGGGCCCTGAGCTACCGCCACGAAGACCGCGCCACGCTCGCGCTCATCCAGAAGGCCGGCGTGGAGAATATGAAACGCGTGGTGGCTTACGGCGCGGACACCCCGCCCCTGAAGCGCATCACTTCTTTCATGGAGTACAAGACGGCCTGGCACCCGGTGGGGGCTTAGGCTCCTGATGCCTCGAGCGCCTTCGCTATGACGCTTGAAGGTCCGGGCGACAAGAGTTGAAACAAATTGTTTCAAAAGCGCGCCAGACGGCGGCGCTTGAACGAAAAATGGAACATTTTGCAACGTCCGTCGCCTTGGCGTCTCAGTCGCCCTGCCGCCGGAGCTCGTAGTACGCCGGGCCCGCGGGGCAGCCCATCTGCCAGCGCTGCTCCACCGTGTCGAGCAGCACCTGGCCGTTCACGCAGTGGAAGAACTGAAGCCGGCGCACGGGGTCCTTCACGCGGGAGTCGAACTGGGTGTAGAGCACTTCGGCTTCGAACCAGGCCATGCCGCCGCCCTCGGCGTAGGTGTCCATGCGTGGAGAGACCCAGAAGGAGTCGAGCAGGTAGCCGGAGTGCGCGTTGGTCTCGACGAGGATGCCGGGTTTGCCCGAGGCCACGCGCTCGAAGTCCGAGCGATCGGCCTTGAGCTTGAGCTCGCGCCCGTCGGCGGTGCGGAAGGTGCCCTTGCGGGCGCCGATCTCGGCGCTGACGTTGGTCTGCGCGTCGCGGAAGCTGCCGCGGTACTCGCTCGGCACCAGGCCGCAGCCGGTGGCGGCGCCGGCCACGAGCGTCAGTGCCAGAAACTTCGCAGAGTGGATCACAGATTGAACGCGCATCTTAGAACTCCTTCCGGTGCACGACGACGGTGCGACCGTTTTCCTGTACTTCAAGCTCGAGCGTGCCCGAGAGCCCGTCGCGAAGCGCGAGCACCGGAACGAGGAAACTCACGGCCTGGCCCGGCACGAGCGGCGCGAGCAGCTGCGGGTTCGGCCCGATGACCTGGATTTCCGAGCCCGAACTCCCCAAGACCCGCGTGTGAAGCTGCAGGCCCTGGAACCCCAGGCGCGCGCTCTCGTTGCGGATCACGTACTCCACGCGGGTCACGCCCTGGGTCTTGAGCTTCGCCACGTCGGTGGCCAGGCGGATCGAGTAGTCGTTCACGACGGGCAGCTCGCGCGTGAGGTCGAGGTAACCCCAGCGTCGGCCCGCGGCCAGGCCCTCGAAGAGCATGGGGATCGCGACCGCCGCGCCCGCCTTGCGGGCAATGGCGGTGAACTCCACCACGCGCGACTCACCCGGCGCGAGCGCGGGCAGCCCCGCCGAGCCCTGAGTGACCTCCAGGATCTCGGGCCGCGAGCGGAAGTTCAGGGCCACGCCGGCTGGGATCGGCTCGCTCGACACGTTCGTCGTGCGCAGCCGCACCGGCGTCGGTATGCCCTCGCTGAACTGCGGGTCGGCGTCGAGTTGGAGCTGCAACGCCCAGCGCGCGTTCAGCGTGAGGGTGACCTCGCCCCCGTCGCGGCCCTGGTAGGTCACGCGGACGGCCAGTCGCACGGGCCGGCCCACGGCGGCGCCGAGGAGGCGCACATCGAGCGCGTCAGAGACGGCGGTGACGCTCTTCGCGCGCAGCCCCCGAACCAGAGCCTCATCGGCGACCGGGATCGCGGTCACGCCGGCATCGAGCGCCCTCACGCTCACGCGAACGTCGCGGGCGTCGAGCCCCGAGGCCGCGAAGTTGCGCAGGTTCAGCTTCACCCGAAGCGTCTCCTCGGGCTCGAGCACGCCGTTCACCCAGGTCTCGCTGATCTCGGCGCCCAAGAGGCGGGCGGGTTTCAGGCGGAAGTCTTCGGCCTCGTCAGCCCGGCCGCGCGCGTACTGCTCGCGGGCGAGCACGGGATAGCGCGCTTCGAAGCGCTCGCGCTTGGCTACCTGGAAGGCGGCGTCGAAGAGCTCGCGGTAGCGCTCGGAGTAGGCGCGGGCGCGGGCGGCCTCGAAGTGCCGCTGGTAGAAGCCCGGGTACTCGGCGCGGTAGGTGTTTTCGGAGGCCGGCCCGAACTCGCGGGCGTAGGCGTTCTGGAAGGCCTGCTGGTAGCCGCGGTCGAAGCCGCGGCGGTATCCCTCGGAACGGCCCTGGGCAAAGCCGCGGTCGTACTCGGGGCGGTAGTTCTGGCGCCTGGCTTCCCAGCAGCCTTGGTCCTCGGCCGGGCGGTAGGCCATCTGGTAGTGCTGGTTGTAGGTGGAGCGATAGCTGCCGTTGAAGCCCTGGATGTACCCGTCGCGATAGCCCTGGTGATAGGCCTGGTTCTCGGAGGCGTGAGGGTAGGTGCGGCGGGGGTTGTTGTAGCGGAAATCGGGGACGGCGCGGGCGGAGTCGGTCTCCGTCTCCGTCGCGGTCTCGGTGATCGTCTCGGTCTCAGTGTCGCGCTCGGTGGTGGGGCGCTGGGAGAAGGCGTCCTCGTGAGCGACGGCTTCCGCGAAACGCTCGTCGCGGTAATCCTTGCGTCCCCGCGGGTAATCCACGCGAAGCGCGGTCTGGCGGGCTTCTTCTTCGCCGGCCGCGGCGCCCTGGGACTGCCCCTGAGCGCCTGCATCCGATGCGTTGGCCTGCGCGATCCCTTGGGCGGCGCCCAGCGGTTCGGCCTCGGCCCGTGCGTCGCGATCGGCACGCGCGCGCCCGTCGGCCGTGCCCTCACGGCGCCCGCGCTCGGATCCCTCCGCCTCACCCTGACCCAACCCGTAGTTGAAGCCTTCCTGCTCGCCGTAGCTGAATCCGTCGCGATAACCCTGCTGGTAGTGGCGCTCGCGCTCTTCGCGCTCGCAGCGGGCGAAGCCGTTGCGATAGCCTTCCACGCGTCCTTCGCGCTCGCCCTCGTGGCGCCCGCGCTCGCGGCCCTCGCGTCCGCCGTCGGGCTGACCGTCTGATACGCCCTCGCGCCGCGCGCGCTCGGGATTGGGTTGCGTGGGATCCGCCTGCGCCGCGCCGGAGAAGGCGGGCAGGGTCAACGCGGAAATGAGGATCCAGGACAGCAGCCGGGCAGAGGCGGAGTTGCGCATGCGCCCAGGCTCATTCAGCGGGGAGGGCCTGTCAACTTTCCGGCGCCAGATTGCGCGGCTTACTTCGCTTCCACCATATTAACGCTCTGCTTCATCGTGAAGGCGGCCACCGGGATGAAGAGCCAGGTGGGAAGGAAGCGCGGCAGGAGGGTGATGAACTTGTTCATGAGGCCCGGAGCCACCGTGACCTTGCCCGCGAGCATCGCGCGGATGCCCACGCGCGCCACGGCCGAGGCCGGCATCATGGCCATGCGGCCCTGCGCGGTGAGCTTCTGGCCCGCGTTCTCCAGGAACTCGGTGGTGGTGCCGCCCGGACAGAGACAGGAAACGGCGACATTCGTGCTCTTGAGCTCGAAGTGGAGCGCTTCGGAGAAGGCGCGCACATAGAATTTTGTGCCCGAATACACGGCGAAGTTCGGCACGTTCAGGAACGCCGCGATCGACGCCACGTTGGAGATGTAGGAGGGAAGGCCGTGCGCGCGCATGTGGTTCACGAAGAGATAGGAGGTATCCGTCAGGGAGCTCAGGTTGAGCTTCACCGTGTCGCGGTGCTTGGTGAGGGGGCGCTCCGTGAAGGGGCCGTAGGCGCCGGTGCCGGCGTTGTTCACGAGGATCTGAACCTTCCGTCCGCCGCGCGAGGCGTGGGCGAAAAGGCGCTCGGCCGAATCGTCCTGGGTCAGGTCCAAGGGGAGGAAGTCGGTCTCCACTCCGTGTTTCGATTTGAGCTCCTCGCAGAGCTTGCGCAGCCGCTCTTCGCGGCGGGCCACGACGAGAATCGAGGCTCCCATCTCAGCGAGTTGCCGCGCGTATTCCTCGCCGATGCCGCTGGATGCACCCGTGACCACCGCCCACATACCGGAGAGTTTCTTCATGGGACGGGACGCTAGCACGGGCCTCTAGGGCCGGAAAGGCGCCAGGCCAGGCTCGTTTCAAGGGCGATCGGGGCGGGCAGGGGCCGCCTCGCAGCGCAAGGCGCGCTCTCCATCGGCCCGGACCACCCGGGAACGCTCGGGCCGGGAAGGGGGGATCCGGAGCTCCTGGTATCCCGCCTCGGCCGCCGCGTTGCCCTGGGGCCGAAGCTTGAGGCTCAGGAGGTCGGAGGTTTCGGTGACCGAGTCCACGGTATAGGCCAGGGAGGCCGACTGCTCTCCGGGGCGCATCACCTGAACCACGCCGAAGGTGTCGTCGTCGGATTCCTCAGCGCCCAGAAAACCCGAGATCAGGTTTCCGCCCATGCGGTCGACCTCATCGGAGAGCACCACACCCAGGGTCACTGGCTCGCCCTCGCCGTCCACGCAGCTGAAGGCGGGGGCAACGGCGGCCCGCGCGGCGGGGAGCGCGGCCCAGAAACAGAACCCCAGGACCGTTCCAAGAGCGGAGTAAATGTTCATTGTTCAAGCTTAGGGGTTTCCGGGGAGACCCGACAAGCTGAAAGGGTCCGACAGTGCCGCATCAAGTCAGGAGGCTGCCGGTTTGAACGGCTCTCAGCGGCGGGATACAACTTTCCTGCGATGGTGTTTCAGCTCAAGGACGTTTCCGTGCACGTGAAGGGGCGTCCGCCTATCTTGGATCGTGTGCGGTTGGAGGTCTCCGAGGGGGACTTTCTGGCGGTGCTGGGCGAGAACGGCGCGGGCAAGACGACGTTGCTTGATCTTCTGCTCGGTTTCCGCGCGCCCTCGTCGGGCGACGTGAGGGTGCTCGGCGAAGCCCCGCACCTCGACCCCTGGCAGTCGCGAGCCCAGATCGCCTACCTCTCGGAGAAGGTGGACCTCCCGGGCGACTGGTCCATGGGCGATTTCCTGGCGTTCCATCGCGCCTTTTACCCGCGCTACTCGCTGGAGCGGGAAAGCGCGCTCTCGGCCCGCTTCAAGGTGCGGACCGGCGAGCGCATCGGAAACCTCTCGGCCGGGGAGATCCGCCGCGCCCAGATCGTCGCGGCCCTCGCCATCCAGCCCCGGGTGGTGGTCGTGGACGAGGTGACAGCGGTGCTCGATATCATTGGCCGCCGGCGTTTCATGGAAACCCTGAGCGAGCTTCGCGCCACCTACGGCTGCGCCGTGGTGATGGCCACCAACATCCTCGAGGATCTGGAGCACCATGCGACGCGGATCGCGCTCCTGCGCGAGGGGAGGCTCATTCATGAGTCGCCCGTGCCCGCGTTCATCGAGGCCGCGCGGCCGCGGACATTCTCGCTCCGCGTGGCCGAGCTGCTGGAGCACGCCTGATGCTCGCGCACTTTCTCCGCAGGGACTTCGTCACCTACCGCGTGTTCTGGATCGTGCTGCTCGTGGCGAGCGCGCTGGCGGTGCCCTATCTCAACGCCGTCGACGACCCCGACCGTCCGATGTTCGTGCTTTCATACATGTACTTCTTCTTCGCGGTGAGCCCCCTCGCGGGCCTGATAGGCGTGACCTGGCGATCCCAGCACGTCATGTCCAGGAACTACCTGCTCTCCCTTCCCGTACCCCGCAAGCGGCTCTTCGCCTGGCTTCAGGTGCGGGCGGGCGTGTTCTGGCTCCCGTATCTGCTCCTGTGTTTCGTCGCGCCCTTTCTGTCGCATTCCGTGTGGCGCTTCCTGATCTACCTCCGCCTCGAGTACGTGGAGTTCCTCATGGCCTCGGTGCTCGGGGTGTTCTGGCTCGTCAACACGGGCATCACCATGCAGCTCATGACCGAGAGGATCACGGGTTACCTCGACCTTCGCCTGCGGTTCGCGGCTTGGATCATCCTGATTGGCTCTTACGTGCTCGAGGTCCTGTTGCTCTTTCTCCCGCTCGTGCTGGGCCGCCGCTGGGGCTGGGGCCCCTGGCCCTACCTCGGCTGTCTGGGAGTGCTGGGCTGGGCGCATTTCTTCATCGCCCGGCGCCTGTGGCTCGGGAGATGAATAGAAAAATTTACACGGCGCGTTGACTCCTTGTTGCGCTGCGGTAAATCCCTTGGGGCCCAGAAGTGGGCGGGGAGAGCAAGGAAGTGCCGCACTTGCAACATGCTGCAATTTCAAAGGAAAGTACTACACTCCGGCGGGTGGTGATTCGCCTGGGGGTGGCGCTCGCCCTGGGCCTGATTCTTGGGTCGGGGCTGGCTGAGGCCTCAGAGGGCCGGATCCTGATCCGCGCCGTGGAGTCCCTGGTGGGGCGCTATGCCCTCAGCTCCAGTCTGCGAGCGCGCGAGTTCTCCGGTCTCGCCGTGGAGAAAATCCAGCGCACTCTGGGGATGCCCTTGAATTCGAGCGAGCCCCTGGGCCGTCTGTTGCGGCGCCTGAGCGCCGAGGAGCTCGCCGCGATCCAAAACCTCGACGAGGTGAAGCTCCTGAAAGGGAACCTGGGCCGCATGGAGTCGCGGCTTCGTTCGCAGGGGCTCTTGGGCACGCGCCTGACGGCCGCCGCCCGCGAGCGGCTGCTTCGGATGGCGGACGAGCTTTTCCCAAGGCGGGTGGATTTCCTCGCGCGGGTTCCCGAGGGCAGCTTGGCTTCCACGGCCGAATCTTTCCTCGCCGCCGAGACCGGCGGCACGGCCACCACGACCGCGGCCAAGATCTTCAACCGCGACGAGCTGCTTCGCCTCCTGAATGCCCGAGGCGTCCGCGCGCGCGACGTGCTCCCGCAGCTGCGCGGTGCCACCTCGGAAGGGCTCGTGGCCGACGAGGCCGTGGTCCGCTACATGAAGCTCGACGGCATGCCTGTCGTCGGCGCCGCGCTTCGTTTCAGCCCGGGGCTTCGCAACCGCATCCTGGCCGATCCGGCTTTCTTCATGAAGCTCGCGGTGGAGCAGGCCATCGGCGTCACCACCACGATCGCGAGCTACTACACCACGCGCCCGGGCGAGGAGTTCTGGAACTCCATGGATCTCATCACGGTGGACGTGGTGTCGGTGATGTTCGTGGACTTCGCGCTCGTGTACTTCCTCACGCCCCAGCTCGCGCACCGCCTGCGGCCCAAGGCCCAACGCACCGGTTGGCTGAACCGCGGGCGCGACTACCTCTCCACGCTCCCCCAAAACGCCTTCGAGGCCAACGTGCCCGGCGGATCGCCGTACTCCCTGGGTCAGCGCGTGTCTTCGTTCCTCTACAAGAGCGGGCAGTTCGCGGTGATCGGCGGGGCCGCGGGCCTCGCGGGCACCGCGCTCACCCACGGGATCTACGAGATCACGGGTCAGGAGCGCGGCGAGCTCCCGGACCCGCTCCAGAACGGAGCGCAGTGGGGCGCCTTCCTGGCCAGTTCCAGCAACAGCCGCTATCAGCTGCTCGCGGGCGTGGAGCGCGGGCTCCAGTCGGTGCTGGGCAAGCGCCCGGTACTCCTGATGCTGGCCACGGCCGGCATTCGCTACGGGAACTCCTACATCGGCGGTCTGCACTGGCTGCAGTTCACGGGCCGAAACGGGAGCCCCGAGAGGCCGGCCGTCTCTGCTTCGTCCGGCGGTGAGGTCTCACCCGGCGAAATCGCGATTAGCCGCATCGGCACCTGCCTAGGCGGCGAGCCCGACACCCAGCCGGGCAGCGTGGGCTGCTCCATCCAGGACTTCGACGGCGAGACCTGCGAGGCCCCTGATCTTTCAGTGCTGGACTTAGGTCACCCTTCCGACCCCATGATGTGCATGGCACACTGAAGGGGTGAGCTTTCCACCGTTCGACGAGGGCGACGATCACTCCGGAGATTATCCCGGCGGCTCCGCGCGCGCGCCGAGCCCGCTGGAATGGGTGTCGTCCCTTCTGCCTCTGAACCTCGATGCGCGGCAGGCCCGGGTGAAGCTGCGGCCGGTTTTCCAGGGCGCGCTCACGGCCATCGTGGAACCCATCGAGCTGCGCTTCGGAGAGGTTCGGGCTTCTTTCAGCGCCCTGAGCTCGCGCTCAGCCGCGGGGGAGGTGGCCCTGGTCGTGCGATCCCTGGGCCTTGTGCGTCCGTTGAAGTCGCCCAGGGATGAAAGCCGCCTCATGGAAAAGCTGCTGGGGCCGGTGCTCGATGCCCGCGCCCATCCGGAGATCCGCTTCCGGCCGCTTTCGGTGATTCATCTGCCGGCGCCGCGTCCGAGCCTCCGGGCCGCGCGTCGCGAAGCGGTGGGCAGTGGCATCCTAAGGGTTCTCGGGGAACTCACCATTCGAGGAATGCTGAAGCGGTTGACGCTCGACTTCAACGAGCTTCAGCCCAAGCTCTGGACGGCCTCCGGAGTGATCCAGATCCAGGAGTTCGGCATCCTCCCGCCCCGGCACTTCCTGGGCGCGATCCAGGTGGCGGGTGCTCTGCCCTTCGACGTGGAAGTGGATCTTCGGGGTGGCGGCGCCGAGCCGGCCGCGGGAACCTGGGACCTCTCGGAGACCTAGATCTCCTGATGGCGCAGACAGGCCACCTCGTGTCCGGGAGCGGCGCTTTCGAGCTCGGGCTCGGAGGCCTTGCAGGCGTCCTTCATGTAGGAGCAGCGCGGGTGGAAGCGGCAGCCCTGCGGCGGGTTCATGGGCGAGGGCGGATCGCCCTCAAGCAGGATGCGGGTGCGGGCCTTCTCTTTGTCCGGATCGGGTAGCGGCACCGCCGAAAGAAGGGCACGCGTGTAGGGATGGCGCGGGTGCGCGAAGAGTGCCTTCGTCTCGGCGAGTTCCACGATCTTGCCCAGGTACATCACGGCCACGCGGTCGGAGATGTGCTTCACCACGCCCAGGTCATGGCTGATGAAGATCATGGTGAGGTTGCGGCGCTTGGTGAGATCCACGAGCAGATTCAGGATCTGCGACTGGATCGAGACGTCGAGCGCCGACACCGGTTCGTCCGCGATGATGAGCTTGGGTTGAAGCGCGAGCGCGCGCGCGATGGCGATGCGCTGGCGCTGGCCACCACTGAACTCGTGCGGGTACTTCTTCATGAAGCGCGGGGCGAGGCCCACCTCGCGCATGAGCTCGCTGACCTTCTCGGTGACCTCGGACTTCGTGGCCAGGCCGTGGAAGAGCAGGGGCTCCGCAAGCGTGTCGAACACCGTCATGCGAGGGTTGAGCGAGGCGTAGGGGTCCTGGAAGATCATCTGGAACTCGCGGCGGGCGCGTTTGAGATCGCCCGCGCTGAGTTTGCTCACCACCTGCCCGTTGATCATCACCGAGCCGAAGGTGGGCGGGATGATCTGCATGATGGTGCGGCCCAGTGTGGACTTGCCGCAGCCTGACTCGCCCACTAGGCCCAGCACCTCGCCCTGGCGCATGGATAGCGTGATGCCGTCCACCGCGCGCACGGCGCCCACCTGCTTCTGGAAGATCAGGCCCTGGTGAACGGGGAAGTGAGTTTTGACGTCGCGAACTTCGAGGAAGTTCTGGGTCTGGGCGTTCATGCGTGGGCTCCCTGGCCGGAGGCATGAGCCACCCGGTGCGTGATCACCTTCAGCGAGCCTTGGTGCACGCGAAGGCAGGAGCTGCCGTGCCCCGCGCTCAGTTCATGGATGCGCGCGTCGGTGCTGCGGCAGGCCTCTTCCGCGTGAAGGCAGCGGAGCGAGAAGGCGCAGCCCGGGAGGGGCTTCGACACGTCCGGCGGCAGGCCCTTGATGGTGAACAGCTCCTCGCCCGGAGCGTGCGAGGCGGGGATCGAGTCGATCAGCGCCTGGGTGTAGGGGTGCTGGGGATGGTAGAACACGTCTCGGGTGACGCCCGTTTCCACCGCGCGCCCCGCGTACATGACGAGCACGCGGTCGGCCATGCCCGAAATCACGCCGAGATCGTGCGTGATGAACACCACGGCGGTGCCCTTTTCGCGCTGAAGCTTCTTGATGAGGTCCAGGATCTGGGCCTGCACGGTGACGTCGAGCGCGGTCGTGGGCTCGTCGGCGATGAGAAGCTCCGGCTCCGTGATGAGGGCCATGGCGATCATCACGCGTTGGCGCATGCCGCCGCTGAACTCGTGCGGGTAGTGGTTCACCCTGCTCGCCGCGCCCTGGATGCCCACCTCTTCGAGCGCGCGAATGGCGCGTTTTCTCGCATCGTCGCGCGACAGACCCTTGTGGATCAGGAGCGGCTCCATGAGCTGCTCGCCCACCCGGAGGTAGGGGTTCAGGCAGGTCATCGGATCCTGGAAGATCATGGTGACGCGGTTTCCGCGCACCTTGCGAAGATCCTTCTCGGGCATCTTCAGGAGGTCCATGCCGTCGAACACAGCCGAGCCGCTTTCGATCCGGCCCGGGGGGGTGGGGATGAGGCGCATGAGCGTATACGAAGATACGGACTTGCCCGAACCCGACTCTCCCACGATGCCCAGAGTCTCGCCCCGGTTCACATGGAAGGAGATGCCGTCCACCGCCTTCACCACACCATTGCGGGTGTGGAAGTAGGTGCGGAGATCGTCGACCTTCAGGAGCGGCGTATTTGACGTCGTCATCGGCTCAGTCCTTCGAGGCCTTGGGATCGAGCGCGTCGCGCAGGCCGTCGCCCAGGAAATTCAGCGAAAAGAGCGTGAGGGAGAGCACCAGGCCCGGGAAAATCAGGAGCCAGGGATACTCTTCCATGCTCTCGGCGCCCGCCGAGATCAGCAGGCCCCAGGAGCTCATGGGCGGCTGCACGCCCAGACCCAGGAAGCTCAGGAAGGCCTCGAGCAGCATCACGCTCGGGATCGTGAGCGTGGTGTACACGATGATGGGGCCGAGCACGTTTGGGATCAGGTGGCGCAGGATGATCTTGCGGTTCGAAAGGCCCATCGCGATCGCGGCCTCCACGAACTCCTGGCGCCTGAGGTTCAGCACCTGCCCGCGCACGATGCGGGCCATCGTGGGCCACTCCACCGCGCCGATCGCCATGAAGAGCAGGAGCAGGTTCCTGCCGAAGATCACCATGAGCAGGATCACGAAGATGATGAAGGGCAGGGCGTAGAGCGTGTCCACGATTCGCATCATGAGCATGTCCGCGCGGCCTCCGAGGAAGCCCGAGATCGTGCCGTAGAGCACGCCGATCAGGAGCGCCACGGCGGTGGCGAGAAACCCCACCATGAGCGAAATCCGGCTGCCGTACATGATGCGGGTGAGAAGGTCGCGGCCCAAGGTATCCGTGCCCAGCCAGTGGGCGGCCGAGGGCGCCGAGGCACCGAGCTGCAGGTCCTGGCCCTCGTAGGTGTAGGGGGCGATCCAGGGCGTCACGAGCGCCATCAGAGTAAGCGACACAAGAAAAATGCCGCCCGCGAGGGCCATGCGGTTCCTCTTGAGGCGGATCCAGGCGTCGGTCCAGAGCGAAGTGCCCTGCTCCACGTCCATCCCGGACTGGGCGCGGGAAAGCTCATCGCTGCCTGGAGCCGATTTCACGGTCTCAGTGGCTGCCGACATCTCAGCGCGCTCCCTTCGAGGTTTCGAACTTCAGGCGGGGGTTGGCCCATACCGCCATGATGTCCGAGAGCAGGTTGAAGAACACGATCATCACCGAAAAGAGCACCGTGGTTCCGAGGATCATCGTGTAGTCGCGGTTGAAGGCGGCCTGCACGTAGAAACGGCCGATGCCCTGGATCTGGAACACGGTTTCGGTGACGAAGGAGCCCGAGAGCAGGCCCGCGATGGCTGGTCCGATGAAGCTGATCACGGGGCCCAGGCCTCCGCGCATGGCGTGCTTGAAGACCACCGCCGTGTTCGAGAGCCCTTTCGCGCGCGCGGTGCGGATGAAGTCCTGCGAAAGGATCTCCAGCATGCCGCCGCGGCTCAGGCGCGCGATGTAGGCCGCGTAGCCGGAGCCCAGCGTGAGCGAGGGCAGGATCTTGTGCTGCCAGGAGTCCCATCCGGACACGGGCAGCCATTCGAACCAAAGGCCGAATACGAGCACTAAGAGCGGCCCCAGAAGCACGGACGGCAGGCAGATGCCGATCATCGACATCGTCATGGGCACGTAGTCCTGCGCGGTGTTCGGCCGGAGCGAGGCCACCACGCCCGCGGTGACGCCGATGAGCAGGGCCCAGATCATGGCGTAAACGCCGAGCTCGAAGGTCACAGGCAAGCCTGTCTTCACCATCTCGGTGACGGTGCGGCCGGGATACTTGAAAGAGGGGCCCAGGTCGCCCTGGATCGCGTTCTTCATGTAGTCGAAGTACTGGACGTAGACGGGCTGGTCGAGGTTGTAGCGGCGCTTCAGGGCCTGCATCACCTCGGCGGACACGGCCTTCTCGGTGTCGAAGGGGCCGCCCGGCGCGATGCGGACGAGAAAAAACGTGAGCGTGGTCACGACGAGCAGCACGGGGATCGCGGCCGCGAAACGCTTGATGATGAACTTCAACATCGTCCTGGATCCGATCTACGCCTTCGGACGGACCGGCCCGGGCGCGCCTCGGAGGCGGCCCGGGCCCGGCTCACGTCACTTCTTGCTGAGCGTGCCCGCCTCGCCTTCCGACGAGAGGTGCACGTACTTGTAGGGGTGGTTGTCGAGGATGTTCTTTTCCCAGCCCTTCACGTCGGGCGAGATGAGCGCCTTGTTCGTGTAGGTGTAGAGCGGGATGATGGGAGCTTCCTCGAGCAGGATCTTCTCGGCTTTCTGGAAGATCGCGTAGCGGGCTTCCTGCGAGCCGGTCTCGGCCGCCTGGCGGATCAGGCGATCGTACTCCTTGTTCGACCAGCCGGTCTGGTTGTTGCCGCCGCCGGTGACGAACATGTCCATAAAGGTCGTGGGATCGGCGTAGTCGCCGATCCAGCCGGCGCGGGCCATGAAGTAGTCCATGGCCTTTTGGCTCGCGAGGTAGACTTTCCAGTCTTGGTTCACGAGAGCCACTTCCACGCCGAGGTTCACCTTCCACATCTGCTGAAGGGCCTGGGCGATCTTCTGGTGGCCTTCAGAGGTGTTGTAGAGGAGCTCGGCCTTCGGCAGCCCTTTGCCTTCCGGGAACCCCGCGTCAGCGAGGAGCTTCTTCGCGCCTTCGATGTCGTAGGGGATCGAGTGCTGGGGCGTGTAACCGGCGGTGTCGGCCGGCACGAAGGAGAAGGAGGGCAACTCGCCGCCCTTGGAAACCTTCTCCACGAGCGTCTTGCGGTCCACGGACATGGCGAAGGCGCGGCGGACGCGGGCGTCGTCGAAGGGCTTTTTCGTGACGTTGATCCGGTAGTAGTAGGTGCCCAGGTAGGGGTTGATGCGGATCAGCTCGGGGTTTTCCTTGGCGTAGACCTCGATCTTATCCGGCGGCACCGTGCTCGTGATGTGGATCTGGCCCGAGCGGAACATGCGCTCCTCGGTGGCCAGGTTGTCCACGGGGTAGAAGTGGATCTCTTTCAGGCGCACCTTCTCGGCGTCCCAGTAGTTCGGGTTGCGCTCGGCGACGATGATCTTGTTCATCTCCCACTTCTTGAGGATGAACGGGCCGTTGCCGACCAAGTTGCCGGCGCGCGTCCAGGGCGTGCCGCGCTCGTCGACCTTGCCGAACTTCTCGATCGTGGCCTTGTGCACGGGCCAGGTGGAGTAGTGCGACAGGAGGGAGAGGAAGTAGGGCGTCGGGTTGGCGAGGGTGACCTGGAGCGTGTAGTCGTCCAGGGCCTTCACGCCCACCTCGGCGAAGTCCTTGAGCTCGCCTTTGTTGTACTGCTCGGCGTTCTTCACGCTGAAGAGCATGTAGGCGTACTCGGAGCCGAGCGCCGGCGAAAGGCAGCGTTTCCAGGAATAGAGAACGTCGTTGGCGTTGTAGGAGTCGCCGTTGGACCACTTGCCGTTCTTGCGGATCTTGAAGGTGTAGGTCTTCTGATCGCGCGAGACGGACCAGCTCTCGGCCATGCCCGGCTCGGGGGCGAGCGTCTTCGGGTGCGGCATTACGAGGCCTTCGAAGAAAGCCATGATGAGCTTGTGCTCCGGGACGCCGGTGACGACATGGGGATCGAGGTCGGCCGGCTCGGTGCCGTTTCCGATGTGAAGAATCTGGTTCTTGGTGCCTTCGGAGACGGGCGTGTTCTTGTCGCCCGAGCAGGCTGCGAAGAGCAAAGTGGTCAGCACGAGGCCCGCGATCGAGGCGCGAGGAGCGGAAAGCACAGACACGGGTAATTCCCCCTTGGATGTTGGTTTTATGGACTCGCCGTCCGAACGCAAGACTCGGGCCGGAAGCCCGGGAGGGGTTCGATCGGAGATTCCGCCCGCTCAAAAAACAGCGAAAGACCCGGGAGTCTCAGGGGTTTTTGGCGCGGACGCGCTCTTTGTAACCCATCGCCTGGGGGAGTCAACCGCGCAGGGCGCTCGGGGCCGAAACGCGCCTTGGTGTGAGAACGCGCCCGATCTCGCGAGCTCGGGGAACTTGAAGCGGATTCGCCTGGTCGGGAATTGCCTCTGAGCCCGCGCGGTCGGCGAGGATCAGCTATAAGCAGAGGGATGGCTCGGAACTTCAAGAATACGGCCCTTCGGCTGCTCGGGCGCCGGGATCTCTCCCGCGCGAAGCTCGTGGCCGGTCTGGAGAAGCGGGGCTGCGAGCGCGCCGAAGCCCTTCGAATCGCCGAAGAGCTGGCCTCCGAGGGTTGGCTGAGGGAGGACCTCTACATTTCCGCACGGATCCGCGGCTGGATTCGAAAGGGATACTCCCCCAGGGCGATCGCCCTGCTTGCGCGGCGCGAGGGGCTGACCCTGCCCGATGGCGAAATCGAGCGCGCCTACGAGGAGTTGGGCACGGACGAGGGGGCCGAGCTCAGGAAGCTGCTCGAGCGCCGGGCGCGGACCTGGGGAGGCGAGCGCGAATCGGAGCGGGCGCGCCGGCGGCTTCTCGGCGCGGCCGCGCGGCACGGACACGAGCCGGGCAAGACCTTCAATGAACTGGGCCGGCGCTCCTCAATGGTGAAAAGGAAGCGTGACGAGGAAACTCCAGGCGGCTGAAAGGGACTGGGCCAGGGTGCTCTGCGCCTGAGCCGCGGTTCCCTGAGGTCCGGGCGCGGGGCTCGGGGTCAGAGCCGCCTCCGCGAACTCCTCCACGTCCGAGCTCGATGCGCCGGGCTTCAGGTAGTCGTTCACGAAGTGCGAGCGCCGACGGAGCGACTCGACGTAGGCATCCAACGCGGCCCCTTGCTCCTGGCCGCGTTCCATGACGATCAGGTCCTCGGTGTCCCGCTGGGAGAGGTTCTTGAGGTTGTGCGTGCCGAAGGCCCAGACCCGATCGTTCCCGTAGAGTTTGACCTGGAGCTGCACCGGAATGAGGCGCAGCTCCACCCCCGCGCGGAACATCCGAGATACGAGTTTCACCCGCTTCTTGAACTCGAAGTGCACGCCGCCCATGATCCATTCGATCTTTTTGCCCCGCGCGCGGGCGGACTCGATGGCGCGGAGGAAGCTCTCCGGGGGCACGAAGGAGTTCACGAACGTGATCTTGTCGGAGTTCGGGTCTTCCATCAGGCGGAGGAGCACCTGGATGCAGTTCTGATCCAGATAGGTTTCGTGCGGTACGTAGCGCAGGGTGGTGTTCGAGGCCTGGCGGCTTTGCGGCGCCAGGAGATCCGCGGTTTCCTGGGGCGTGAAAATCCCGCCGTAGGACTTGAAGTCCTCCACGAAACGCCTCTGGATGCGCTCCACGACGGGCCCGTGCGCGAGGAAACTAAGCTCCCAGTGCGGGCCCCAGCCGATGCCGAGCAGGCGCTGGAGCTTGGTGGTCACGGGCGGGATCGTATCCTCGTACGAGAAGCTCGCGAGCACGCGGCTTCCTCCCATTGCCACGATCTCGCGGGTTCCGCCCGAGGCGCGGTCGGCGATCACCCACTTGCGGTGCCTGCGGGTCAGGGGGCCGCGGTCGGGCATCGCGCCCGCGCCGTCTTGCATGAGCTCATGGAAACGCAGCTCCACGCCGCCCTCGCGCAGCGAGCGGACCATGCGGCGGGTGAGCCACACCATTCCGTAGTCGGAGCCAAAGGGGCCCATGCTGACGCGGTCGATGATCATGCGCACCTTCACGCCGGCGCGAGCGCGGCGGATAAGCGCCTCCTCGAGCCTGCGGCCGAAGGGGTCGTCCTCGAGCGCGTAGTTGCTGACGTGGATGAAGGTTTCGGCCTTCTCCACCAGATCGAGCAGAGCCGTCGCGGCGGCGGGGTTCGAGCTGATGAACTCGATGGAGTTGCCGGAGGAGCCGCGCGAGGCGCTGAGCCCGTCCCAGAGCCACTGTTCGCGGTCGGGGTTCAGCAGCCCGTTGATGAAGGCCAGATGATTGCGCTCCAGCTCGGGAAGCTCACCCACGATCGGCCGGCTGAACGGAATCCACTTCACTCCAGCATTCGCGTAGAGGGGAGCCGAGAGCACGGGGCGCCCCAGCACGCCCACAACGGGAAGGCTTTCGACGAACTTGATGCGTTTGATCTTCTCGAGCTGCACCTCGCTGTAGCGCCGCTCGTGTGAGTTGAAGGGCGAGAACTCGAAGTCGTTTCGGAGGTACCGGATTCGGTAGCGGGAGAGGAGGGCCGCCATCCTACGGATCGCGGCCTGCGGACGCCTGCCGGCGACGGCTCTCTCGGAGGAGTCGAGCGCGAAAAGCTGGTATCCGGCGGGAAGCTGCGCGAGGAGCTGCTCGATGTAATCGCGGGCGGCGTCCGAGGTACCCACCAGCTCCACCAGTCCCTCGATGTCGATCGCGATGGCGGGTTGCTGCGGTTCGAGGATGTTCGCGGCCAGGGATTCATGGAAGGCGTCGTCTTCCGGGCGTACGGTTCCGAGCGCGAAGGCAGAGGCCGAAAAGATAACGACGCATAGCGTTGCCGCGATGGTCGCAAACGGACGGATGCCGGACATGGAGCCCCCTTTTCGTTTCCAATGCTTCGTGAGAAGTTGCCCCCGGGTCGTATTCCATTCGAGTAAAACGGTCAACCCATCGATCCAAGCGGCAATTCACGGCTAAATTGTGAGAATTAAAGTTCTTTTTGCACTGTCGAGCGCTCTCTTCTGGGCGAATGCCTCGCGAGCTGAGCCGCCCCGCGTTGGGATTTGGGCGGATGGTGTGGGGCTCGTCAGTGGGCTCTTTTTCGCGGGCGCCACGGCCTCGTTTCACGAGCGGTGGGCTGCGGGGCTGGAGCTCGTGCGCATGGACCTGAGCTTCGATACCGTGGCGATCTCCGGGACCGGGATCGGCGTGCATGTGGACCATCACTTCACGGGCTCGGCCCTGGGTTCGGGCTGGGTGGCTTCGGCCTGGGCCTTCCGGCTGCCGGCCGCGTTCGAGGACCGCCCGCCGGGCGAGGACCCGCTCGTTGGCGAGCTCACGGCCTGGGGGGGGCTCGTTTCGGCTGGATACCAGTTTGCCTGGGGCCCGGTGCGGCTTCGGCCGGCCCTGGTGCTGGCCTACCTGGAGCTGCCGTCCACCGTGAGGGTGACCGATGGGCCCCTGACCGGCGAAGTGGACGTGGATGAGGTGCGCGGCTGGCTTCCCGCGGCGCAGCTGGTGGTGGGGGTGAGTTTCTGAGGTGCGACGTGAGTGACGGGGCCGCTGCGCCGGGATGCGAATCTGGCAGGCTGAGCCGTCCGCGTTGATCCAGGTTCATGTGCCCGAGCCGGCCGCGGAGAAAAAGAACCGCAGCGCCGCCTGAGCAGGCGCTGCTGTCAGTCCTTCCGGTCCTTGTCGCCTTCGACCTTCTTGGTTCCCTCGTCGTCGAGGGGGCCTTCGATGCCCTTGCGGAAGGCCCGAAGGCCCTTGCCCAGGGCGCTGCCGAGCTCCGGCAGGCGCTTCGCGCCAAACAGGAGCACCACGACCAGCAGGATCAGGACATGCCCTAAGCTCAAGCCGAACATGGCTCCTACTGTACCTTGGAGTGCGTCAAAGCGCGACCACGTTTCGGAAGGCGGTCGTCGAGCCGCACGGTGCTCCCGCGGGCTGGCGCGAGCCCCAGGCCCCTGATAAGTCCTTGGGTCATGCTGTATCGACTTCCGCCCGCCAGCGGCCTGGGTGCCCGCCTGGTCTGGTTTCTTCGGGGCGCGGTTTCCTCGACGGTGATCCTCGTCGCCCTTCTGCCGGTCAACGGCGTCCAGCTCGTGGGCGTCTTGATGCTTCCGGTCTCACGGCGCGCCTACCGAGGAATCAATCGCGCCTGCGCCGGCTTCTGGTGGGGGATCTGCGCGTGGTGGCTCACGCGGATCAACGGCATGCGCCTGGTGGTGAGCGGTGACGGGCTCTTGCCTGGGGAGAACGCGATCGTGGTGTGCAACCACCAGCAGATGTCCGACATCCCCGCGCTCCTCTGCCTGGCCGCGAGCCAGGGGCGCCTGGGCGACATGAAGTGGGTGGTGAAGCACGGACTCAAGTACGTTCCCCTGATCGGTTGGGGAATGCAGATGCTGGGCTGCCTGTTCGTGAAGCGCGCCTGGACGGAGGATCGCGAGACCGTGCGGGCCACCTTCGCCGCTTTCCGGGACGAGAAGCTGCCCCTCTGGCTGATGACGTTCCCCGAAGGGACGCGGATCACGGAGTCGAAGCGTGAGCGTTCGCGCCGTTTCGGACGGAGAGCCGGGTTGCCCGATCTCCAGGAAGTCCTGCTGCCCCGGACTCGGGGTTTCGTCGCCGCCGTGGAAGGGCTGCGTGGTCACGCCGACGCCGTGATCGACCTGACTCTGGGGTTTCCGGGCGGGATTCCCACGCTTTGGCAAATGTTCCAGGGACGCGTGCGGGAGGTTCACGTCTACGCGCGCCGCACGCCGCTGTCGGATCTGCCGGTCTCGGCCGAGGCATTGGATTCCTGGCTGGTGGAGCGGTTCGTGGAAAAGGATCGGCTCATGGCCGGCCTTCGGCGTGAGGGCCGCTTCCGGGCGCCGGAGGGTCCCACGCGACACATCCCCGCCGTACCCGACCACTCCTGATAGTGTATCTATATGGTATACTATAGATCTAGAGCGCATGGCCAGGGGGCTTCGTCCGCGAAAGCCCCGAGAAAAAGGCAGTGCGTAGGGACGTAGGTTGTTGTGATGACGGACGGAATCGGCCTTTCGAGGATTGGCCTGTTCTTATTCGCCGCGGGAGCGTTGCAGGGCTGCAGTGCGCAGTTCAGCAATCCTTTCGGGAATGGCGCCGGGGGCGGGGCCGGGGGGCAGACCCTCCAGACCGTCAACGGGTTCTCGGTCACGATCGAGCAGAGCGTCGTGCAGGCTGATCCCGCCACCGCCCTTCCCGTTTCTTGGGAGATCTCCTTCGCCGAGACGATCGATCCGCTGAGCTTCGACGTCACGGACATCGTGCAGACCGGAACGGCGGGTGGGGTCACCTGGGTGATCACCGACATGGGCAACCAGAGGGACTTCGTTCTTCGCGCCACTGGCCTGGGAACCGAGGGGACCTTGGTTCCCACGCTTGCGGCGGCGGCCGCAGCAACGCTCGCCGGCAACACGAGCGCGGCGTCGACGAGCACGGACAACTCGGTGACCTACGACACCGTGGGCCCGACAGTGACGGTAAACCAGGCGGCGGCGCAGGCGGACCCGACGAACGCGCTCGCGATCGCCT
>JADZFF010000102.1 GCA_020850015.1 Bdellovibrionales bacterium | reverse complement strand
AGCCGGGGCGGCCGGCGCCGCTTCCTTGCCTTTGTCCTTGGTCTCTTCGGCCGCCATCTGAGCCCGAGGCTCCTCCCCTTGGATTCCATTGTGCAATGGTCCGCCACTGGGAAACAAGCCGGCAGAATATGCCCCAGAAATGAAATGCGGAGGGGGCGGAGGGCCCCAAGACCCCCCGCCCTCCAGATTCGCTTCCGCTCAGCCCGATCAGCCGCGGCCGATGTTCAGGACCTCCTGCATCATCTGGTCCGCCACTTGGATGACGCGGCTGTTGGCCTGGAAGTTCCGCTGCGCGCCCATCAGGTTGATGAACTCGTTGGCGATGTCCGTGGTGGACGATTCCAGGGTTTTAGCCGAGATCTGGCCCCTTCCGCCGGTCTGGGGGGCTCCGACGGTGGGCTGGCCGGAAAGCCGGCTTTCCTTGAAGCGGTTCTGGCCAGACTTGAAGAGGCCTTCCGGGTTCTCGAACTTGGCCAGTGCCACCTGGGCGAGGTTCGCGGTCTCACCGTTGGTGTAGATGGCCGCCAAGGATCCGTCGTCGTTGAAGGTCAGGCCGGCGAGCGTTCCCGCCGTGTACCCGTCCTGCAGCGTCTTGTAGGCCTCCGAGTCCGTACCGTACTGGGTGACCTCCGTGCCCGTTCCGCCCGTGGCTTTGTCCGTGCCGAACTTGAACTCGATGTTCTGGTTCGGCAGGGCCCCGATGAAGTTGAACTCGGAACGGTCGGTGCTCTGCTCCCGCAGGCGTCCGTCGGTGTCGAAATCCAGCTTGCCCACGGCTTGCTCGATCAAGGTGCCCGGCTCGCCCCCTTCGATTTCCTCGCCCTTGGCCATCGCTCTCCACACCCAGGAGCCGTCTTCCTGCTTGTTAAAATAGAGCGTCACGACGTGCGGCGTGCCCGCGGTGTCGTAGATGTTCACGCCCGTGGCGAAGTGCGAGGTGCGTTCGGGCTTGGCCGGATCGAACTGCATCTTCGGGTCGGCCCGAAGATCCAGGTTCATGAACAGGTTGGCCGCCGTGGTCTTCTTGGCGTCGATCACGGTCTTGTCCACCGAGATCGTATCCATCTTCGACGTGATGTTGCCGTCGGCGTCGGCGCGGAATCCCATGACGTGGTATCCGTCCGCGTTGATCAGCTTGCCATCCTTGTCGAAGTGGAAGGCCCCGTTCCTGGAAAACGACTTCCCGTCGATGCCCTGGAGCACGAAGAAACCGTCGCCCGTGATGGAAAGATCGGTGGAGCTTTCCGTCTGGGTGATCGAGCCCTGGGTGTAGATCGGGTTCACGGCCGCGAGGCGGGTGCCTCGGCCGATCTGGTTGCCGCCCAACAGACCCTTCAGCGACTTCGCCACGACGTCCTGAAACTCAGGTCGCGAGGTTTTAAAGCCGGTGGTGTTCGCGTTGGCCAGGTTGTCGCCGTAGATCGACAACGCCTCGCCGTTGGCCTGAAGACCGGTGATACCGGTGTAAAGAGATGAAAGAATACCCATAGAGACGCCTCCTTGCGTCGGTTAAAGGACGGAACTCCGCCCGTCCCCTAGCTTCATCACGATCCCCGGATCCTCAATCAATCAGATCCGGGAGAGGCTTCCCTTTTGGGGTCCAGCCTCGAACCTCACTACTCACTGCCTACTGACTCAATCAAACGATCACTGCGCCGTCGATGTTCGTGAACACGTTTCCTTTCAGCTGCTCCCGGTCCATGGCGGTAACCACGGTCCGGTTCTTCACGTTCACGATCAGAGCGGTGTTTCCGGCCAGCACCAGGGTGTCGTAGACCCCCTTTGCGTCGCACTTGTCCACTGCCTCCGTCACCCTCGCCATCAGCTCGGGTGGCAGATCGATGCTTCTGGACTGAAGTCTCTGCGCGGCGTGGGCCGAGAATCTCAACGGAGCCTTCAGGCTTCCCAGATCGCGCGCGCCCGCTTCCGCGGTGCCCGTGATCTGCCGGTCGAGCATCTGGTCGAACTCGCCCGGGACGATCGTCTCCTGGCGTGTTCTATCCGGTGCCGCCCGGCCGGACGCCGGTCCTACCGACGTGACCTGGGGATAGAGAATCGCTCCTCCGCTCATTTGCCTTCACCTCCTTCCGCCGTCTGCTGTGGTTCCTGCTGCCCGTAAGCGGCCATCCCGTTCGGGAAACCCTTGCCTTCGGACTGCATCTGAGCCTGGTAACCGTTGATCGCGGCTGCCCGCTGCTCGGGGGTCATTCCGCCATTCATGGGCATGGAGCCCACTCCCCTCTGAAAGGTGAACATCCCGCTCGAGGCTGGAGCAACGGGAGCCGCCGGCGCCGTCGGGGGAGCCGGAGCGGCTTGAGCGGCCTGGGCAGGTTGCTCGACCTGCGCCTGCGGCACCAGCCCGGGCGGAGGCGGGATAAAGCCCGGTGGAAGACCGCCGGCACCCTGGCCCCCTGCCACCAGGTCGTCGATCTGAACCACGGAGTCGAGCGGCACGCGCGTCTGCTTGGTGGCGTCGCCCACGATGAACACGGGATCCTGCCCCTGGAAGCTCACGCCGATCACGCGCGACTTGGCCTCACCGCCGACCTGCATGGCGTTGCCTTTCGAATCGAGGGCCGCGATCTTCATGAGGTAGATGCCGGTAGGCGCGGCCACCGTGTTCGCCTGCTTGCCGTCCCAGGTGAAGGAGGCCTCGCCCTGATCCCTCGGACCGAGATCCTTCTCGAGGACGACCTCACCCTTGTCCGAGATGAGCGCCACCTTCACGCTCGCCGCGTCCTGAGGGAGCTGGAAAGAGAGCGTGGAGTTCTTTCCGCCCTCGTGCGTGAAGCGGCTGCGGTCTACCGTGATCTCTTTCCCGATGAGGCTCGTCATCGCCAGGCGCTCCAGCGGGCGGCTCTGGGTGGAGAGCTTGTCGAGCGCTCGGCCGACATTCGAGAGCGCCTCGAAAGAGGTGATCTGAGCGATCTCTGAGGCCATCTTGTCGGCGTCGAAGGGCTTCGTCGGATCCTGATGCTGCATCTGCGTGATCATGATGCGCATGAAGTCGTCTTTATCGAGGGTCTTCTTCACTTCCCTCTGCTTCTCGGGTTGCTTACCGTACTGGGCCTGGATGCGGTCCCAGGTCTCCTGGAAGCTGCGCCTCTCGGTAGGCTCGGCTCCGCGCGCGGCCCCGCCGGCAGGCGCCTGCGGCGTCTGCTGGGGTTGCTGGGGCGGGGCTACGTTTCCTCCGATGAACACCTATTTCTCTCCCATTTCCGTCAGGCCAGGACGTTCAGCCGCCCGGTCGCTCCCACCGCGGCGCTGCCGCGCGTGGAAATCGCGCCAGGGATCGCCGCGCGGGCCAGGCCCGACGGCTCGGCTCGATCCGCCGGCGCCTCGCGGCCCGAGCCGCGGCGATCGCCTCCGCCGCCCCACTCGCGCGCCATGTTCTGCGCGAGGTTCCCGCGCTGATCAGTCGAGGCGTCGAGCGTGTTCTGCTGCGTACCGCCGGTTCCCAGCGTGGCGTCCGCGCTCACTCCGCCCAGGATCTCCACCTTCCCGAGCACCAGGCGGTGCCCCGCGAGGCTCTCCTTGAGCGCGCTCAGGCTTTCCTCCAGGACACCCTTGGCCTTGTCGTTCGAGGCCCGCACCTGGATCGCTACTTCGTTCCCGTGCGTGGCCACGCGGAGGTGGATCTCACCGAGGTGTTCCGGGTTCAAGCGCAAGCGGATCTCTCCGCCGCCGCGCTCCTTCAGGCTGCCGATCCCGCTGGAAATCGTTCCCACGCTCGCCGTGGCCAGGCGTTCTCGGGCCATGGCCCCCGGGACGACCTGAGCCGTGATCTGCTGGGGGGGGGATTCCAAGGGCCGCGCGGCCGCGTGAGTACCGGCTGCGGCGCCCGCGGACGCGGCGAGCTCGCCCTCCGACCCGACGGCGTTCCGCGCCCTCCGCTCAAGAACCTGAGAGCCCGTAGGAATCTGTGGCTTCGTGACCAGATGCGCGGGCATGGGCGTCGGCGCGGCCTGGCCTGGCTGAACGCGAGCCGCGGCCGCGCTCGGCGACGCGCCTTGCATGGCGGCCAGGGCTCCCGCGCCCGAGACGGGCGATTCGAGAGCGCGGCGCGTATTCAGGAATTCCTCCCCGGAAAGCCCGGGGGCCAGCCTCACGGGCGCCTGCGCGGCGGGCGGAAGCTCGGCGGACTCCTCGTCGGAGCCCATTTCCGCCCACTGAGCGCCGCTCGAAGCGGCGAGTCCCGCGCTCTGCATGAGCGAGGCGAGCTCGGCCTGACCTTGCGCCGGGGTACCCGCCAGTGAAGCCGCGGGCGTGCCCACGGCCTTGCCCTGGGCTCCGCCGGCCGCTTGCGGTTTCAAGGTTTGCGCCGCGGGAGGCGCGCCGAGATTCCGCATTCCCGCCAGAAGCGGTAAAGCCGCCGCCGGGGCCGGGACGGCCGCCTGGGGCGCGGCGCCCGGAAGGGCGCCCGGAGGCGTGGTCGAAGGCGTGGTCGGATTCGGAGCGGCCTCCAGGGCCGGCTGGCGCCCCACCTGAATCTGCTCCGGAACGCCGCCGCCCCGGATCCAGGCGGAATCCCAGGGATTCACGCCACCCAAGCGACTCTGAATGGCGGAAGCACCGGCGCCGGCTCCGCCCAGGCTCAGAGCCTCCGCCGTTACCGGATTCGAATTCTGTAGAGTTTTGGCCTTTGTCGCGGCCGGCGCCTCTGGCAAAGCAGCTGTCTGCGGCTGCCCGCCCGGCGACGTCTCAACCGGCACCGGCACCTGCCCTGACTGAGGGGTAACCGGTGCCACGGGCGCCTGCGCCGCCGCTCCTCCCGCGAGCATCTCGGCGAACGCATTTCCTTCGGAGGCCGCGGAGGACTCCTCTCCGTCCTTCCGAGCGGGCGCACCCCGGCCCTGGGCCGGCGCTCCGGAAACGGGAACCTGGAAGTTCACGCCTTCGATCACCCGTTGCCTCCTTTCGCCGCGGCTGGATCACGCTTGGAGGCCCTGCCCGTGGTCATGATCTCCGAAAGGCGCGAGGACTTCTCGGGACTAAGCACGTTCATGATCTTCGCGAGCCGAGAGGTCTCGATGCGAACCATCGCGGAGACCGCGAGCTTCTCGTCCAGCTGGTCGATCAGGCCCGCCGCCGCCTTGGGGCTCATGCGCTCCATGGTCTGCACGAGCTTCCCGACCTGCTCCTCCTGCTTGGCCTCGCGGATGGACTCCATCCCCGAGATCTGTTTCCGGATCTCCTCGAGCTTCTGGATCTGCTCGTTCACGGCCGCCTCGCGGGCCAGGAGCTCGGCTTCCTTGGATGCCAGGCCCAGGCGCTCCTCCTCGAGCTTCTTCTCGCGGGCGCGCAGGTCTTCGATGAGGTGCTGGTCGGAGACGCAGACGGAATCCATCTTGGAGAAAACCTGGGTCTCCTGGGCGGGCGCCGCTGCGGCCGGCTCCTCGCCCGAGACGGAGGGGGCCGAGAGCCAGAGCCCACCAGCCAGCAAAAGCGCGGAAACGGGCAGGGCCGTCGTCAAGCGGCGCCCTCCTCTTCGTTTCCGTTGAGCCGGGCGCGCATGACGTAGAGGTCGTCGAGGCGCTTCTGCTCGAGCTTCGACTGCTCGCGCTTGAAATCGGCCGTGGCCTTCTCGCGGAGGCGCTCCACCTTCAGGAGCTCGCGGCGGGCCACGAGGTAACCCATCATCGCGCGCTCCACGCGGCGGCGCGCGCGTTCGATCGCGTGCTGGGCTTGGATGATCCGCGCCTTCGTGCCGGTGATGAAATCCTCTTCGGTGCGGAACAGGATCGGTGACACGGCGGTTTCCCCGAGCGCTTCGCGGCGGGAAAGCGCGGAGGCGAGATCGAACTCGAGCTGCTCGCGCCGCTCGATTTCAGCCTTAAGAAGGCCCTGCGCCTCGCCGAAGAGCCGAAGAGCGTCCTGCTCCTTCTGCTTTTTCAGCTTCCCTACGGCTTCGAATTTGAATCGGAACCTTGCCATCTCCCTTTCATTCTCACGGTGTCGCTACGGCACCGCCAGACTGAACGAATTTCCCGGGTAGAAAGGGACCGGGCAGGGATTGCCCCGGGCTACCGGTTGCCGGGCCGCGCGGGCGCGGCGGGCGCGCGGGTGGCCTGCGCGGCCTGTGCCTGGCCTTCCGCCGCCCGGCAGATCGCGTGCATCTGGGCCAGAGTCTCGGCGAGGGTGGCCCGTTCCTGCACGCCCTGGCGCAGGAAGGACTCGATCCGGTCGTGAACCGCGATGGACTGGTCGATCTTGGGGCTCGTGCCGCGCACGTAGGCCCCGATGTTGATGAGGTCTTCGGCCTGGGCGTACACGGCCATCCACTCCCGGATCCGGGCCGCCCACTCCCGGTGCTCGACTGTCGTCACCGAGCTCATCACCCGGCTCGCGCTCTGGAGCACGTCCACGGCCGGATACTGGTTTCTCTGAGCCAATCGGCGCGAAAGCACCACGTGGCCGTCGAGAATCGATCGGGCCGCGTCGGCGATCGGCTCGTCCATGTCGTCGCCCTCGACGAGCACGGTGTAAAGGCCGGTGATGCTCCCTTCCCGCTCGCCCGTTCCCGCGCGCTCCAGCAGCTTAGGCAGCGTGGCGAACACGCTGGGCGTATACCCCTTGGAGGCGGGCGGCTCGCCGAGCGATAGGCCGATCTCCCTCTGGGCCATCGCGAAGCGGGTCACGGAGTCCATGAGCAGGAGAACGCTTTTCCGCTGGTCTCTGAAGTATTCCGCGATCGACGCGGCAAGAAATGCCCCACGCATGCGCAGCAGAGGCGAGGCGTCGGAGGTCGCCACCACCACCACCGAGCGCCGAAGCCCCTCGGGCCCGAGATCCCGCTCGATGAATTCCTTCACCTCGCGGCCCCGTTCCCCGATCAGGGCGATCACGTTGATGTCAGCGGAGGTGTAGCGGGCCATCATCCCCAGCAGCACCGATTTGCCCACGCCCGAGCCGGCCATGATCCCCAGGCGCTGGCCCTTTCCGCAGGTCAGGAGCCCCTTCAGCGAGCGGATCCCGAGGTCCAGGGGTTCCCTGACGGTCTGCCGGCGGAGCACGTGCGACGGCGCGCGGTAGAGGCTCATCTCCTGGGAGTGGCCCGAGGTCCAGTCTACCGGTCCGAGATCGTCGATCGGACGCCCGCGGGCGTCGATCACGCGCCCCAAAAGCGGATGGCCCACCCGCACGGCGGAGGACCGCTGCACCAGCAGCACCTGGCTGTCGTTGTTCACGCCCTGGGCCTGGTCGAAGGGCATGAGAAGAACGCGCTTGTCGCGGAATCCGATGACCTCGGCCTCCGCGCCCGAGGAGATCTGGCAGAGGCTGCCCACCGATGCGCCGGGCAGATGAGCCTCGTAGAGCAGGCCCATGGACTTCGTGATCTTGCCGGCCTCCTTGTAGAGGAGAGCGGAGTTGAGCCGCTCCGCGTACTTGGCCTCGTCGAGCGTCCAGCTCAAGACCCGCCCTCCCCGAGCAGGGCCTTGTGGAGATTGCCGAGCTGCGTGTCGATCGACGCGTCGATGGCGTTCCACTGGGTTTCCACCGTGCAGCCGCCCTCGCCTACCTCCTCAGAAACCTCGATCGAGAGGTTCTGAAGCTTGCCGATTGCGTCCTCGAGGCCCGAGCGGAGAAGATCGATCATCTCGCGGTCCTTCGGATGGATCGCGATCTTGATGTTCTCCCTCACCCCCACGCGCTCGAGGATGCCCTTGGCCATTCTCAGCACCAGGTCCTTGTCCAAGGCTGCCTCCCGCAGGAGCACCATCCGGGCCACCCTGAATACCGTCTCCACCACGAAACGTTCGTTCGCGCGGAAAATCTCGTCCTTCGCCTGCTCGCAGGCGACAAGGAAGGCGTCGAATCGCTCGATTCGCTGCTTCGCTTCGGTGGCGGCGCGCGCATAGGCCTCGTCATGGCCCTGCTTCAGTCCCGCCTGATAGCCCTCGGCATGAGAGGCCTCCCGCACCTTTGCAGACACCTCGCTCACCCGGGCCTTCACCCGCTCCTCCACGGCGCGGCGTTCCTCCTCCTCGATCGAGAGGGGCTCCTTCAGAAGCGGGTTCACGGAAAAGCGGCTGTCCTTCCGTTCGCGCTCCCGCCGCTCGGAGTCGGTGGCCGCAAGTGAGCCGAACCTCCGCCGCACGCTCGAGTAGTCCCCTTCTCCCGCTCTCTGGATCTTGGGCATCTCGAACTCGCGCCACTCCATCTTCTTCGGCCCGTCGATCGAGGCCACACGGAAGTCGCTTTGGGGCGCGGGTTCCTCGCGGATGTCGAATTTTTTGATGCGGTCCTTGATGGGCATTGGCGATTACACGAGGGCGTCGGCCTCGCCTCCACGGCTGATGATGATCTTGCCTTCCGCCTCGAGGCGCTTCGCCACGTTGACGATCTCCTGCTGCGCCCCTTCCACGTCCGAGAGGCGCACCGGCCCCATGGCCTCGAGGTCCTCGCGAAGCAGGTCTGCCGCGCGTTTGGAGATGTTCCGGAAGATCTTGTCCTTGATCTCGTCCGGGGCCGTCTTGAGGGCGAGCACCAGCTTGTCGTTCGCCACCTCCTTGAGCAGAAGCTGCATCCCTCGGTCGTCGATGTAGATGATGTCCTCGAACACGAACATGAGCTTGCGGATCTCCTCGGCGAGCTGTGGATCCTTCTCCTCCACGCGGGCCATGATGTTCTGCTCGCTGTTCTTGTCCATGACGTTGAGCATCTCTGCGATCGGCTGCACGCCGCCCAGCTGCTGGGTGTCGATGGAACCCAGTGTGGCGAGCTCCTGCTTGAGCACCTCGTCCACCTGCGCGATGAGGTTCGGAGAGATGTAATCCAGGTTCGCGATCCGGAGCACGACCTCGGTCTGCAGAGCCTCTGGCAGGCGCTTCAGGACGTCGCATTTCTTGCCGGCGTCGAGGTGCGCGAGCACGAAGGCGATCGTCTGCGGATGCTCGTTGACCAGGAAGTTGGCCAGGGTACGCGGGTCTACGAGCTCCAGGGCCTCCAGGGTGCGGCTGCCTTCGATGACCGAGAGCTGCCCCAGGACCGTCTTGGCCCGGTCCTCGCCCAAGGTCTCCAGGATGAACTGGCGGCCCTGCGCATGGCCGAAGATCAGCACCTCCTCTTCCGAGATCTCGGAGTAAAACTCCTCCAGCACCCGCTTCACGAGCGAGATCTGCACCTTCGTCACCTGCCCCATGGCGTTCACGAGGCGCTTCACGTCGTTGTCTTTCATCTTCTGAAAGATCTGCGCCGTGACCTGGTTTCCCAGCGCGTTCAGGAGGATGGCCGCGCGGTCCACGCCGGTCAGCTCTTCGAATGCCAATGGTGTCACCGCTGCCATATCAGGCCGTCCCCTGCTTATCAGCCGCGGGAGCGGCCGCTGGTTTCTCGCCCTTCACCCAGTCCCTCAGGATCAGTGCCGCCTTGTGCGGATTCGAGTCCACGAGCGTGATGACCTTCTCCTTGATCATCTCGCCCTCCACCTTCTCCGGATCTATCTTCTCCGGGATGCTGGGCATCGAGTCCTCCAGGCCCACGAGGGGGGAGTCCTTCTGCATCCTCTCGAGCTCCTCGATCGTCTGAGGCAGGAAGGAGTCCACGCTGTCGATGGTATTCTCCGTGACCCACTTGATGTAGGGGCGCACCACGAAGAAGAAGAACAGCACGATGATCACGCCGATTACCGAGTAGAGCAGGAGATTCTGCATGTAGGCCCGGCGCTCGGTCTGCTCGAGCAGGCGGGCCGCCTCATCGAAGTCCTCGCTGGCGAACTCCATGTGGCGGATCTCCACCTTGTCGCCGCGCTTGGGATCGACTCCCAGGGCGCCCGCGATCATGGTCTCGAACTCCTTGAGCTTCTCTGGCGACCAGGGCTCGACCTTCGAGAGCACCTCGCCGTCCTTCTGCTCCTTCGTGTGCTTTCCGTCGACGATCACCGCCACGCTGAGCTTGCTCACGCTCCCGAAGGGCTTCACCACCTTCCGGACGGTCTGCGGCACCTCGTAGTTGGTGATCTCGCGGACCTTGTTGGTGTCGCTGCGGATCTCGGTCGCGGTCGCCGGGTTTTGACCGGGGAGGTTGGACGCCGCGCCCGCGGAGCCCATGGCCCCGGGTCTGCGACCCTGCATTTCCTCCTGGTTCTTCTGCACGGAGCGAACCGCGGCGCCGTCCGCGTCGTACAGAGTCTGCGTCTCCGTAACCTGCGAGAAGTCCATCTCGGCGGTGACGCGGGCCACGACGCGCCCGTCGCCCACGACCCGGCCCAGCATTTCTTCCACGCGCCGCTGAAGGTCCTCCTCCAGCTTGGCCTTGTACTCCTGCTGGTCGGCGCTCATGGAAACCATGGAGTCGCGCGAGCCCTTGGAGAGCATCTTTCCGTTGGAATCCACGATCCTTACGGCTGAGTGATCCAAGCCCTCCACGGCGCTCGAAACCATGACTCCGATGCCGTACACCTGCTTTTCGCCCAGCTGCGTCCCGGGCTCGAGATCAAGCACCACCGATGCCGTGGGCTCCTTCTGGTCCTCCACGAAGGTGCTTTTCTTCGGCATGGCCAGGTGAACCCGGGCCCGCTTCACGCCCTTGATGGTCTGGATGGTGCGCGTGAGCTCGCCTTCGAGCGCCCGCTTCAGGTTCACGTTCTGGACGAAACTCGTGGTGCCGAGCGCCTGCTTGTCGAAAACCTCGTAACCCACGTTCCCGGACTCCGGTAGCCCCTGGGTGGCCAGCTCCAGCCGCAGATCGTAGATCCGCTCCGGCGGCACCTCGATGTTCCTGCCGGTGGGATCCACGTTGAAGGGGATTTTCCTTTCCCGGAGGATCCGGATGATGTTCGTGGCGTCTTCCGGCGCCAGGTTCGTCATCAGGGGCCGGTAAGCCGTCTCACCCGCCCAGCGGAAAAGCGCGAAAAGGATCCCGCCTATGGCAATCCCCGTGGTGACCATGGCGAGCTTCTTCATCGGCGAGAGACCGGTCATGAAGTCGTAGATCTGGCGCCCAACTTTTTTAAAGTACTCGTTCACGCTCTCATACCCCCGAAGATGAAACCCCGCCTCGCATCCTGCTCAGCTCAAAGCCTCACCTAAACTTGCATTCTCATGACTTCCCGGTACGCCTCGAGCAGCTTGTTCCGCACCTGCATCATCATCTTCAAGGAGGCGTCCGCGCGCTCCACCGCGAGCATCGTTTCGTGGATGTTCTTCGTCCGGCCCGCGAGCAGCTCCTGGATGGCGTAGTCCGCGCTCGCCTGATCCTGGTTCACGTCCATCACGGACTCGCTGAGCATCTTGAGGAAGCCTTTGCCCGAGACGCCCGCGTCGGGGGCCTCGAGCCCGTTCAGATCCATCTCTCGGCGCGCGAGCGCATCGGAGGCCACTCCGCCGGCCGGCCCCAGACCCCCGCCCATCGGCGAAGGATCCACCGGGATCAGCTGGTTCAAGCCTTCAATGGAGTTGAGTCCGGCCACCGTTCATTCCCCCTTAACGCCCGATCTCCAGGGCCTTCTGGGCCATGGACTTCGCGGCCCCCATCGCCGTCACGTTCGCCTCGTAGGAGCGTTGGGCGCTGATCATGTTCGCCATCTCCTCCACCGTGTTCACGTTCGGCATCGCCACGTACCCGTCCGCGTTCGCGTCCGGGTGCGACGGGTTGTAAACCATCCTGGGCGGCCGCTCGTCCTTCTGGATCTGCTGCACCTGAACGCCCTGCACGTTCTCATCGAGCTCGTTGGAGAGGATTTCCCCGAAACTCTCCCGATCGGTGACCGCGGCGAATACCGGGTCCTGGCGCTGGTACGGCCCGCCCTCGGCCGTGCGGGTGGTCTCCGCGTTGGCGATGTTCGATGAGATCGTGTTCATGCGCTTCATCTGGGCCTCGAGGCCCGAAGCGCTCACCCGCATCGAGGAGAAGAAATCCATTACCTGTTACCCCCGCCTTCCGTGATCGAGTACTTGAGAAGTCCGAGCTTCCTGCGCACGAGCTCCGCCGAGGCGTCGTACATCAGCTGGTTCTCTGCCAGCTTGGTCATCTCGGCCGACCGGTTCACGGTGTTGCCGTCGAGCGATTCCACCCCGTTTGGATCGTCGTAGATCTCGGGATAAATCGGATCGGTCTCACGGGGAACGACATGGCCGTCCTCGGTTGCGCTCATGGGCAGAAGATCGCCCGCGCCCAGCGCCTCGCGGAAGGCGCTCTCGAACTCCATCGCCTTGGCCTTGAAGCCCGGCGTGTCGGCGTTCGCGATGTTGGAGCTGATCACGTTCTGCTGCGCGAGGCGCAGGTTCATGGACGTGTTCAGGGATCCCATCGTGGGGTCAAAGATCGAGTCGGCCATCCTGGCTCCTCGCTCCCATTCTAGCGCAATGCGCAGCGTCCGCGGCCCGGCAGCCCCTGCCCACGATGGACGTGGGCAGGGATTGCCGAGTACGCAATCAGAGGTAGATTCCCATTTTCCGGAAGTCGGCCAGCTTGTTCCGCAGCGTCCGGATCGAGATCCCGAGAGCGCGCGCCGTATGGGTGCGGTTGCCCTTGTGGTAGCTCAACGCATCCATGATCACGCGGCGCTCGATCTCGTCCAAGGTCTGGCCTGGGCTCCAGGACGTGTTCGACGGGGCCTCGGCCAGGTCGATCGTCGAGGAGGGCGTACCCGCCCGGGTCAGGATCTGGAGATCCCGAGCCGACACCCGCTCGCCCGTGGCCGTGATCACGGAACGCTCCACGACGTTCTCGAGCTCGCGGATGTTTCCGGGCCAGGAGTGCGAGTCCATGATCTGCAGCGCCTCGTCGGTGAAACCCGCCAGGAAGCGGTCATTCCGCCGGGCGTAGATCTGGAGGAAGTACGAGGCCAGGAGGCGCACGTCGCCCGTGCGCTCCCGAAGCGACGGAAGACTGAAGTTCACCACGTTGAGGCGGTAGTAGAGATCCTCGCGGAAGGTGCCGTCCCGCACCGCGTCCGTGAGATTCCGATTCGTGGTCGCCACGATTCGCACATCCACGTGAATCGGCTTCTTGCCGCCGATGCGGTCCACTTGGCCCTCCTGGATCACGCGCAGGAGCTTGGCCTGGAGTCGGACGTCCATCTCAGACACCTCATCCAGCAGGATCGTGCCGCCGTTGGCGAGCTCGAACTTGCCGGCGTGGCTGTTCACCGCTCCGGTGAAGGCACCTCTCTCGTACCCAAAGAGCTCCGACTCGAGGAGGTTGTCCGGGATCGCCGCGCAGTTGATCGCCACGAAGGGTCGACCCGCCCGGTTGCTTTTCTCGTGGATCAGGGCCGCCACGAGCTCCTTGCCCGTGCCGCTCTCGCCCTGAATCAGCACCGTGGCCTTGCTTTGTGCCACCGTCGTCGCCAACTGAATCAGCTCCCGCATCCTACGGTCCGCTGTAATGATCTCCGTCACGTCTGCCCTCCTTGGCTTATTGGAAATCCACTGACTCTTCGCTACCCGGGTCGCTTTGCGAGGCCATCTTCTTCCAGAAGTCGTCCTCCTTGCTTCCCGCGATCTTCTTCAAAACACCTTGGGCCGTTTTGCGGCCCTCAGGAGCGCCTGCCTTGAGCAGCGCCCGCGCGTACCCGAACAAAACTCGGTTTCCGCCCACGTCCGCGTCCGCGCCTGAGCCGTAGGCGGCGGCGGCCTCGGCCCATCGCCCGGCCGCCTCATGAAATAGCGCATGCTCCACCACCAGCGCCTCGGCGGACGGCAGCGGCGGCAGCCCCAGGGAATCCCATCGCCGGTCGGCGGGGCCTGCCTGAGGCGCCCCAGCAAGCATTGACTTCTGGAGCTCGGAGTACAGCCGCGCCGCCGCCTCCGTCTCTCCTTGAGCGACGTTCAAGCGCGCCATCCAGTAGCGGAGCCGCAGGTGCGCGGTCTGCTCGGCCGGCGGAAGCAGGAGCTCGGCCTTTGAGGCGCGGCCCAGCGCGCCTCCCGGCTCCTTCGCGCGCTCGTCGAGCAACCCCAGAAGCACCTGCTTCTCCGCTGAGAAAGGGCTCTCATCCGTCACCCGATCGAGAAGCTGGCGGACATCCGCGGCCGCCCCAACGCCCTTCTCCACCCAAAGGGCTTTCGCGCGGCTGTAGCTTTCCTCGGCGCGCTTCATCCGGTCTTCGATGTCTTCCGGCTCCTCGGCGGCCGGAAGGCGCCCTCCCATGGGTTGCGACACCGGAGAGAGACGGGCGTACCGTGCCGCGACCGACTCGGCGAAAGCGCCCAGGCCGAGGTCGGCCGCGTCGCGCGAGAGGCGGAGCATGAAATCGAAGAGGCTCGGGTCGCCCTGCTCAGGCACCACCCAGTCGTACTTCCGGAAGAACACCACGGCCTCGTACGACTTCCCGGCGTCCATGAGCCGGTTCACGAGCGCCCGGAGCGCGATCCTGGCGGTGGCAACGAGGACCTCGCGCGTTCGTTCGTCCGAGGCGGATGACATCCGCGTCGTGACTGCCTCGATCGCCCGCTCCTCCTGATCCAGGGAAACCAGGGTCCGAACGTGCGCGAGGCTCAGGAGATCGGGATAACGATCCATGAACACTTCCTCGCCGCCGTCGAAAGCGGAAGCCTCGCCCTCGAGGAAGCTCGCGGCCTTCGCGAGGCCGAAGCCTCCGTGGTCTCCGCAGGGCAGGAGACGCAGGCGGGCGAGCGTGGCGCCGGGGCTGAAGGGATAGCGGTTCACGGTCTCGTAGAAGAGCTTCCGGGCCTCTCCGCTGAAGGACTCGCCCGATTTGCGCGCCTGGATCTCGGCCAAGCGGAACACGGCCCTCCAGGCGGCCGGATGCCCGGCATGGGCGTCGCGGAATTCCTGGAAGGACTTCTCGGCGCGGTCGTACTGGCCCAGCCAGTAGAGCGCCTCGGCGCGGTTCACGAGCGAGGTCGGCACCTTCGTAGCGAGGTCTCCGTAGTATTTCAGCGCCTTGTAGTAGGCGGCGAGGGCCTGGGCGTACTGGCGGCGCTCCATGAACAGGTCGCCGATCCGGAGCCCAGCCTCGGCCTGCGAGGCGCGATCGGGCGCGTTTTCCACGACCCACTGATAGGCCTTCGAGGCCTTGTCCGTCTCGCGGAGCCAGTACATCGCCTCGGCCGCGCCCAGGCGGAACACCCAGTGCAGCCGGTGGTTCGGATAGCGTTGATCCAGCCAGAGGAAGCTCTCGAGCGCGCGAAGGGCGTCCTTGTTCCTGAAGGCCTGGATGGCGAGGTAGATTCCCGCGTGCAGCGCGGCCGGAGAACCTGCCGAGTCCACCACTAGCTCCCGCAGCAGGCGCTCCGCCTCCGGGCCGTAGCCCAGCTTCAGGAGCGCGTTCGCCCGCAGGAACTTCATCTCATCTTTGAGGGGCGAGGAGACGTGCTCCTTTTCGAAAAACTCCGCCGTGCGCACGGCGAGCGCCAGCTTGCCCGAACGGTAAAGGTCCAACGCCAGGCGGAGGAACTGGCCGTCCTCCCCCTCGCCCTTCGGCTCGAAATAGGGATATTCCGTGTCCGCCGTCGTGACCTGGAACCATCGCGTGAAGTCGATCTCCTCACGGGCCGGCCGGAACTCCACGAACACGTCCCGCGAGTCGGTCAGCGGCTCCTTGCAGTACTTGCCGGCGTCGGCGACGTCGCTCTGGCGCTTCAGGCTCGCGATCCGCCGCTTGCTCCGGCGCTCGGCCGTGGCCTGGGCCTTCTGCAAAGCCTCGAGCTGCCTGAGCCTGGCCTGCTCCTTCCGCGCCTCGGCCACCGTGGGGCCCTTCTTCGGCCAGAAATCCAGAACGTAGGCCGGCGGCGTTTCCGTCCGGAAGTCGAAGGTCATCATGCCCGGGTCGGCCGGCGCCTGCTCGCCCGTGGCGTATTTCCAGGAGCCGCTGATCCTCACGCCCCCACGCTCCTCCGAGGCCGTGATCCCACCGGTCCGCGCGTCGCCCACCTGCCCCACCGCATCCAGGAAAGCGCGCTCGCCTCCGAATGGCACGCCCAGGTCGAGGAAGGTGATGTCCTTCAGGAGGAGGTCGAACCCCTTCGGCCCGACCTTGAGCTCGGCGGCCACGCCGCGATCCACGGGAATGCTCATCCGGCTGTGCGACTCGAAGGACTTCAGCTCGAGTTTGGGGAGGAGCGAGGCGTCCACTGAGGACGGCGTCTCGGCACGGGCGGATATCGCCGCGGCCGCCGCTCCGGCCGCCGCGAAGAACGCCACAATGAAGGTACAAGCCCTGAGAGAACGAATACGAGCCTCCCTGCTCAGAGTCCTCACCACCCGCGATGGGGATGGATTCGGCCTCTCTCCTCTCGCCCGCGTCGTCCTGACGGGGGCCGGCGGTTCGCGTCTTGCCGGGCGGCAAAGCGCTCACCTTTGCTGATTGTAGCAGAAAGTTTCCGGATGCAAGGGTAGCCCGGCGGAAATTTTGCCCCATCCCGGGGCGTTTCCTCGCCGAGCGGCGCTTTTCGATAATGCATTGACGGGACTCGCTGCTAAACTGGGGCTGGCTCCGCCATGAAGAGAAACCTCGTTTCAGTCCTCCTGATGCCCGCGCTTGCCGGAGCCCTTTCCGGCTGCGGGATCCTTTTCGGATCCGTGAAGCCCATCGAGGGCAAGTCCGAGGGCTACCGATTCACGGCTCCCAGCAAGGCCGACGCCGAATGGAAGGCGGTCGAGCAAGGGGAGTTCGAAGGGGGCGCCGAGCCTCTGGCGCCTGAGGTGGACGTCTCGGACCGCAGCTGGCAGCACCAGAAGACGGGTGCCATCCTCTCCATCAACAGCGCCTGTCGGCCGCGCCACGCCTATTCGGCCGAGGATCTGCGGCAATACACCGACCTCCTGTTCCTGGGGTTCAGCGACCTGAAGTCCCGCCAGGAGCGCCGGTTCCCCCTTCAGAGGGAGGACGCGCTCGAGACGACCGCCGAGGCGCGGATGGACGGCGTCCCCGTCAAGTTCCGCGCGGTCGTCACGCGAAGGGGGCAGTGCCTCTACGACCTGATGTACGTCGCGAAGCCGGCCAAGTTCGAAAGCAACGCCTCCGCCTTCAGCTCCCTGGTGGGCTCCCTCCGCTTCGACGGCGACGACTGATCCCGGAAAAAGGTGCCCATGTGCCCACCGCCTGCCCCACGGTAATCTGAATCCATGGCCGGATCCGCGACCGGGAGCAGCTCCCGGCAACTGAACCTACTGACGACGGCGTTCTCGCGAATGGGCGCTAAACTGATCTCGTTGGTGCAATTTTGCGGTGGAATCGCGCTGCTCACGGCCCAGATGTTCCGCGAGCTCCTCTATCCCCCGTTCTATTTCAGGCTCACGATCCAGCAGATCTATTACATCGGCATCCAGAGCTTTCTCCTGGTCGCGGTCACGGGCCTCGCGGTTGGAACCGTCATGTCGCTCCAGTTCGGATACGGCCTCGCGAAGTTCGGCGGCACTCTGTACGTGCCGAAAGTAGTCGCGCTCACCGTGTCGCGCGAGATGGGCCCCGTGTTCACGAGCCTGCTCGTGGCCGGGCGGATCGGCTCGGGAATGGCCTCCGAGATCGCGTCCATGAAGGTTACCCAGCAGATCGACGCGATCCGCGCCCTCGGCACGAGCCCCATCAAGCGAATCGTGATTCCCCGGGTTCTGGCCTGCCTGATCGCCCTCCCGGTGCTCACCCTATTCGCCGACTACATCGCCCTCTACGGAGCGATGGTGGTGGCCAGCCACGAGCTCAACATCAAGAGCGAGTTCTTCTTCGCCAAGGTCATCGAGACGCTCCAGATGGCCGATCTCCTCACCGGCATGGCCAAGACCGTCGTGTTCGCGTTCTTCATCTCGCTTTGCGCCTGCTGGAAGGGGCTCAACACCGAGGGCGGCACCCAGGGCGTGGGCAACTCCACGACCTGGGTCGTGGTGGCCTCGAGCATCTTCATCATGGTGGCCGACGTGTTTCTCACGAAGCTTTTCATCATCACGGTCTACAACGAGGGCTGAGGAGCGGATGGGCGGCAGGAACTCCACAGAAAGCGCGGAGGACGCAGGCAGGGTGGACCCCTACGGCGGGAAAAGGAAGCTCGCCCTGGACGTGGTGGAGCTCCACAAAGCCTATGGCGAGAAGCGCGTTCACCGAGGAGTGAGCTTCCGCGTCTACGAGGGCGAGATCCTTGGCCTGTTCGGAGGCTCGGGCAGCGGAAAGAGCGTGGTGCTGCGCTCTCTGATCGGGCTGGAGCGGCCGGACGAGGGGCAGATCCTGTTCGAGGGCAAGGACCTCACCCAGCTCACCGAGCGCGAGCTCATGCCCTACCGCACCCGGATCAGCTATGTGTTCCAGAACGGCGCGCTCTTCGACTCGCTTACCGTGGAGGAGAACCTCTCGTATCCCCTGGAAGAGCACACCGCGCTCAGCCCGGGCCAGATCCACAAGAAGGTCCAGGAGATGCTCGTCACGATCGACATGCCGGGAAGCAACGACCTGCTCCCGGCCGAGCTGTCCGGGGGCATGCAGAAAAGGGCCGGGCTCGCCCGCGCGATCATCCTCGAACCCAAGGTGATCCTTTTCGACGAGCCCACCGCGGGCCTCGACCCGATCAACACCAAGCGCCTGCTCGAGAACATCAAGAAGCTCAAGAAAACGGGGATCACGGGCGTGTTCGTCACGCACGACATCCCGAGCGCCTTCGAGATCGCGGACCGGATCGCGATCCTCCACGAGGGCAGGATCAAAGTCTGCGACACAGTGGATAACATCAAGGAATCCAAGGACCCCCTGGTGCGGTCGTTCATCAGCGAAGCCATCATTCACCACCACTGACCGAGGAAGCGGGAGCAAGCATGAGGAAAGGTCTGGAAACGGAAATCAAGGTCGGGCTCTTCGTCACCGTGGGTGCGCTCCTGGTGATGCTCGCCGTTTTCACCCTGGGCGGGGCCGACACCCTGCTCGTCCGCAAGAACACCTATTACACGCGGTTCGGCAGCGTGGACGGCCTGATCCAGGGGGCGAAGGTGATGCTCAACGGCATCCGCGTCGGCACGGTGGACGAGATCGAGTTCGACGAGGAGACCCGCGAGATCCGGGTGGACATGAGCGTGGACACCGCCTACGCCGACTGGATCCGCGAGGACTCCGTGGCCGAGATGGCCACCCAGGGGGTGCTGGGCGACAAGTACGTCTCCATCCGCGGCGGAACCCAGGCCAAGCCGGCGCTCGCCGCCGGCAGCATGATCGCCCGGGGCGGCGCCGAGGGCATCGACCAGCTCTTCACCAGCGGGAAAACCCTCATGACCTCGCTGAACTCCATCGCCTCCTCGCTTGAGCGCCTGCTCAAGACCTTCGAAAACGAGCAGCGGAGCGAGATCTTCTTCGATGGCATGGCCAAGACGGCAAAGAACATGGCCCAGGCCACCCAAAAGCTCGATGAAGCCCTAGACGGAGGCAAGCTCAAGGCCGCCATCGACAATCTCAACGGCATTCTCGAGAAGGTGAACAACGGGACGGGCTCGCTGGGCGCCCTCATCAACGATCCAGGCCTGTACTACGACGCCAAGAGCCTCGTCGGCGGCGCCAACCGGAACCGCATCATGCGCAACCTGGTCCGCAAGACCCTCGAGGACAACGAGGCCGCCGACGCGCCTCCCCCGAAAAAGAAGAAGTAGCGCGCGCCGAAAAGACCAGGGGCGCGCCCCGGTCTCCCGAGGCGCGCCCCTGCTCAACAACACGGTTCGTCCGCGAGCGAGAAGCTCAGGACGTCCCTTCGATCTCTTTCTTCTTGAGGGGCGTGATCATGCCCCGGCGGCGCAGCTTCTCCACCAGCGTGGTGCGGTTCATCTGCAGCAGCTCGCTCGCCTTGTTCTTGTTCCCGTGCGTGCGGGTCAGAGCCTGGTCGATCAGGTGGTTCTCGAAGGCCGAGACGATCACCTTCAGGTCGAGCCCGTTCTGGGGCAGCATCATGCGGGGGAAATCCCATTCCGATACCGCGCCGGCACCCGGGGATTGATCCTCGGCGTACTTGCGGAAGACCTTCGTGGGAAGATCCTCGAGCTCGATGCCGCCGTTGTTCTTCATGATCACCAGTCGTTCCATCAGATTCTCCAGTTCACGCACGTTACCCGGCCAGTCGTAGGCCATCAGGGCATCCATCACTTTACCGTCAGGGGTGCTTACCGAGTGTCCCGTCAGCGCATTGAAGCGTTGAACGAACGCCTTGGTGAGCACCGGAATATCGCTCTTGCGGGCGCGCAGCGCCGGGATCCGCATCACGGCCCCGCTGAACCGGTGATAGAGATCCTCGCGGAACTCCCTGCGGCTCACGGCGCCTTCGAGGTCCGCCGACGTCGCCGCGATCACCCGAACATTGAACTCGTAGCTCCGTCCGCCACCCGCCACTTCCGCCTGGCGGGTCTGGAGCGCGCGCAGCAGCTTGGCCTGCACGTGGAGGGGCATCTCATTGATCTCGTCGAGATAGAGAGTTCCGCCCTGAGCGATCTCGAAACGCCCCTGACCGCCCTTGTAGAGCCCGAACAGCTCGGCCTCCAGCAGGTCGCCCGGGATCGCTCCGCAGCTCACGGAGATCATCGCGCCGTTGCGGCGGCTCGACCCCGCGTGGATCGCCTGCGCCACGAGCTCCTTGCCCGTGCCGCTCTCACCCCTGATCAGCAGGTGCTGGTCCGTTAGGCTGTATTGATCGATTTGATTGAGGATGTCTTGAATCGCGGGGCTCTCGCCCACGAACGAGGATTTCATCGGTTCCATCGCCATTACCCTTCCATGAGTTGTTGCGGGCGAGGGGAGTTCCACTCCCATTAGCGCAGCGCTCCCTGCTGCCCACCGGATCGCCACTTCCGTGGCAGGTACCGTCTTCCCCGGAGGATCCTCCGCCGGGGAACGCGGTGCCTAAAAAGAGGCTAAGGGTCTTCTGCACCCCTGTCAAAATCTTTTCTAAGAACGTCAATAACCCTCTGAAGTCACAGTGAAATTACTGACGCTAAAAATGGTCGGGCGAAGCGCTCCACTTCAACGCAGCACTTCAAGAGAAGAAATTCGACACGATTTTTCAGGACATGAACATCCGGCGGAGCCAGTCATCGGAGTACCGATCCCCCCGCATCACCATCCATGCGATGGAAGTGGCGAGCAGAAATCCAGCCCCAACCCAGCTCTGGATATGCCCGCTCGTGCGCCGCCGCTTGAGAAACACGCCGATCTCGATGAGCAGCAGACCGAGCGGAACGGCCCAGAACGGATAAAGACGAAGCAGCGTATGCAGAAACGGCATGTACCTATTTCAACGCCCGAAGCGCCTCGATCTTGTCGGTGCGCTCCCAGGTGAACTCAGGCTCGTTGCGTCCGAAGTGCCCGTAGGCCGCGGTTTTCGCGTAGATCGGGCGCAACAGATTCAACGATTCGATAATTCCTGCCGGCCTCAATTTGAAGATCGAGCGTACGCCCTTTTCCAGGCGATCGATCGACATCTTCTCGGTGCCGAAGGCATTCACCATCACGCTCACGGGCTCCGCCACTCCGATGGCGTAAGCGAGCTGCACGAGGCAACGGTCCGCGAGCCCGGCCGCCACGATGTTCTTCGCCACGTAACGGGCCATGTAACAGGCCGAACGGTCCACTTTCGACGGGTCTTTGCCCGAAAACGCGCCGCCGCCGTGCCCGCCGTGACCCCCGTAGGTGTCCACGATGATCTTGCGACCGGTGAGGCCGCAGTCGCCCATGGGCCCGCCGACGACGAAACGGCCGGTGGGGTTCACGTAGTAAACGGTCTTGGAATCGAGAAGGCTGGACGGAATCGTCTTCTTCACGATCTCCTCGATCACGGCTTCCTTGATCTGCGCCTGCGAAACCGAGGGATCATGCTGCGTGCTGATCACCACAGTATGCGCGCGCTTGGGCTTGCCGTTCTCGTACTCGATCGTCACCTGCGACTTCGCGTCGGGACGCGCCCAGGAAAGCTTTCCGGAGTGGCGGGCCTCAGCGAGATTCTTCACCAACTTGTGCGAAAGGTCGATGGAGAGCGGCATCAACGACTCAGACTCGTTGACCGCGTATCCGAACATCAGGCCTTGGTCACCGGCGCCCTGCTCCCTGTTCGCGTCGGCCGTCACGCCCATGGAGATATCCGGGCTCTGGGTGCCCAGAGCGGTCATCACATGGCAGGTGCGGTAATCGAAGCCCTTGTCGAGGGAGTCGTAGCCGATCTCGCGGATCTTGTTCCGGGCGATCGCCACGTAATCCACGTTTTTCGCGGTCGTGGTGATCTCGCCGGCCAGCACTACGAGCTGGGTGGTCAGCAAGGTTTCGCAGGCCACGCGGGCCTTGGGGTCTTGAGCCAGGATGGCATCCAGGACGGCGTCCGAGACCTGGTCCGCCATCTTGTCCGGGTGGCCCTCGGAGACCGATTCCGACGTGAACAGCTGTGGGCTCGACATCGTTCTACCCGTGGATGGGAAACTTCGGCGTGGTGCCTTTGGCCCGGTTCTTCTTCTTACGGACTTTTCCCCGCTGGGATTTCTTGCGGGCGCGCACGGTGCGGGTCACTGTGGTCTTTGAAGCCATGGTAGTTCTCCGTTCTGATTCAGGAAACCTCTTCCTAGCCCCCCCCTCCGCCTGAGTCAACCGGACTCCTCCCGAGCCCGTGGCTCGACGATTGCTTTGCGGTCTCTCCATGCGCACACATCCTGCCTTTGCCCTTCTCGCACTCGCCTTCGCCGGCCCCTGCTTCGCCGAGGGAAAACTCCCCCTGGAGCTGGCCCCGGTTTACCTCTCGGTGGGGGAACAGCGGCTTCTTTCCACGCCCGAACTGATCCGCTACTCCCCCGGCTGCGATGCGCTCAAGGCCACCGTCCCGCCGGACTCCCCGGATTCCCTTCTGGTCCGGGCCATTCGCGCGGGAGTATGCGACCTTTGGATCTGGCGACGCCATGCGGCACCTGAACGACGCCCCGTGCGAATCATGGCCTGGAGCGCCCGTAGCTCGCCGTCGCCGCTGATGCGCGCGGCCGGGAGCCTGCGGGAGGTAGAGGTGATCGCGATGGGCGAGATCCTGATCCTGAGAGGGCAGTTCCGAACCCTTTCCGAGGCCGCCGCGGTCCAAGAGCTCGTTTCCCGCTTCGATGGGTCGGTCCGCGATCTGACCCAGCCCGCGCCCGAGCTCCTCCAAACCGCCGAACACGCCCTTCGGGGCTGGAGCCAAAGGCTCACGGGCGACCGCGGCGCCCTACCCCAGGTGGACCGCGAGGGTTCTCAGCTCAGGATCTACGGCCAACCCAGCTCGCCCTCCCAGGCCTCCGCCTGGGAGAAGGCCGCGCGCGCGATCTGGCCCCCCCTGACGATCGAATGGGACCAGAGCGACGGCCAGGCGCCCGCGGTCTTTCTCCGAGCCTTCCTCCTGGAATCCTCCGACACCGAGGCCCTGGAACTCGGCGTGGACTGGCCCTCCGAAGCGCCCGGCGCCCTGAAGATCACTCGCTGGCCGGCGAGCGCGGGCTTCGACGTGGAGGCCTCGCTTCGCGCGCTCTCCAAACGCGGGAAGCTGAAAGTGCTCGCCCGCCCTTCAATCTCGGTGCGCGTGCCCGGCGAGGCGCTCCTGTTCTCGGGCGGTGAAGTCGCCTACCGCGTGCGTTCCCGCCACAGCTCCGAGGTCAGCTGGCGCCCACACGGGGTATCGCTCAAGATCGTCACCTCCAGAGGCGGCTCACGCGGTTTGCGCCTCAACGTCGCCACGGAGGTCAGCGAGCTTGATCCGGGCGCCTCGGGAGGCTCCGAGCTACCACGCCTGCGCGCGAACCGAATCCAGACAGAGGTCGACGCGCGCTACGGACGGCCATTGCTCCTCTCCGGCCTCAGCCGCGAAGTCCGTCGCTCCGGCTCCAGCGGAATCCCCTTCCTGTCCGACTTGCCCCTGCTCGGCCCTCTGTTCGGGGTCCATGCGCGGGGCGAGGAGCGCTCCGAACTCCTGGCCATACTGATTCCCCACCGCTCCGCTCCCTCCGCGCCACTCGCGAAGGTTTCAGAAGCCGAATTTCCCTCCGGGCCCGTTCCCGCGCCCCGAAACTGGCTTTCGCCCCAGGAATTCCAGGCGATCCACTCCGACCCGACCTATCCCTGGAGCGCGTTCCAGTGACCACGCCTGACTGGCTTCAGGCCCTCCTGAGGGATCCCGACGTCACCGATGTCTGCATCAACGGCTCGACCGAAGCCTGGGCCGACCGCCGGGGAGAGTGGAGTCCGGTGAGCATCCCCTCGGCCGATGCCCGTGGTCCAGGCAAAGACTGGGTCCGGGACTGGGCCGTGCACCAGCTCGCCGCCGCGGGCAGAAGCTGGGACGCGCGCTCGCCTTATGCCGACGCCCTCCTCCCGGGTGGGATCCGGCTTCACGCCGTCTTTCCGCCGGCCTCGCCCCGAGGAGTACTGGTTTCTCTCAGGCGGCTTGCCAGATCCGACGAGGCCGCCCCCCCGCGCTGGTCCGCCGATCCGGCCTATGCCCGCGTGCTTGAGGCGGCGCGCTCCAGGGAGTCGATCGTCGTCTCGGGAGCCACCGGAAGCGGAAAGACGACTTTGGTTTCGGAGCTCCTGGGCAGCCTCGGCGCGGGAGAACGCATCGTCGCCCTGGAGGACGTGCCCGAGCTCGCTCCCCGCCATCCCCATTTTCTCAGCCTCGTCTCGCGGCCCGCGAACGCCGACGGCTTCGGCGAGATCACGGTCCGCGACCTGCTCCGCCAGAGCCTAAGAATGAGACCGGATCGGATCGTGCTCGGTGAGTGCAGGGGAACCGAGGTGCTCGAGCTGCTTCAGGCCCTGAACACTGGCCACGGCGGAGCCTTCGCCACCCTACACGCCGATTCCGCCCGCGATGCTCTCAGACGCATCGAGCTCCTCTGTCTCCTGGCGAGCGGCGGGGCGATCGGAACCTCGCTCATCCGGGAGCTCATCGCCTCCGGGCTGCGCTGGGTGGCACATGTGGAGCGCGCGGGTTCCGCTCGGTTCATCTCGGAGCTCTGCCGAATCGAGGGCCGGGAGGGGGATACCGTCATGTTGAGACCGGTGTTACTAAGAAGAGCATGGCCGCAGCCCACAGAGACCCCCGCCCGACCCGCGGCGCCCTCCCGATTCCGGTGACCATTCCAGACGCAGCGGCCCGCACGGGTTATCACCACGAGTGGTACTTCAAACTGAACGATCCTTCGAGGCGGCAGGCCCTGCTCATCCGATTCACCGTGCTCGCGAGCCGCAACGGCTTCCGCCGGTCGGCCGAGGTTTCCGCCGTGTTTTGGAGAAAGCTCGAGAGCGGCGAGGTGGAAAAGTCCGCTGTGAAACGCGGATCTGACCTGGAGGAGCTGATCGCCTCGCCGGACCAGGCCCGCCTCGGCGACTGCGAATTCTCCGGCTCCCGCCTGCGGGGCGCCGCCCAGTCCAAGGGCTCGGCGATCTCTTGGGACTTCGCCCTGAAGACGGCCGGTGGCCAGTCCTTTGATTTCGTATCCGAGAACCTCGCGAGGTCCGGCCTGGTGAGGAATCGCGCGGTGACCTGCGAGGAACTGCTCCTGTTCACGGGATCTTATTCCGTGGACGGCAGGTCTTTTCAGGTGGAAGCGGTGCCGGGAATGTGGGGAGCCATCTCCGGCCCCACTCACGCTCATTCCTGGATCTGGGGGCACTGCAACCATTTCCGCGACGCCGAAGGGGCTCCCTCGGACCTCATCTTCGACGGCCTTACCGCCAGGGCTCGGCTCCCCGGCGGGCTCCGCTCTCCCCGCCTATCCGCGATGTACTTCCACTACCGGGGCCAGCCCCATGAGTTCAACGGACTCCTGGACTCGATTCGCATCCGCTCATCGCAGAGCCTGACCGAGTGGCGATTCCAGGCGGACCGAGGAGATCTCAGTTTCCGTGGGCACTTCCGCGCCAGCCTCAAGGACTTCGCCGGCCTCTCGATCGAGGATACGGACGGCTCGCTGCTTTCCTGCTCCGTGGCCGCGCTTGTTGATCTGCACGTGGCGATTTACCGGGGCGGAAAACTCGAGAGCGCGCACGTTGGGCGCGACTGCGCTGCCCTCGAGATCGTGAACCGCGAGAAGAATCCCTACGTAAGCTCGCTGGGCTGAGACCCGCGGCTCCCGCGACGGACCCAGAGGCCTCGATGGCCTCAACAAGGCTTTTTCCCCTTTGGGGAAAGGCCCAGGGGCGGCCGGACATCGCGATCGCGAAGGCGAGCATCCACGCGCAGAACTCGAAAAAAGCCCTTACCGCGGTCAGAGGCCCCCCGAGGAATCCGGCAACACACCCGGGCCCAGGAAGGCCGCGAGCATGGCGCCCGCCAGCAGCGCCACCAACGCCGGAGCCTGGCAGAGGAAAAGAGGCTGGAGCGCGCGCACCGGAAGCCGCGCGAGCTCGCGGGCCACGGCCCCTTCGGTCTCCCGCCTAAAGGCCTCCAGCCCGGACTCCAGCCTTTCCAGGCAAGGCGTGCCCTCCATGACGGAGACCCGTGCCGCCGCCCGAAGGCGCCCGGGAAGCGAGACACAGGCCTGTACCATCGGCGCCTTCATTCGGATCGAGGGCCCCGTCTCGCCCCAGATGGAAGCGCCCCAGATCGCACCGAGGTCCAGGTCCCTCGCGGAAAGGGCGGCGTGAACGTCCTCCCAGGCCAGATCAGGAGGGGTCCCTCCCCGCACTCTCGCGGCCAATCTCTCCCCCGCGCAGGCAAGCAGCGCGCGCCACTGGCGCTCCAGCCCCTTCGCTCCGCCCCATCGCGCGCGATCCGCGGTGGCCAGCAGCCAAGCCGCGCCGCCCACGGAAAGGGCGGTCGCGAGCGCGCAGGCCGTCGTCCAGGCGAAGAGCGCGCGGTCGAGCTCGGGAACCAGCCAGTAGAGCGCCATCCCCGTGAGGGGAGTCAGCACCACGAGGGCCCCCGCCTGAGCCGTCGCCTGCCCAGCCTTCTCACGCGCGCTCCAAAGAGAGCGCTCCTCCTCCACGGCCAACGCGCTCGCGCGGTTCAAGGTGGGAAGAACCTCCCCTCCCGACGCTCTGAGCTCCCTCACCGCCCGCCCGAGGAAGGCGCCCCAATTCCCGGGCAACCCCTCCAGTGCCTCCCAATCCGATGGCGAGGGCAGAAGCCCCCCCCGCACGCAGTCAGCCAGGCGCTGAAACTCCGCGGCCGCGTTTCGGCTTTCCCTGAGCAACCGCGCCCCCTCGCCCCCTCCCGCCGCGCGGAGGACTCGCGGCGCCGCCGACCGCAGCGAAAGCAACAACGCGAGGGAGGAGAGAAACCAAAGTGAGGAGGAGTTCACGCGCGGGAACGGAGAGCAACGGCCATGCCAGGTGCGAAAGCTCAGAGATCCTTTCTCGCCTCGACGATGACCGCACCCAGGCTGCACACCAGCTGCTCCGCCTCCGGAAGCCGGCTCACGGGGATCAGGAGCTCCACCGTGCGGTCCGCCTCGCCAGGCGCGTGAGGCAGCGTCGTGAAACTGGCGATCCCCTCCGTGGCTTCGAGCACGGTGTAAAGGAAGGCCGAGTCCTCCTTGCGGGTGCGCAAGGTCCAGGTGGCCACGCCCGAGGGGTCATTCTGCGGAGTCTGCGTCATGTTTCCGTCGTCTCGGAGATGCACTCTGAACCACGCGGTTGCTTGCGGCAAGCGCGCCGGGCCCTTATCCTAAAATCATGGGACTTTTTCCAATATTATTCAGCCCCTCCCGCGTGACGACGGCGCTCGCCTTCCTGATTTTCGCCGCGTCGGGATGCGCCACCACGGATTCGAGCGCGCCCAAGGAAACCACGGCCTCGAAGGATGCGTCAGCGGCCGGCTCGGACGAGCTTCCCGCGCAGGTGGAGCGCCTCCGCGAATCCCTGACCGCGATGACCGCGAAGGTGCAGGACCTCGAAGACAAGCTCGCTTCGGTGGGCGAAAAAGCCAACTTCGCCCGCGAGGGAATGGACCAGCTCTTGCGCAAGGGCGATCGCGCGACACCCGTTTCAGTGCACCCCAGCTCGGCGCGCGGCGCCTCTCCAGACACTCCCGATCACCGCGGCGGGCCGATCATGAGCTTCTCGCGCGACCCGGCGGTGCAGGCTTACCGCGATGCTTTGATCGGATTCGAGGCCGGGCAATTCTCCGACTCGATCCTTGCGTTTTCCGGCTTCCTGAAACGATTCCCGGACCATGCGCTGGCCGGCTCCGCCCAGCACTTCATCGGCGCCGCCTACCTGAAGAATCGTGAATACAAGCTCGCACGGGAGGAACTGAGCCGCTCCCTCTCCGCGTACCCCCGTGGCCGCCACGTAGCGGACTCCCTGGCTCTCCTGTCCGAGGCGGATGAGCACCTGCAGGACCGCGACGGTGCTGAGCGTTCGCGGCAGTCCCTTCTGTCGCTCTTCCCGCAGTCGCCAGCCGCCCGTTCGGTGGTCACGAGCCCCGTGGGCCGGAAAGAGAAACCCGCTCTGACGGAGGCCAAGGCCGCGCCCGCGGAAAATTTCGCTCCGGAACCGCTGGGATCTGGAATCGACGCCCCGCCGATCACGGCGCCCCTGAACACGCTCCCCGAGGAATCGACTGAAGATGCCCCGCCAGCCCACCCAGAAACCTGAACGGGCGCGCAGGCGCCTGGCCGCCGCGCTCGCCGCGCTCGCGGCCGCGTCCGGCCCCTCCACGCTCGCCGCGCCCAGCCCCGAGGAGCAGACATTTCAGGTGTCCAAGCTCCTCAAGCCCATCTCCGACGACGACTGGAAGCTCATCGCGGGCGGAAAGGTCAGCGAGGAGTACCAGGTCGTGAAGGGCGATACCCTCTACGACATCTCAGCCCGCCTCTTCGGCGACGCGAAGTACTGGCCAAAGGTCTGGGCGCTGAATAACGGGAAGATCGCGAACCCGCACGTGATCCTGCCGGGGCAAGCCGTCGCCTTCATGCCCGGCACGGGCAGCTCCCTGCCCGCCTTCGGTCTGGGCGGCACGGTATCGGACGCACTTTCCTCCGGCGAGGCCGTGCAGGTCGCCGACAACTCCGCCACGCCCGCCGTCCCTCAGGGGCGCTCCAAGGAGTGGAAGGACCTCCCGGTCCAGGACTGGGAAACGGTCCACCTGGCGCTGCCCTCAGAGGTCGATCCGTTGGGTTTCGACCGCCGGAGCAAGGTGGTGCGACACACCTCCACGGGGTTCGAAACCGAGGCCTTTCCCTCCTCGCAGAAGCTCTCCGCGCTGGGCGAGATCCGCGGCTCCCGCTCGGACGGGCGATACCTCTCGATGGGCGACACGGTGTTCGTCGAACCCCGCGATGGCATGCAGGTGGGTGAACGCTACACCATCACCAAGGACCCCTACTTCCTGAAGTCCCGCAAATCAGACCGCGCGGGTTACTCCTACCTCAACCTGGGCACGATCAAGGTGATCGCGGTCCGCGACGGCCTCTTCGTCGCCGAGATCGTGAGCGGCAAAGCCTTCATCGAGCGTGGCGCCTATGTGATCCCGCTTGTTCCCCGGGTGGTAAACGTCACGCCCATCCCCGGGCCGCGCGCGCTCGAAGGAGTTCTGATCCTCGACCGCAACATCTCCACCTACACGACTGCCCAGCACAAGCTGGTATACATCGACCGCGGGTCGGCCGACGGCGTGCAGCCCGGCATGGTGTTCCGGGCCTACCAGCACCGCGATCCGACGAACGACTCCACGATCACGAACGCAGACTTCATCATCAACGCGGATTTCATGGTCTTGCAGACCACCGAATCGATCTCGATCGCGCTCTCGATCCGCTCGCTCGTGCAGGTCTACGAGAATGACACGGTGGTCCTGCTCACCGACGTCACGGACCTCCTCCGAAGCGGCGGCATCCAGGAGCGCGATCCCGAGCAGAGGGCGCTGGACGACGAGCTCGACAACCTCGACCGCCTCGATCCCGCCTCCGGGCTGGGGCCCGACGAGGAACGCGAGCTGAAACAGCTGGAACAGTGGCAGTCCAACCCCCCCGAGGGCGGGGCCGCCCCCACCGACGATGAGCTCGACGGTGGAGCGCCCGAGGGCGAGGTTCCGCCTCCGCCCACGGGTGGCGGTTCGGACGAAGAGCTCTTCGGAGCGCCCCCGCCCGAGGGCGGAGAGGCGGCGCCGGCGGTCCCAGAGTCGGAGCTTCCCTCCGAAGGCGAGATCACCCCCTCCGAGGGCGAAACCCCCCAGGTGACTGACCAGGTTCCGTCCGGCGAAACGCCGACCGAGGAGCTCCCTCCGCCGCCCCCCTCTCCCGAAGCGGGCGAGCCGGGGGTGGAGCCCATCGAAGAGGGCGAGTCGGTCAACGATCCCTTCGGGAACTGAACGATCCCTCGGCACGGGCCGTGCTTCGTGCCCTGCCGTGCTTCGCTACGAGCTCAGTCCGGAGTCCCATCCTGAACTTCCTTTCTGGTCGGTCGACATGCCGCCGCGAGCCCTCTACGTGGAAGGATCGGCTTCGGCGCTCGCGCTCCTGGGCCGGCTCCCCGAACGGGGACTTTCCGTCGTGGGCTCCCGTGATCCGCTCCCCCGCACGATCCAGCTCGTTCGATCCTGGATCACCGAGATCTCGCGCCGAAAGAACCTCATCATCGTATCAGGGCTGGCGCGCGGAGCGGACTCCGCCGCCCATGAGGCGGCGATCGCCAGCGGCCTCCCGACGATCGCGATCCTCGGCACGCCTCTGAACGACTCCCTGGGAGCTCAACGGGAGGCGCTGCGCGCGCGCATCCTCGCGGCGGGAGGGTTGGTGATCAGTGAAAGGAAGGATGGCGAACGCACTCAGGCCTGGCATTTCCGCCAGCGAAACCGATTTCTCGGCGCATGCGTCCGCGCCGTCCTCGTGGTCGAGGCGGCGGAGTCCTCGGGCACGCTCAATACCGCGCGATGGGCCTTCGACCATCATGTTCCAGTCTTCGCCTCCCCCTGCGTGCCGGGCGATCCCCGTCTTGCCGGAAACCAGAAGCTCCTCGATGAGCGCTGCGCCCAGCCCTTCTGGGGCCCGCACAACCTGGATTTTGCCTGGTTCGAATTCAAAAGAGGCAGCGAACTGGTCTACGGGGCCGCGGCCGATACGCCGGAAGCTCGCCTGCTCGCGCAGGCGGCGGCGCTCACGCAGGAGCGAGGAGGATTTGCTCTCGCGGAACTCGTGGACCGAGCACTGGCCGCGGGCTGGCAGCCCGGACCGCTGTTCGAGTGGGTGGAAGCACGCCTCGACGACGGGCTCCTGCTTCGGTCGGGCGCCCTTCTCAGCGCCCGCCGCGCCTAGGACTTCCAGTCGCGCTTGAGGGCGTTGCTCCGGCCGTGGCGGGCGATCGCGAGCTCGATGAGCCGGTTCAGGAGGTCCGAAGAGCCGATTCCAGACGCCTCCCAAAGCTTCGGGTACATGCTGATGGAGGTGAAACCCGGAATGGTGTTCACCTCGTTGAAAAGGAATTTTCCGGTGTTCTTGTCCAGGAAGAGATCCACGCGGGCCATGCCCTCGAGCTCGAGTGCCCGGAACACCTTGGCCGCGATCGCCCTCGCCTCCTTCTGCTGGGCCTCCGAGATCTTGGCGGGGATCTCCAGAGCCGCGCCCCCCTCATCCAGGTATTTTGCCTCGTAGGAGTAGAACTCGTGCGTGGGAATGATCTCGCCCGCGACGCTGATGAGCGGCTCGCCGCCGTCCACGTTCTCGAGCGCCGAGAGCTCGATCTCGCGCGCGGCGATGCCACGCTCCACCAGAACCTTCGAGTCGTACCGGAACGCATCCTCGAGCGCGGGCTCGAGCTCCCCGGCCGACTTCACCTTGTGGATGCCCACGCTGGAACCCAGGTTCACGGGCTTCACGAACATCGGATAGGGTAAGCTGCGCTTGATCTCGTCGAGCACCCGGGCGCGGCCGTGCTTCCAGTCGTCCCAGCGGAAGGTGCGGAATTCAGCCGTGTCGATCCCGGCAGCCGATACCAGGCGCTTGGACACCCCTTTGTCCATCCCCACGGCGGATCCCAGGACGCCTGCGCCCACGAATGGCACACCGGCAAGCTCCAGTAATCCTTGGATCGTGCCGTCCTCGCACAGGGGCCCGTGCATCACGGGAAAGACCACGTCGATGGGCCGCTGCGGCGTGGCACTCCCCACCCCCCCCAAGGCGACCAGCGCACCAGCTCCCCCGGAATCCGTCGTTGGGGGCAGCATCACGCGGGGGGTATCCATAAAGACGGGTAGGGCCTTCTGCAGGTGCGACTCGATCAGCTTCAAGTCGTTCAGGTGCCAGACCCCCTCCTTGTCGATTCCCACCGGAATGACTTCGTAGCGGGTCGGATCCAGGTTCCGAATTACCGAGGCCGCCGAGATCAGGGAGATCTCGTGCTCACCGGAACGCCCCCCGTAGAGCACCGCCACCCGCAACCGCTTCGTAGGCTTCGTCATCGTCCCCCCAGGTAAGGCCACAGTGTAGCCAAAACCTCCTTGATTCACCACCTCATCCCCAGTAGTTTCGGCCCAAACACCGCGCGATCACTGCGCTTTCAGGGGAATTCCGCCATGTCGACGCCATCCATTCAGCAAAGCTCCACGTCCAGCCTCAGCTCGCACCTCTGGGAGGGCAGCGAGCTCTACCGCAACGCGGTGATGGACCTCGAGAACGCGGCGACCGTCATGGATCTCGATCGCAACGTGATGACGAGGCTCAAGGTTCCGCGCCGCGCGGTGATCGTGAGCGTGCCCGTGCGCATGGACGACGGCAGCGTGCGTGTGTTCGAAGGCTACCGCGTGCTCCACAACATCACGCTCGGGCCGGGCAAGGGCGGCATCCGCTATCACCACCACGTGAACCTGTCCGAGACCGCGGGCCTTGCGATGCTCATGACCTTCAAGTGCTCGCTCATGGAGCTCCCGCTGGGCGGAGCGAAGGGCGGCATCCGAGTGGACCACACGCAGCTTTCGCGCGCCGAGACGCAGGCGCTCACCCGCCGCTACACCATGGAACTCATGACGGTGTTCGGCCCCGAGTCCGACGTGCCGGCTCCGGACATCGGCACCGACGGCCAGACCATGGCCTGGATCATGGACACCTACTCCCAGGGCAAGGGCCACGCCGTTCACGGCGTGGTGACCGGCAAACCCGTGGAGATCGGCGGGAGCTTGGGCCGCGCGGAGAGCACGGGCCGTGGCGTGGTGTACACGATCGAACACTCGGTAAAGTACTTGGAGTCCAAGGGCAAACCGCATCCGAAGATGGATGGCAGCACCACCGTCGCCATTCACGGCTTCGGTAAGGTCGGCGCCGTGGCCGCCGAGGAGCTCCACATGCGCGGGGTGAAAGTTGTGGCCGTGTCCGATGTTTCGGGCGGCATCTACAACCCCAAGGGCCTCGATATCCCGAAGATCAAAGACTGGATCTACAACAACCGCGTGGTGAAGGGTTTCCCCGGCGCTGAGTGGATCTCGAACGAGCAGCTCCTGGAGCTCGACGTCGACATCCTCATCCCCGCCGCAGTGGACGACGTGATCACCGAAAAAAACGTCGACCGCGTGAAGGCCCGCATGATCGCCGAGGGCGCCAACGGCCCCACGAGCTCGGTCGCCCAGCAGAAGCTCGAGGCGCGCGGCGTGTTCATCATCCCCGACATCCTCTGCAACGCCGGCGGCGTGATCGTGTCCTACTTCGAGTGGGTGCAGGGCATTCAGAGCTTCTTCTGGACCGAGGCCGAGGTGAACGCCCGGCTTGCGCACGTGATGGCTCGCGCCTTCAAAAAGGTGATCGGAGTGAAGGAGCGCTACAACTGCGGGATGAAGTCCGCGGCGCTGATCTCGGCCATCGAGAACCTGTCCAAGGCGATGCTCTTGCGCGGGCTGTACCCCTAAAGGTCAATCGCCTCTTGGGGGGCTGACGCCTCATTCTGTACGCATGATTTGAACGCGCTCCACGACGGTCTTCCCGCCCTGATGCACGAACTTCAGTTCGAGCCGGTTCAGGCCGGGGTTGAGCGGGATGAAGTCAGTGGAGAATTTTCCAGCCGTCACGTCGGTGAAAACCGTCGCCGCCGTGCGGTTGGTCTGATTCACGATCTCCGTCTTGATCAGCCCTTCCGAACCCGATCCCGTGGGAAGACCGCAAAGACCTCCGCTCAACCGAACCCTTTCGGCCGAAGTGGGGATTTGTGCCTGCGAGCCGCAGCTCACGTTCAAGCTGACCACCGAAGGCGCGGAGGGAAGCGAGGCTACCCGGCGGTCGCCGGCCGGATCGTTGGGGTCCCTCTCCGGAAGCTGCCCCACGGCTACGGGCCGCACGCCACCCCAGTCGTAAAAGAGATGGTAGACGGAGTTCGCCAAGACAACCGCCATCGCTCCAAAGATCATCAATTCCACAGGGTTCAGACGAAAACGCGTCTTCTCAGAAGAGGGACTCATACGGTTGCCTATCGGTCGGATTCTTGACCCCCTGTCAGGCTTTAAGGGGTCGGAGCCTTTTCTGCGTAACGGCGCGTCATTGCGATGACGCGCCGTTACGCAGAAAAGGCACCGACCCCTTCCATGTGCTATGGAAAGGCGAGCCCCTAACTATGGATACTCTTGGACAAAGTGCGTTCCTGGTAGCCGTGACCAGCCTTGCGCTCGGAGCCTCGGTGGCAGCGAGAAACCTTAGGAATAAGGTCTATCTGGCCTTTGGGGTGCTTTGTGCGCTGATCTTCACGTGGGCGCTCTCCTTTTTTCTTCATGAGCTCACGGACCGGGAGATGTTCTACCGCCTGCACCTGGTGGCCCACGTGTGGCTTGCTCCTGCAGGCATCGCGCTCGTTCGAGGTATCGTGCGTGTTCGGGACGGCCTGAGCCGGCGCCTGATGGATCTTGCCGTAGGCGCGGCCACGGCGCTGATGGTTGCCCTGGTGCTCCAGCTGGACCGCGAACCTTGGGTGCGATCGGCGGTCCTGCTCGCCCCAGCCTTCCTGGTGGCTCAGATGTTCCGGCTGATGTGGCTCGACCGCAGAGCGCGCCTCCCCAGGCCGGCCCGCCCGCGCCCAGAAAAACGCCCGGCAGTCGGACTTGATCCGGGACGCCGGGCGATCATCTATCTCGGCGCCCTATTCGTTCTTTGCACCTCGCTCATGGATCACGTTCCCGCGGCGGGAAGGACCCTTCCCGCGCTCGGCAACCTGGCCCTCACCGTCTACCTCTTTTTCGTGAGCCAGGCGCTCACGCAGCAGCGGCTCCTGAATATCGAGGCCCTGATTTCCCGTTTTCTTGTCCTGCTCGCCATTTCCCTCCTCCTGACGGGGGTCTATTCCCTGCTGTTCGCCTGGATCAAGAACCGGCCCGCCCTCTTTCTCCTCAACTCCTTCATCATCAGCTTCCTCCTCGTGGTGCTCCTGGATCCTCTGCGCTCGCTGGTGCGAACCATGACCCAAAAGCTAGTCCCACACCGACAACGCCTGCTGGTGGGGCTCATTCGGGACGCGCAGATCCGGCTTGCCGGCCTCACCGACCTGCGCTCCTTCGCCGATACGCTCCTGCGAACGGTGGACCAGCTCCTCGGGCCCGACCGCGCCTCTCTCTACCTGCTCTCCGCGGACGCCACCCGGTTCGAGCGCGCGCGCTCACTCCAGTTCCATCCCCCGGCCCCGGATGAGCGCCCACCGACCACCGCCCCCTTGCAGGACCTCCTGGCCGATCACCCGCTGCTCGAACACTGCGTGGAGCTGCACCGGCGGGGCGAGCTTCCCGTCCTGCTCGACCAGGTCGTGGAGAATGAGATCGAACGATCGGCGAGCCGCACCCAACGTGAACGCCTCGCGGCGCTTGCCCAGGCGCTCCGCGCGCTTGAGGCCAATCTCTTGATCCCTCTTTTCGACGGCTCCCGGCCCTTGGGTTTCGTGGCCATCGCGGCCGCCGCCCCGCCCGCCCCCTGGGGCAACAACTGGGGAGCGCTTCAGGTGGTTTACCCCTTTTTCGACCAGGCGGCGCAAACGCTCCGAAACATGGAGATCTTCGCGCGGCAGCGCGAGAAGGAACGCCTGGCGGCCCTGGGCGAAATGGCGGCCGGCCTCGCTCACGAGATCCGCAACCCGCTTGGGGCGATCAAGGGCGCGGCCCAGTTCCTGGAACCCGACGGAGACCGTCCCGACGGCCGTTTCCTCCGCGTGATCGTGGAAGAGGTCGACCGCCTCAACCGCGTGGTGGGACAGTTCTTGGAGTACTCCAAGCCGGCCCCGCAGGAAGTGGAGGAATTCGAGCTCTCCCGCCTGGTGGAGCGCGCCGTCGAAGCGCTCCGGCCCGGCCTCGCTGACCCTTCCGTCATCGGGCTCGAGCTTCGCGCGCGTTCAGTCCGACTTCGGGGGGCGCCCGTCCAGATCCAGCAGTTGCTCGTGAATCTCGTGCAGAACGCGGAGCGAGCGGTCAGCGGGCGCCCCTCTCCGCGAGTCGTGGTGAGGGTGAGCGTGGCGACGGTAGACGCCGCCCCTTCTGCCGTGATTGAGGTGGAGGACAACGGGAGGGGAATCCCGCCCGCCCACATGGCCAGGATCTTTATCCCTTTCTTCACCACCTCCACGGGAGGGACCGGGCTCGGCCTTTCCATCTGCCAGAAGATCGCCGAGAATCACGGCGGACGAATCGAAGCCGCAAGCGAGGAGGGCAGGTACACACGATTCACCGTGGTCCTGCCTCTGGCGGCCCAACAGGAGCAAGGCGAATGAGCTCGAAGGTATTGGTGATCGACGACGAAAAGAACGTGGCGTTCGTCGTCACGGCCATGCTTCAGAAAGCGGGATTCGATGTCGTTACTATCAACGATTCCAGGGCGGCCTACGGGATGATCGAGGCCGAATCCCCGGACCTGGTGATTACGGATCTCATGATGCCGGAGGTGAACGGCATGGAAATTCTGGATCATTGCGCGCGGCACTTCCCCCAGCTCCCGGTGGTAATGATCACGGCTCACGGAACCGTTGAAAGCGCGGTTTCCGCCCTCAAGCGCGGCGCCTTCGACTTCATCACTAAACCCTTCGATCAACAGGAGCTCCTGAGCGTGGCGCGGAAGGCGACGGAAACCCATCGCCGCAGCCGGAACGAGCCGATCGCGCTCCCGGCGCCATCCCTGGAATCGGACGAAACCGGCACGCTCGTGAACCCCCTCGTGGGCGCGAGCCCCCAGATGCAGGAGATCTACAAGGTGATCGGCAAGATCGCGCCATCGCCGACCACCGTGCTGATCACCGGCGAGAGCGGCACGGGGAAAGAGCTCGTGGCGCTCGCGGTGCACACGCGGTCCGACCGCGTGAAGAAGCCCTTCATCAAAGTGAACTGCGCCGCGATCCCCTCTACCCTGATCGAGAGCGAGCTATTCGGATACGAGCGCGGAGCGTTCACAGGCGCGGTAGGCTCCAAGCCGGGCCGCTTCGAGCTTGCGCATGAAGGCACCCTTTTTCTCGACGAGGTGGCCGACATGCCGCAGGAGATGCAGGTGAAGCTCCTTCGCGCGCTCCAGGAAAAGGAGATCGAGCGCGTAGGGGGCGTAACCTCCGTTCGTGTGGATGTTCGGATCATCGCGGCCACCAACAAGGATCTGGAGAAAGAGGTGGCGGAGGGCCGCTTCCGGGAGGACCTCTTCTACCGATTGAACGTAGTTCCGCTTCGGCTGCCCCCGCTCAGGGAGCGGCGCGACGACCTGGTGACCTTGATCGGATACTTCATCGAGCGCTTCAACACCCGTCTGGGAAAAACGGTCTCTCGGATCGAGCCGCGGTGTTTCGCCGCCCTCCGCTCCTACGCCTGGCCGGGAAACATCCGGCAGCTCGAGAACCTGATCGAACGCATGGTGCTCTTGGCGGATGCCGACATGCTCACCTACGACGCTCTCCCGGACCCGGTGAAGGACGCGGGCTCGGGCCCATCGGGAAACCCCACGCCCGAGGAGATCCAGGACCTTTCCAACTTCAAGGACATCGTGCGCCGGAGGATGCAGGACCTCGAGCGCGGTTTCCTCGAGCGCGCGCTCGAGGAAACCGAGGGCAATGTCACTCGTGCCGCGGAGAGGCTCGGGCTCTCAAGGAAGGGGCTTCAACTCAAGATGAAGGAACTCGGGATTCAGAAGGCGATCCCGTAGTTCATTTTCACCGCCTGCTCAGCCCCCGTCAGGCCCGAGCGCGACTGATTCAGTCCCTGGCGGTTCAAGACTTCTGCGGTGAGGTTCGGGGTCAGCCTTCGCGAAAGCGAGGCTGTGAGCAGCGTACTGTCGATCCCGTAGGTCACTCCGGCGCGGAGGGCCAGCACCGGAAGCCTGCGGGAAACGGCAATGCGAAAACGCTCGTTGTTCGCCGAACGCGGATCCACCTTGTCGGGATTCTGCTGAAGGGGATCCGCCCAGGCCGATCCCAGGTTCATGTCGAACGAGGCGTCGAGATACGGCGAACGCGCCCAGAGCGTTCCCTTCTGGTTGGGAATGTCCGTGCGGGTGCCGAACTCGATCCCCTCGTCCACCTTCACCGTCATCTTTTCCATCGACTGCGATACCGTGCGGAAGGTGCGCACCTCGGCCGAATTCCTCTCGGCGCGCTTCACGCGATCCTGAACGTGATACTGGAAGATCGTCCTGAGCACGTGCCTGGTGAAGTCGCCCATGCGGGACATATGCGAGCGCTCCTCCATCGGAGTCGTGAGGCTGTAGTCCTCGCGCAGGCGCTGAGTCCGGGTCATGGTTTCGTACTGAAGGCGGATCTTCTCGGTCGATTGGGCGTCGAGAATGGCTTCTGGATCCCAGGCCCCTGCGGGGCCAGTGGAAAGGTTATCCAGGAAGCTCTGGTTCGGGGCAACCTGCTCGGCTCCGGCGCTCCAATCAGGGCTGAACCGGATCGGAGCCCCCAGGGCCGACCCCTGCAGCAACGCGCAAACCAGGGCCCCGGCCGTCAACCGGCCGCCCCAGGAGCGCGACAACTGCAAGTGTCTGGTTTTATTCATAATTTCACCAAAGCCAGCTGAAAGCCGGGTACGACCCCGGACGGAGGCCTCCCAACCCCCGGTTGAGCAAGCTACATGCCGCCCAGGGGCCGCAAAATAAGATGGGAATTCAATGAGTTAAAGCAAGGCCCCTGTTCAGAGCCTAGACAGGCGAGGAAGACTTTACCGTCTGGTGAGGCGAATCAGACCCCTGCCAGGAGGAAGAGGAGCCAAAGCACGAAGCCGGAAACGACCGGAATCGAGAAATTGTCGTCCACCTCGAAGGGGAGAAGTTCCACCGTGCCGCCCACGAAGCCGCCGATCACGGAGACGGTAAGCCAAGTGAGGACGTCCATCGAGAGGCCATTCAGGAAAAGAAGCGCCACGGTGATGCAGGCGGCAACACCCGCCGCCGTGCCGATGAGCGACTTGCCGCTCGCGAACCGGGGTCCGCGATCGCCATAAAGAATGCCCACGAGGGAGGCGAGCGGATCCCCGATGGCGAGGAACATCACGCAGAGAACCGCGACCGGCTTAGGGAAAATCGCGATCGCGAGAAGAGTTGCGCCCACGTAATAGGGCAGGCCGCTCATCCGTGTTTCCTCGCCCTTGCGCATCAGAGGGCCCCAGACCCGCATGCTGACCGCATTCAGGGCCGGAATCCGAAGACGGGCCGACTCGATCATGAGGAATCCTGCGAGCACCGAACCCAACACCGTCACCGCCATCTCGCGCGACATGCTGTGCTGATAGATGCCCACCATGAGAAGCCCCATCCCGAGGTGCCAGGCCTTCCTCAGAAGGTGCAGATCATGCCGAGGCCGGAGGCGCACCGCGGAGACAACGTCCGTTGCCATCGCGCGCGCCGCGCCTGAAGAAACATACGGCCGAACAGCTTCGCTCGAACTCTTCATGAGGCGGTCCTCTCCGATTGCGGAAAGGATTGGGCTAAGCAATTGAAGTGCCAGGCAAAATTCAGCAATAATTGGCACGGTGCTTCTAGCCACCAAGGATCTCCACCACTTAGTGCAGAGCGCAGGGACGCACTTTCATCCCCCTCTCTAGTATCCGACCTTATTAGTCTGTGGATGTGGGTAGTTTCCTTCCAAGCCTGAACCCGACTGCGTAGAAGTCTTCGCACCTTGACACGGGTCTGGCCGACCCCGATCCTGGAGAGAGGCGACGGTCGCATGATGCGGCCGGGACGCCGTCCGGGATGAGTCCCCCTTCCAGGGATGGAGGCAGCGCAGGACCGTGGTTCACTCTTCTTCTTCTGAAGCCTCCAGTGGCGACGACGAATCCTCGAGCGGGTTGACTCCGCCCGGCGAACTTCCCAATCCGCCGATTGCCGAACCCGACTCCGAGGCGCTGCCTTCAGGACGCGAAGAAAATCCCTTCGAGCGCGTGGCCGTGCCCGGCACCAGCCGCGTGAAACAAGTATGGGCCATCGGAGGCGGAAAGGGCGGCGTGGGCAAGAGCCTCGTGGCCTCGAGCCTCGCCATCGCGCTCGCACGCATGGGAAACAAGGTGGCCGCGATCGACCTCGACCTCGGCGCCGCGAACCTGCACACGGCTCTCGGAGTGGAACCGCCGAAACGCACCCTCAGCGACTTTCTCACGGGGCAGATCGCTAGCCTGGGAGACTGCCTTTCGCCCTCGGGAGTGCCCAATCTCGACATCATCAGCGGGGCGCAGGACGCGGTCGGTGTCTCGAACCTTCCCATTGAGCAGAAAACCCGCCTCCTCCAACAGCTCCGCGAGCTCGACACGGACTACGTCGTTTTCGATCTGGGTGCCGGCACCAACTTCAACACACTCGATTTCTTCATCTACGCCGACATCGGCATCATCACGCTGCTCCCTGAGCCGACGTCGATCGAGAACGCCTACCGATTCATCAAGAGCATCTACTACCGCCGCCTCAAGCTCTCGCCCAAGCTTCGGAAAGTCCAGCACCTGATCGACGCCGCCATGCGAGGCAAGGGCGAGCACGGGATCCGCACCCCTGCCGACCTTTTCCGCGAGGTGAACAAAGCGAACCCGGAAGCCGGGATGCACCTGAAGGCCGAGATCGAGAAACTTCGCCCCAAGCTCGTGGTGAACCAGGCCCGCACGCACACGGACGTCGACATCGGCTTCTCGGTGAAAAGCGTCTGCAAGAAATACTTCGGAATCGAGATGGATTACGTCGGCTACCTGGATTACGACAGCGCTGTATGGCAGGCGGTGCGGCGAAAGCGCCCGCTGATGCTGGAGTTCCCGAACTCGCGGCTCGTATCCAGCATCGAGAGGATTTCCAATTACCTGGTGAAGCGGCACGGGCATCTCAGGAACAACTTCATCTGAGATCCCCGCTCCGGCCGAGCCTGGACGAGAAAAACATGATTCTGGAAGATGATGACTCGACGTACTACGACGTCCTGGAGGTCAGCCCGGACTCCTCGCCTCAGGAGATCCGCGAGGCCTACCTGCGCCTGAAGTCGGCTTACAGCCGGGACAGCGTCGCGCTCTACACTTTGATCTCGAAGGAAGAGACCGAGGGAATGCTCCGCCGCATCGAGCAGGCCTACCACGTTCTCTCCAATCCAGAGAAGCGGAAGGAGTACGACCGCAACCACCGTCTGATGGAAGACGGGCAGGAGTTCGCGCCGAGCGCTTTCCGATTCGGCACGGGACAACAGAAGATCATCTCCATCGACCGGGTGCCGCCCATGGAAGACACCGGCGACGAAGGCGACCCGCTCGTCGCCCCCCGGACGGACTTCAGCGGACAGCCGATCGCGCAGCCGGCCCTGGCCCCGGTGCCCCAGGCGGCCATGGCTGAGGTGCTTCCCGCGGGCGCGGCCGCCCGCGCGATTCACGAGTCCGCGGCACCCGTGCCTTCGTCCGCTGCGGGGGTTCAACCGCGGGTGGCGCATGCCGGCGCCGGCGCCACGGCTCCATCGCGCGACGAGCTCAGCCGTATCCTCGACGGCGAGAGCGAGTGGCACGGACCCGTGATCCGGAAGGTGAGGGAGCTTCAGGGTCTGTCGCTAGAGGAGCTCTCCGAGTATACGAAGATCACCAAGAAATACATCCGGGCCATTGAGGACGAGGACTATGCCTCGCTCCCCGCGCCCGTTTACCTCAGGGGCTTCGTGGTGCAGATCGCGAAGAAGCTGAGGATTCCCCACGAGCGGGCGGCGACGGCCTATCTGGCCCGGTACCGGTCGTCCCTCCCGGACAAGGACTGAGGCCTTGGGCGCCGATTCCGTGTGGCTCTGGACCGTGCCGAAGGACGGAGCCGCTTCCGCGCGCGCCGACGTCGCCGTGCACGAGGCGATCCGTTCGGGACAGGGGCGCTGGGAGGGCGGCTCGCTCCCGGATGGCACGGATCTCTCGCGAAGCCGCGTGCAGGCCCTGATCAAGGAAGGCCGCATCACCATGGCCGGAGCCGCGCTCAAGGCGGGCGACCGGCTCCGCCCCGGCGCGGAGATCCGGGCCTCGATTCCGGCGCCTCGGCCCATGACGATCCTGCCGGAGGATCTCCCGATAGCGGTGCTCTACGAGGATGCCGAGCTGCTGATCGTGAACAAGCCGCCTGGCCTGACCGTTCACCCCACTGAGCACCAGACGGGCGACACTCTGGTGAACCGCCTGCTCCATCACGTGAAGGGGCTGAGCGGCATCGGCGGCGTGGAGCGCCCGGGCATCGTCCACCGGATCGACAAGGACACGAGCGGCGCGCTCGTGATCACCAAGACCGACCGCGCCCACCACGGGCTTTCGAGGATTTTCGCCAGGCATGAGATCGACCGGGAATATTGGGCGCTCGTGTACGGCGCGCCTTCCTGGAAGGGCGAGAAGAGAATCGAGGGCACGATCGGCCGGAATCCCGCCGACCGAAAACGAATGGCGGCGGGGGTACCGGGCGGAAGGATGGCCATCACCCATGCCGCTGTGGAGGCGAGATACGGCTCTCCCGGAGGCCGGGCTGCCCCGTTCGCCGCCTGGGTGCGAGCGCGGCTCGAGACGGGGCGCACCCATCAGGTTCGCGTGCATCTCACTTCGGAAGGACACTCCCTGCTCGGGGATCCAGCCTACGGCCACCCGACTGATCGCGCGGCCAAGTGGCTCGCGCTCCCGGAGGAGGTCCGCGAGCGGGTACTTTCGCTCCCCGGGCAGGCTCTCCACGCGCGCGTGCTCGGCTTTCTGCACCCGGTTACCGGTGCGCGGGTTCGCGTCGAAGCGCCTGAGCCCGACGCCTTCCGCTTGCTCCGCGAGGCTTTGAAACGGTATGCCCTTCCCTGAGGGACCGAGAACGAGATGGAAGCTATCCAGAGTCGGCTGCTCTCCGAGGTTCCGGGCCTGATCCACGGCTTCGGAACGCGCGCTGAACCTGTTCCGCGCGGCTCGGCGCCGCTCTGGGAACCGAAGCGCCCGAGGTGGCGCCAAGTCCACGGCGCCGAAGTTGCGGAAGCTATTGCGCCCGGCCAGGATCTGGGCGACTGCGACGGGATTTTCACCCTGGCGCGACAGCTTCCCGTCGCCGTGCAGACCGCCGACTGCGTGCCTCTGCTCTTTGCGCGCGAGGACGGCGGCGCCGTCGCGGCGGTGCATGCGGGCTGGAAAGGCACCTACGCGGGGATCGTAGGCGCCATGTGGAAGGCGCTCAGGCCCCACGGCGCGGAGCCTGGCCACTGGAAGGTGGCCATCGGGCCGAGCATCCGAGGCTGCTGCTATGAGGTGAGCCCCGAGCTCGCGGTCCAGTTTCGGGAGCGATTCACCCGGAAGGGGGCCGCCAGTTTCCTGACGAACGAGCGCTTCCTCGATCTCCAGCAGGTGAATGCCCTTCAGCTGCGGGAGCTGGGGTTCTCGCAGGTGGAAACGATCGAGCTCTGCACGCGTTGCTCCCGCGAGGGATCGGGCTCGGAAGGTCCGCCTGCCTTCTTTAGCCACCGCTACAAACCGGGCGAAGGCCGTCAATGGGCCGTCGCTCACCTCGCTTAGTGCGCTGAGTCTTTGCGTCAATCCCTTGTTTTTCCCCTATTTTCAGAGGTTTGTGAGGATCAATCCTTTCGCGAGATCGGCAGATCTCTCCTAAAGGGCCCCCCCCGAAGTGTCGATCCGTTTCTCAGAGACTACACCGGTGCATGACCACCGGAGGGCGCGGGGAAACATGGTGACCAACTACGACGGCGAGCAGATCGAGATTCCAAAAACCCTACCTCTATTGCCTGTGCGGGACATCGTTGTGTTCCCGTACATGATCATCCCGCTCTTCGTGGGCCGGGATGCTTCGATCCGGAGCGTGGAGGAGGCTCTCGCGAAGACCGACCGGCTCATCTTCCTGGCTTCGCAGAAGGACATCGCCGACGAGCATCCCTCCTCCGAGGGAATCTACGAGGTCGGCACCGTCGCGATGATCATGCGCATGCGCAAGCTGCCCGACGGCCGCATCAAGATCCTCACGCAGGGCCTCTGCAAGGCCAAGATCAAGGAATTCTCTCAGACGGATCCCTATTTCCAGGTCGCCGTGGACAAGGTTGAGGATCCCGGCGACGGCCAGATCTCCGAGACGGAAGCGCTCATGCGCACCATCCGCGAGAAGCTCGAAAAGGTGATCTCGCTCGGCAAGGTGCTTTCGCCCGATATCCTCATGGTGCTCGACGACATCAGCTCGCCGGGCCGCATGTCCGACCTCGTGGCCTCGAACCTCGGCCTGAAGGTCAGCGAGGCGCAGAACCTCCTCGAGACCTACAATCCGGCGGAGCGCCTTCAGAAAATCCACGACATCCTCACCCGCGAGATCGAGGTCCTGACCATTCAGGCCAAGATCCGCTCGCAGGCCAAGGATGAGATGAGCAAGTCCCAGAAGGAATACTTCCTCCGGGAGCAGATCAGGGCAATAAAGTCAGAGCTCGGCGACTCGGACCCCAAGGGCGAGGAGATCGAGGAGCTTCGCGAGAAGATCTCGTCACAAAAGATGCCGCCCGAGGTGGAGCAGGAGGCGATCAAGCAGCTCAACCGGCTTGAGCGCATGCACCCTGAGGCCTCCGAGGCCTCCATGCTCCGCACCTACATCGAGTGGCTCGTGGACACGCCGTGGTCGAAGACCACGAAGGACAACCTGGACCTGGCCCGCGCGAAGGCGATCCTCGACGAGGATCACTACAACCTGGCCAAGATCAAGGAACGGATTCTCGAGTATCTCGCGGTCCGCAAGCTGAAAGACAAGATGAAGGGCCCGATCCTGTGTTTCGCGGGCCCCCCCGGGGTCGGCAAGACCTCGCTCGGAAAGTCAATCGCCCGCGCCCTGGGCCGCCAGTTCGTGCGGATTTCCCTGGGCGGCGTGAAGGACGAGGCCGAGATCCGCGGCCATCGGCGCACCTACGTGGGCGCGCTCCCGGGCCGCGTGATCCAGGGCCTGAAGCAGGCGAAGACGAACAACCCGATCTTCGTCCTCGACGAGATCGACAAGCTCGGCAGTGACTTCCGCGGCGATCCATCGGCGGCGCTCCTCGAGGTGCTCGACCCGGAGCAGAACTACAGCTTCCGCGACCACTACCTGAACGTGCCGTTCGATCTGTCGAACGTGATGTTCATCGCCACCTGCAACTCGCTCGACACGATTCCTGGCCCGCTTCGCGACCGCATGGAGATCATCCAGCTCTCGGGGTACACCGAGGAGGAGAAGTTCTTCATCGCGAACAAGTACCTGATCCCGAAGCAGATCAAGGAAAACGGCCTGAAGGACGAGCAGATCGACCTGACCGAAGAGGCCATCCGCACCGTGATCTCGCAATACACCCGGGAAGCCGGGCTGCGGAACCTGGAGCGCTACGTGGCCACCCTTTGCCGGAAGACCGCCCGCCAGGTGGCCGAGGGCAAGAAGGACGAGACTATCGTGGACCGGGAGGCCGTCTACAAATTCCTCGGACCGGCGCCTTACACCCGCGAGGACGAGCAGGAAAAGGACGAGGTGGGGATCGCCACCGGCCTGGCCTGGACCTCCGTGGGCGGCGAGATCCTCTACGTGGAAGCGACCACGATGCGCGGCCGCGGCGGGATCATGCTCACGGGCCAGCTCGGCGACGTGATGAAGGAATCCGGACAGGCGGCGCTGGGGCTCATCCGGTGGCGCGCCCGGGACTTCGGGCTCTCCGAGGACGTGTTCGCCAAGACCGACATCCACGTGCACTTCCCCGCGGGGGCGGTGCCGAAAGACGGGCCTTCCGCCGGCATCACCATGGCCACCGCGATCATCTCGCGGCTCACGGGGATCCCGGTCCGCAAGGACGTGGCGATGACGGGCGAGATCACCCTCACGGGGCGCGTGCTTCCGATCGGCGGCCTGAAGGACAAGGCCCTCGCGGCCATGCGCCATGGGGTGACCAACATCATCATCCCGGACAAGAACAAGAAGGACCTCGAGGACATTCCCGAGGAGTACCGCGAGAAGCTGAATTTCATCCCGGTGAAAACCATCGACGAGGTGCTCGACTTCGTCCTGGTGAAGAAGATCAAGACCATGCCGCGATCCACGGGCAAGGCCTCGGGCGGAAGCACCCGCCAGACCGGGAAACGCATGCCCTCGGCGGCCTCGGGTGAGATCGCCGCAGCGCCGGCCAGTCCGGGCCTGCGCCGGGGCAGAGCGGCCTAGGGGGCCGCCGTCAATTCGCCGTCCCCCCTTTGCCCTTCCGGGTCTTCCCAGTACACTATTCACCTGGAGGGCTAGGGATGGCTCGTACTGTCCTCATTGTTGATGACGTGGCCTTCGTGCGGCGCACGCTCACCCAGATCCTCTCCGAGGGTCACTATCAGGTGGTGGGCGAGGCGGAGGACGGCCTGCACGCCGTGGAGCTTTACCGCCAGCTCCAGCCCGATCTGGTGACCATGGACGTGGTGATGCCGAAGCTCAGCGGAATCGAGGCCACCCGCCGGATCATGAAGCTCGATAAGGAGGCCAAGGTGGTGATCATCTCCGCCATGGGCCAGGAAAACCTGGTGATGGAAGCGATCAACGCCGGCGCCAAAGATTACATCCTGAAGCCTTTCACGAAGGATGATGTCCTGAAGACGTTGGAACACGCGCTCACGGGCAGCGAACGCGTGGAGGCCCGGCCCCACCCATCCCCGAAGAACGCGACATGAGCTCCGCCCACTCAGCGTCTGAACTCCTGCCTCTGGCGTTCGATTTCTACGGGCTTGGGCGCGTGGAACGCGCGGGGGGCGACGGCGCCCCCGCGCCAACGGATGAGCGCAACCCCGCGGACGCCTTCCTGCGCCCGGCCTGCGCCAGCTTTTCCGTGCACGGCCTGGATGGCTCCGCGCTGCTTCATGTCTTCTTCGAGGACGACGGCGATGCCTCACCCTGGTGCGAGCTCGGAAACCTCCTGGCAAGCCGGCTGGCCGATCTCTGGGCCGGGCTTCCCTCTCCGCCCTCCTTGAAACGCGAGTCCGACGCCGTAGCCCTGGCCATGCGGCTCGCCGCCACCCCGGAGGCCGAAATCATCCGATACCTTCACCTGCCCGGCGGAGCCGCAGGCCGGGAGATCATCGTGGTCACGGAGCGCGATGCCTCGCTCCCTGGAGATGCGCATGCTTAAAGCCGTTTGGACGCTGTTGAAGGTGGCTGCTTTTGCCCTGATCGTGCTCGCGGTGGGCCATTGGCTGCGATGGGACGGACGCACGGTTTCCGATCACGTGAAGTCCGGGATGGCGGCGGCGGAGCGGGAGCTTTCGGGGGACACTCCCGCGGCGAAGGGCCTGAAATCGGCCGAGGAGCTGCTCACCACCGAGCGCCAGAAGCTGCGCGATCTCATTCGCGAGCTCAACTCGAAGCCGTCGAAGTAAGAGCGAGGTCTTTCCGGGCCGGCCGGCAATCATCAACTTCCGGCGTTACGTACCGCTTTTAACTCAGGTAACGTTCACGCCGGCCGGGCCCGGTTCAACCTATCTCGGACTCGAGCGCTTAGAGCGCGCGCGAGCCGCGTCCCGCGGCGCCGGAGTCGCCAGAGCGCTCCAGCAACGCGTGGCGGGGGTTCGCATCGAACGCGCACTGAGCGTCCTTGCCCGAATGCTCGGACAGGGTCATCTCACCGGCGTCGCGGCCCGCCGCGCGGCCCGAGGGACGTTCTTCTTCGCTGGCTTCAAACAGCACGACATGACCGGCTCCCGAGGAAACGGCCAGGACGTTGGGGGAAAGAAACACACCGAACATCATGATCGAAACAAGGCGCTTATTCATCTGCACTCCACTTCCGCTCTGCGAGCAACATCAACGTGTCTTCAACATCAACTCAACATCCGCGGGCTCTCTCAAAACCAGCGGAACTACACGGAAGGGAAGGGTTGCAACGGTGGTGCCACAGTGACACACCCGGTGAAGTTCGGAAATGATTGGGGTTTTCAGGTGCCCGCGGGGAAGCGGAATCGGGGGGTGGGGAGGTCAGCCGTGACCCAGGCTGGCGGGTGGCTAGTGCTTGGACAGAGGTGGGAGATCAGTTGGCGGGCGGAAAGCAGGAAGGGCGCGGCCTGACTGGCCCGCGCCCTTCCCAAGAAAATCGATTGTGAGCTCGTCCCGCGAGATTACGGGTTCGCGCCGCCTGCGCCGCCACCGGTGCCGGGACCGGTGCCCGTGGCATCCGGCGGCGGGTTAGAGTCGCTCGAGTCGTTCGTGCCGCCGCAGGCCAGCACCGAACCGCTGGAGATCGACGCGGCGATCAGCACGAGGGCGAAAAGGGCCTTCAGGGAAAATTGCTTGTTCATGTCGAAACTCCTCTGCTCGTTTTCATTCTATCACTTCGGATACGCCCTACTAGAGAGCAACTCCGGTGCCACGCCTCGCTTCGCGCGGGAATTTCGGTCCCCTTTGATTCCAGGCCCTTAGTTCCGTGTCCGACCCGACACATGGGCCCGGCCTCCGACTGAACGCTGTTATCTGTCGAATCCTTGGTCGGCCTCCGGGGCATGGCCCTAGAAGCTCAGGCTCACGCCCGCCGGGCGGATGATGTCGAGCAGGTTCTGGAAGGCCGAAGTCACCTGCAGCGCGATCTTCCGGCCCGCGGTGCTCTCCACCTTCTTGATCTCCCCGCTGTTCGAGTAGCTCACGCGGATGGTGCCGAGCTGGGGGTCGGTGATCTCCACCGGCTTCGAGTTCTCGTTGTACTTGAAGTCGATGCGGCGGCGGTCCTGGTCCACCATGCTCTTGATCCGTCCGTTGGCGTCGTAGAACAGGCGGACCCCCTTGTTCGTCGAGTTCTTCGCGAACACCAGGTTCCCCTTGCCGTCGTACTGGAACTCCGACCAACTCGAGCTCGCCTTGCTCACCTTCGACTGGCGCATCACCTTCGTCACCTTGCCCAGCTTCGGGTCGTAGGCGAGCACGGTCGTCTCGGTGGGGGTGGTCTTCTTCGTCACGTGCCCCTTCGTGTCGTACTCGAAAGTGGTTTCCTCGCCGCCGCGTTTGATCATCAGCGGAAGGCCGCAACACTCGTTGTAGATCGTCTCGCTGCGGTCGCCGTCGATGGTGGTGACCATCTTGTAGGTCCACTCCTCGCCGCTCGCCTTACGCTTAAGGTGGTACTCGTATCCGCTCTGCGAGATGACCCGCTTCCCATCCTTATCGAGAACCTTCACGCCCACCGAGCGGAAACCCGTTTCCTTCTTGCTCCAGTCGTAGGTGTAGTCGGTGCGCGTTCCATCCCGGTCTTTCACGGATCTCACGGAATCGTTCTGATCCCGGCCCAGGTAGGCGATATCCATCGACGTCCCGTCCTTGTACTTCACCTGGGTCAGGTTGTAGATCTTGTCGTAGGTGTAGGCGTAGGTGTTGCCATCCACGTCCTTGCTCGTAAGGAGCTCGCCACGCGAACCGTAGGTATAGGCGGCCTCCTTCCCGTTCTCACCCTGGATCTTCACCAGGTTCCCCTGGGCGTTGTAGGTCAGGAACATCTTGCGGTTGAAGTTGTCGACGATCTTGTCGGCCTTGCCGTCTTTCGAATACGAGATCTGGATGAAGTTGTTGTTCTTGTCGGAGATCTTCAGGAGGCGGCCGTTCTCGGCGAACTGCTCCACGCGCCCGTTGTCGTAGCTCCGGACATACCCGTCCTTCACCTTGGTGATGTATTGATAACTGAAGCGATTCGAGGTGAGCTGGGTCCCCGCCGGAAGCTGCCGGGGCTTCAGGAGCCCGCGCTGGATGTACTTCTCCCATTCCTGGTTGCGGAAACGCGCGTCGCCCAGGAGCCTTTTCTTAAGATCGGCCAACTGGCCCGCGCTGCCCACGGCGCCGGCTTTCTGAGCGGCCGCCGCGATCTCGTCGGCCGCTCCCTGAAGCTGCGCCTGGTTGAAAGCCACGGGGGAAAACCTGTTCTCCGCGCCGCCGCCGTACTCATGAGCCACGACGCTGCCGTCGGCGGCCACCTTGAGATGCACCTCGTACTCGGTTCCCCAACCCCAGCCGAAGATCCCCCTGAACCCGGACTTCGAGTTGTAGACACGCTCGATCTTGGGCTCGAACCCCCCCGGATAGATGATGTCCGTGTATCCAATGAAGAAGTTCCCGTTTCGGAGGCTGACGTTCGCCAGGGCGGGCGCGGCGGCGCCTAGGAGAAGCGCGGCCGCGAAGATACCAAGCGAGCGAGTGGCGGACTTTTGACGATGCATATACCCCCCTAATGGGTCTGATCGGAATAATCCCAGAAAACCATTATACGTCGATCGTGACGATCTTCCTGATGATGAAGAACGCGATCACTTCCAGAACGACGATCACCATGCAGACAATCAATCCAATGGTAGTCGTAAACAGGGGCCGCATGAAGTCCGGATCGCTCTGATACAGCAGAAACCCCAGGACCGGGGGCACGGACATCACGAAGATCCCCTGCACGAGCCCCTGCGAGGTCAAAGCCTTGATCTTGTTCTCCACTTTCACGCGCTCGCGGATCGTGGAGACGATCGTATCGAAGGTTTCCGCCAAATTCCCGCCGGTCTCCTTCAGGATGTTCACGGAGGTGACGAACATCTCCACGTCGTCCGATTTCACCCTTTTCGAGAAATTCGTGAACGCCTCCTCCAGCGAGACGCCCAACTTGTTTTCGTTCAGGATGAGCTCGAACTCCTGCCGGATGGGGTTCTGCATCTCTTGCGTCACGAGGCCCATCGCCTGGACCACGGACAGGCCTGATTTCATCCCGTTGGACATCAATCCCAGGCCGTCCACCATCTGGGCCACGAGCTTGCTGACCCGTCGGGAATACATCATGTCGACCACCGGCTTCGGCACCTTCCAGCCGACGATCATCACAATCCCTCCCAATAACAGGCCGAGGAACCACTTAGGGAGCAGGAGGAGGAAGACAACCGACCCCAACCCGAAACTCAGCGTGAACTGCCCGATCAAGATCGTATTGGGCGGGATCTCGATGAACATGGAGGAAAGCCGCTCGGCGATGTAATCGCGGGTGCCGATCGAGTGGAAGCGGAGCCACTCCAGGAACCGCTTGTTGTAGCGATAGGAGATCCCACCGACGGCCACGCCGATGCCCAGAATCCCCAGAAAAGCCTCCCAGCTCGAAAACATCCCCTTCCCCTCACTTGGCGGCGAACAGGCCCCGAGAGATCTTCAGGCCCTTCGCCTCCATGTCCTCCACGAACTTCGGAATGAAGCCTGTCGGCACGAAACGCCCGAGGATCTTGCGCTTCTTGTCGAGACCCTCCTGCTTGAACACGAAAATGTCCTGGAGGCTGATCACCTCACCCTGCATCCCTGTCACCTCGGTGATGTACATGATCTTTCGCGACCCGTCCGAGAGGCGTGATTGCTGGATGATGAGGTTCACCGCGGATGCAACCAGCTCTTTGATCGCTTTCGCCGGGAGATTGAGGCCTGACATCATCACAAGCGACTCAAGCCGGTTCAGGGCCTCGCGCGGGTTGTTGGCGTGGAGCGTGGTGAGCGAGCCCGAGTGGCCGGTGTTCATGGCCTGCAGCATGTCGAAGGCCTCGCCCGATCGGCACTCGCCCACGACGATGCGGTCCGGACGCATCCGGAGCGTGCATTTGATGAGGTCACGGATCGCCACCTCGCCCTCGCCCTCGATGTTCGCCGGACGGGTTTCCAGCCGGACCACGTGCTCCTGAGCGAGCTGCAATTCAGCCGAATCTTCCACAGTGATGATGCGCTCGCTGGATGGAATGAAGTTTGAAAGCACGTTCAAAAGCGTGGTTTTGCCTGAACCGGTGCCTCCCGAGACAATGACGTTGAGCTTTCCTTCGACGCAGCATCTGAGAAAGTCTCCGATCTCCTGAGTCATCGTCCCGTAACCCACGAGTTTGTCGACAGTCATCCGTTCCTTCGGGAATTTCCGGATCGTGATGGTCGGTCCGCGCAACGCGAGCGGCGGAATGATCACGTGAACCCGCGAGCCATCCAGAAGGCGCGCGTCGACATAGGGCACCTTCTCGTCCACTCGCCGGCCCAGCGGGGTGACGATCCGCTCGATCACGTTCATCATCTGCTGCTCGCTCGTGAAAGTGACCTTCGAGAGGCCCGGCTTTCCCGCCTTTTCCACGTAGATCTGGTCCCGGGCGTTCACCATGATCTCGGTCACGGCGTCGTCGGCCAGGAGATCCTCCAAGGGCCCCAGGGCCAAAGCCTCATCGAGCACCTCCTTCACCATCTGGGCCTTCGCCTCGCGCGTGGCGAGCAGAGTCGCTGTGTCCTCCTGGTTCAGCACGTCGAGCACGACCTTCTGGGTTTTCTCCCTCAGAATCGCCATCTGCCGCGGGTCGCTCGTGTCTGACTCAAGCTTCTTGAGGTCCATCTGCTCCACGAGGGCCTTGTGAACCCTCATTTTCATGGCGGTCCAGGGGTCCACGATCCCTGCCTTGCTCCGAGAGTTCGGCCCGCCGGATCCCGCAGGCACCAACTGGGCCGCCGCAACCGCCTGGGCCGCGATTCCGGTGGGCTTCTTCAGCTTCGCCAGCTGGTCGAACAGCTTGATCTGGTAGATCTTCCGGATGAGATCGCTGTACGCGCGGGCCACTGGCGCGTTCGGCGCGGCCACGCAGATGGGCGTGCTCTTCGCGAGGCAGCCGTCCGCGGTCTTGATGTCCTCCGGGACAGCCGCGAAGATGGGGCGCCCGATGTTGTTCTGAATGATCTGCGGCGTGACGATGCTTCCCTGGCTGTACTTGTTGAGCACCACCTGGACCATTTCCGGCGGGAATAGAAGCTCCTGGATCTTTCCCAAAACGCGCTTGGTCTGATTCACGACGATCACGTCCCCGGTCGTCACCACGAAGATCGCCGTGGCGAACTCCAGCGCCTTGAGCACCCAGGGCTCCATGCTGCTGCCGCAGTCGATCACGGTCAGCGCGAACACCGAGCTCACTCCTTTGAGGAAACGGCCCAGGCCCTCGGTGTCCATGTCCCGGGCCGAGATCGAGTCGCGAGGAGCCCCGATCAGGCTATATAGCGGCGCGTTCACCAGGTACGGCGCGAGGTTCTTCGGATCGATCGGCCCTGGCGGCATTCGGCTCACGTCGACGATGCTCTTTTTCGGGCTTTGCCCCAGGATGATGTTCTGGTCGCCGAGGCTGGAGAGGTCGAGATCAATCACCAGGGGGCGCTGCTTGAAGTTGAGCTGGTAGGCGATCGCGAGGTTAGCCGCGAAGACGCTCTTTCCTACCCCTCCCTTTCCGCCGACGACGGCGACGATATGCCCGCTCATGACCTCACTCCGCCTTCACCCTGAAGTTCTTCTTGAGGTCCGCGGTTCCATCGGAGGCGTTCTCGACAATCTGCGGCGTGACGAAGATCACCACCTGGTTCTTCTTCTTCCGGTAATCCTTCGACCGAAGAAGCGAGAAAAGCGGCCCGGTCTGACCGCTGAAGCTGCCCGGCGCGGGATCCGTCTTGTTGAACTCCGTCGTGATCTCCGCGCTGTTCACCGCGGCGACTGCGGCGCTCTCCTTGGAACGCACGAAGATCTTCGTCTTCACTTCGTGAGTAGCGGTGATCGGCGCGCCCTGCACGGTGATGCCGATGATGTTGACCTGCCTCAGATCGAGATCGAGCTCCACGTCCTCGGTCTTGCCCACGATCTTCGGCGTGGCCGCCACGTTGATCCCGGTGGTGACCTGCTCGTTGCCGCTCTGGCCGCCGGCGTTGGGCAGCGAGAACGCGAACCCCGAGAGATCGCGAAGCGAGGCGGCCTGGCCGTTCCGTACCATGATCGTTCCAGTTTTCAGGACGCGGGCGAAACCGGCGGACTGAGCGCTCTGGAGGCGGGGAAAGAGGTTGGAGATGGTGGCGGTGAAGCTCCCGGAGCCGCCGGCGCCGGCGTCCCCGTCCTCCTGCGTGGCGAGCGTGATGCTCTCGTCCTGGGTAAAGCCCGGCTGCCACTTGAACCCGAAGGTCCGGGCATAGTCCTTGTTCAGCTCCACGAAGTGAACGGTCATCCTGATGAGCTTCTCCTCCTTCTTCTGAGGAGGCGCGTTGATCGTGATGAAATTCTGGATGAGCGGCTTGGGCGTGAGCCGTTTCGCGTTCTCGTCGAACTTCTCGAGGGGCTCCTGCGGCCGGACCTCCGGAACGTAGAGCTCCGCAACCGCCACGGCCCTTCGAGCCTGGTCGCGATTTTCAACGGATCCGGTGAGCCATATCCTGCCGTTGACCACCCTGGCCCGCACCTCGGGAGCGAAGGATTTTACGTCTCCCTCGATGCGCTTGGCGAGCGACTGGAGAGCGAGAGGCGAGAACATGACGAGGTTCATCACCACGTCCTTGTAGGGCGAGTTGGGCTCCTCGATCACGCCCAGGAGGCGTCCGTAGTCGTTGGGCGTCAGCACCTCGCCATCCACGAGGATGTTCTTCCCCACCACACGCAGCTCGATCCCCTCGATGTCGCGAAGCAGGTCCTGGAGCTCCCTGAGGAGCTGAGCCAGGTTGGTCGAGGTGACGGTGATGTCGAAGATCACCCTCACCTTCGCCTCCGAGTCGCGAATGGTAACCGTGGTAGTGCCCTCTTTCAAAGGCTTGAAGAGCACCTGTTTCGGTTTGCCCAGGACGCGCACGAGCTGAGCCGTCGCCACGGCCTTGTTGCCTTCGATCACGCCGTTGCCTGACACGTTCGCGTCGAACTCCAGGTCGACGAGCTTGTCCTCGCCGATCGTGAGGAGCTCCCGGCGCCTTTCCGCCGATTTCTCCGACTTCGTGCTGATCAGGCTCTTTCCGGGTTCCGCTCCGCCCTCGTCCGAGCCAGCCGCTGGCGCGGCCTGAGCCTCCTCAGACGGAACCGCCGCGGGCGAAGGCGCCTCAGCGGGTGCCTCATCCTCCGCGCGCACGATTCCCCCAGCGGCCAGGATGGCCGCCGAGAGAAGGGGAAGCGCCGCCAGGAGGAGCCGTTTCATGCCGTTACTTTCCTCCCGCCGGTTTCCTGGCCACCGGCGCCGCCTGGGGCGGCGGCGGCAGGATCTTCACCGCGTCGGCCCCGAGCACGTCCATCATCGTCATGCCGGCGAGGCCCACGCGTTCCGAGTCGTCGTTGTTTCGGAGCGTGAGCACGAGCGCGCCGGCGTTCAGGAGGGCCAGCATCTGGGCCTGGGCGGGCTCCACCTCGATCGTCACCGTAGTGTACTGATTGTAGGTCACCAGCGAGCGCATCTTGAGGGGCGCCTTCGTGGAGCTGCCGTCCTTCTCGAAGATCCGCGGAGCGTTGTTCGTCACCGATTGGCCCACGGCCAGGATCACGATGTCCTGAAGGATCGTTTTCGCGAGCTTCGTGGCAAGCGGGTTTGCCCGGGCGTTCGCCTGGACTTCGACCACCGCGGTCAGATCCACGCGGTCGCCCGGCTTCAGCAGCTTGCTCACCGCGCTGATGTCATTCACCTGGATCGCGATCGCGCGGCGCCCGGGCGTGACCTGAGGGGCCAGGCCGGTCCGGATGCTCGGCTCCACGATCTTGTTCAGCGTCAGCTGCTCGCCCTGGCGGATCGGTACGCTGGCCACGTAGCCGGCCAGCTCCTTGATCTTGGCCTGGATCGCCTGCTCGTCCTCGCCCTTGGTATAGGCCATCGCGGCCGGCTCAAGGAAGGTCTTGGGAATCGGTTTGAGCTCGAGCATCGTCTCGTCGATCGTGCCCATCTCCTCGATATCCTGCTTCGCGGCGACGACCAGCACCTCGGTGCCGAATTTCTTGCGGGCCCCGTCCTCGATGCTCGTCACATAGCTTTGCACGAAGAACACCGCGAGGATGCCCATGACCACGGATAGCGTGAGCGCGCGATTATTCACTGAATACCCCCCTGCAGAACGGGAACGTGACCTGCCCGGCGACGGGGGTCTCAGTGAGCATCGAAGACCCGTCGTAGGGCACGAAACCGTCGCCCGTCTCGACGACGTTCACTTGCGTGCAAAGCGTGACGGTGGTGCGGACTCGCACGCGGCCGCGCTTCCCGCCTTCGGGGGGCAGCTCGGGTTCCTGGCTTTCGCCCGCCAGCGAAGACGCCGAGACGATCGGAACGATGATGGGATCCGGGTCGTACTCCGCCTGATCCTCGCTCTTCGGCGCGATCTTGTCGGATACGCCGATGATCATCTCATTGGATTCCTGGTTCACCAGGCGCTGCCGAAGACGCAGCTCCGGGTAATAGGGGCTGTTGTAAGTCAGGAAGAACGCCTGGGCACGCGCGTACTTCTGATTGGCTATCGAAACCTGAATCACCGTATTCACCCTCACCATGAGCGTCGAAAGACCGATCATCAGAGGCACCATGAGCAGGAACTCCAGGATGCTTTGCCCGGACTCCCCCGCATCGCCCCCCGCAGGGACGCTCCGTTTCCTTTCCGGGGCCGGCTTTTCCTCAGCAGCCATTGTCGATGATCCCCCCAACGCCACTCATGAACGTCTCGCACTGGCTCTTCGTGGGCTCGCGCCCTAGCCAGCTTTCTGACGTCAATTTTATGGCGCCCGGCACGTCACCGAACGGCAGCAGGAACAGTCGGCTCCTGAAGGTGTATCGGACTCCCTCCTGCCAAGACTGATCCTTATTTTTCGGGGCGAATAGCGGGCCCGAGCCGATGGTGGCCCCTACGACCGCATCCCCTTCCACGCCCTTGGCGATGCTGGGCCAGCGGTCGGAGCCCGTATCGAAGGCCCCTTTCTTGACCATGCTTCCGAGGACGCGGGTCGCGGCCTCGTTCTGCTCCTGATCCGTGGCGGCGGAAGACACCAGGGCCCTGGAAGACATGAAAGTGGCGTATTGAACGTAATTCGCGAAGGCCATGACCAGGCCGAGCTGGACGTAGAAGAAGACGAAGACCAGGAGAAGAATCAAGGTCAGCGCGAACTCGATCGTGGCCTGTCCCGACTCGTTTTTCCTCAGCTTCATGGTCTCCTCCTTCAATTCGCCCTGGGATTGATGAACATCCGGAAATTGTTCCCCTCGGGGATCCTGATGTGCTTCTCGGGCCCGCCCTCATCCGGGCCCAGGGCGCGCGGATGTCCAAACTCGTATGCCTGCTTGAAGCCGCGCGAGGTGATGTTCCCGAGCTTTCCCATCGCGCCCGAATCCAGAAGGCCCCGCTGGACGATCACGAAGAACGAAACCACCACGGCGAGCACGAGGATGTACTCAACCGTGGTCTGCCCCGAATTCCCTTTCACCAGAGCCGCCATCCGAGCCTCCCGAACGGGTCGTCCCAGGCGCAGAGAATCGCCGCCGCTGCCAAAGGCAGGCCGAAGGCCATTCGCTGCGACCTGTCGATCGTCATCGGCGCAGCGACGAGCTGTTTGACGAAGATTCCCGCCAGGAAGAGATAGGCCCTGGACAGGAACGCGCGAATCTTCCCCCTGACCGCGAGCAGCAGGAGCGCCAACACCCCTCCGAGCGCGATCGAGACCAGCGCGGTTTCCACGGTGAGGGCGGGCCCCATCCAGGCGCCGAGCGCCGCCAGGAGCTTCACGTCGCCGGCCCCCATGAATCCCATGGGGTACATCCACCCGAGCAGCAGAAGCCCCAATCCCAGGCCCGCGGCGGCGGATCCCAGCCCCGCGAGGCCTCCGCCCCAGGCGCCATGGACAAGCCCTGCCACGGCCACCGGAAAGGTGAGCCAGTTGTAGATCTTCCCCCGGAAAAGATCCGTAGCGGCCGCCAAGAGGGCGGCGGCGCTCACCACCAGGAGTGCGAGCTCAGAGAGCCTCGGCCCATGCGCCAGCAGGCATGCCTCCCGTCTGCAGATCGCGTTCGAGCGCCGCGCCGAAAGCGAGCACCCCCTCGTTCAACCCCTCGTTGAGGGCGGAAAACATCCCAACCGCGATGAGCATGGCGAAGGCGAGAAGAAGAATGTACTCGACCGTCGACTGGCCGCTTTCGTCACGGACAAGTCCCGAGCGACGGGAATGGGCCCGCGGCGCCGTGGGCGCACGTGCGAGCGTGAACATTTCTGATACCCCCACAAAGGAATTCTAACACGTAGGCGCGCCCCCCCCCCTGAGCGGCGCCTCCGTCAGGCGATGGGGGACCGGGCAAAGATTGCCCGGTGCCCGCGCCGGCCGCGATCAGATGTCGTCGACCGTGTTCCCGATCTTCTCGCCGATCTTCTCGGTGGCTCGCCCGAGCTGGTCCGAGATGCCGCTCTTGAACTTCATGGCGATCACCATCACGACGGCCAAGATGAGAATGTATTCCGTCGTGGACTGGCCTTCTTCTTCCCTCAGGAAGCTCAAAAGCTTGCTCTTCAATGACTTCATAAGCCCTTACTCCTTATCCCCCGCCCCAGACGGGGAGCCCGACCAGGCCTCAAAGAGGGCCCGGACCCTACCTACAATGATGATTTATCGGAGTATTGCTGTCAAGTTTTAGGGATTAAAATAAGGCAAGCAATGCCGAACAGTTAGACTGAAATTCGCCCCGATTTTGGGTGTCTTCCAAGACACGTCTGGCCCTTTCCGCAACTCCGGGCTCGTCCGCCGCGTCCTGGTGGAGCTCCAGTAGTTTTCCCCGGGCGGCGCCACCCAGTCCCCCGCTGTGGATCAGCAGCCAGTCGCCCGGCCTCACCTGGCATTCCACGATCTCAGGCTCGAGGTCCTCATGCATGCCCAGCGCGGCCAGGGGCGCGCGATACTGGGGCTCCGGGTCTTCGGTCAGGGGATCACGCAACCAGGAGTAGTCCCTGGGAGTCAGCAGGCGCCCGGACCTACCGCCCCGAAACAGCCAGGCCTGGCAGGCCCCCACCGAGGCCAGCGCCAGCAGATTCCCATCCAGGTAACCCGCTGCAACCGAGGCGCCTCCCTTCTCATGAACGTTGCGGGAAACGTTCAGCTTTCGAACTGATCGGTTCGCATGTACTAACGCGTTGAATAGCACGTTGCCGGCAAGCGAGTAGTATCCGCGGAGGACAAAGGGCAGAGTCGCCTCCTCGTCGCCTGCCTCCTTCTCAAGAAACTGGCGTACGCTCGTGCAGGCCGAGCGGGCGGCGTCTGCGCCCGCCACCGGACCGCCGAAACCATCCGCCAACACCAAGATCCCGCGGTCGCGGTTCACCTCGGCGTGCTCCTCGATGAACGGGCACTGGCCCGCGCTCGTGAACACCGTCACCGCCTTCATCGGATTTCCGCGCATCAGTTTCCTCCCCCCGCGGGCGGTCCGCCCCCGGAACCGCCGCCATCCTCCTCGGGAGGCAGCACGATGTAGCGTCTCAGCTTCGCCTTGGCGCGCTCATGATAAAGAGTTCCCGGCGGGGCCGATTTGACGATCTCCTCGAAGATCCTCTTGGAAACCGCGAAGTCGCTGTAACTCTCCGCCACCACGGCCTCCACGTACTTCGCCTTGGCTTGGTCGTTGAGCACGGCCCGGATTCGATCCATCCCCTCGAATCCCTGCTTATCGCGGGGGTCGATCTTGGTGGCTTCATCGAAGAGTCGGTAAGCCTCCCCGAGCTCGGAAGCGGCCTCTTTGTCCTTCGCCTGGGCGATCAGCGGATCCAGCTTGGCTTTGATCTCGGACCGGATCTCCTCGATCTTCGTCTCAGCGTCGGCCGCGATCGATCTGTCGCTCGCGTTGATCTCCTTGACCTTGCCGAGCTTCTCGATGGCCTCCCAGATCTTGCCCTTCTCCTTCAGCGCGATCCCCTCGGCGAGCAGATCCTTGGCGTTCTGGTTGATTTGGGCCTGAATCTCGAGGTCGCGCTCCTTCTCCGCTAGCTCCTCGCGGTGTTTCTGAATCTCGCGCTGCCACGCCAGGACAACCTGGTTCTCTGGATCCAGCGCCAGGACCTGGCCGAACACCGGCTCGGCCTGGTCGAAGGCCTTCTGCGCCATGAGCTTTCCGGCCTCGTCGATCAGCTCCGCGATCTTGTCCTTGAGACGCTGCTCCTCCTCGCGCTTGCGCGTCTCCTCCTTCATCACCTCCGCCTTCCGCTTCCCCTCCTTGGCGTAACGTTCGATCTCCCGGGAGTTTTTGTACTCATCCACCAGATCGAAGATCTTCTGGATCTCGTAGAGCGCCTGATCGAAATCCTGTCCCCTGTATTTCTCGAACGAAAGCGCGTGCTGAGCCTCCACGAAGCGCTTCTGCTCGTCGGAGAGCTCGTCGAAGGTTCTTTTTCCCGTCTTCGCTCCGGGATCCGCTTTCTTCTTCTGGACCGCGGCCGCCTTCGGCTTCGGAGGTTCCGGATCAGGGAAGACCTCGTCGATCAGAAGCACCCCGATGGCGATGTAGATCACCAGCTTGCGGCGCTTCTTCGGATCCATGGCGCGAAATTTCGCGATGAGGCTCTTCGGTTCCTCGCCGATGGCCGGCGCTCCGAGGATGGGGGCGCCCTGGATGACCCCCGCTCCGGGATCCATGGAGAGGCCACCAGGGGCCAGCATCTGCATGTCTCCCCCTGGCTGCTCCATCAGCGCTCCCTGGCCGGGATCCAGCGGCTGCTCGCCCATCGCATCGCCCACTGGCGATTCCTGCTCCTCCGGCACGCTTTCGTACTGGGCCTGGTTCGCCTCGTATTCGGTGCTCAGAGCCACGAATCGGATGTCGGTATCCCCGATGCGGATCACGTCGTCCCCGGAGAGCTCCTGCTCCTGGATCTTCACTCCATTCAGATATGTCCCATTCGCCGAATCGAGGTCTTTCACCACGAAATTCAATCCGGCCTTGCGCACGAGCGTGTGCTTCCTCGATGCCTTTTTGTCCTCGAGAACGATCTCGCAATTTTTGCTGCGGCCCAGGATCACCTCGTTGCCCTTGATCTCGAACTCCGTGACGTTGGCTTTTCCAGGATCGAGCGTCAGCATCACGCGCACGTTGCCCATCGGAGTCAGCCGCGTAGCCCCGTCCTCGTCGGGATAGGGGTCCGCCACCCCGGCGGGATCCTCCATCGCCGGCGCGGCCGCGAACTCGTCCCCATCGCCGGAGGAGGCCTCGATGGGCGCGGCGAGGCCGTCAAGGGCTCCATCGCCCTCCATCGCCGGCACCTCCTCGAGGGCGCTCGCCTGTTCCTGCGCGATCTCGGCCGCCGGAAGGTCCAAGGGCGCCAGCTCAGGCAGCTCACCTTCCTGCCCCGTCTGAGGCTCGGGCTCGACGACGAGCTCGGCGACGGGCGCCATCTCCGGACTCTCCAAAGGCAGAATCGCGGTGGGAGGGTCAGCCGCCGGGGGCGCGGCCGCGCGCTGAGCCGGCTTCGCGGCCGGCGAGGGCTGTGTGGCCTGCTCCTCGACGCGGGCCAGATAGGGGCCGATCTGGATCACGTCCCCGCCCTTCACCAGGGCCCGCGTGCACTCGGCGCCGTTCACGGAAAGAGGCGCGAACTCGCTGCGCTTCTCCACCTCGAGGCCACCATCCACGGGCCGGATCGAGACATGGCGCCGGGAGATTGCGCGGTCGTCGAGCTGGATCACGCAGTCGTCGCCCCGCCCGACGTCAAGCTTGTCCGAGATGAGGTCCTCCCTCACCTGAGCGCCGTCCTTGAAGATCTTGAGCTTCAGCGCGGCCGACATATCAACTCGTCGCCTCCGCGCCAGCCATCTTATCCTTCACCTTCTGCAGCTGCTCCTTGGCCTCTTCATAGGCCGGGTTGCTTTGGTCGTAATACAAGAGGCGAAGCACGCTCTCGAAGGCCCCCTTTGCGTCCCGATATTTCCCGGAGGTCATCGAGCGTTTTCCCTGCTCCAGAAGGCTCTTCGTGTCTTCCGCAATCGCCATGGTGGAGTTCTGCAGGTAGAGCCGCGCGAGCCGATGCCCCGGGTCGACCCGCAGCACGTTCTCGAAATTCGCTTTGGCGCGGAGGTAGTTCTTCTCGCGGAACTCCCGGAACCCCTGTTTGAAGAACATGTCAGCGGCCCGGTTGATTTCGGGGCTGTCGGGTTTCGGCAGGTATTTTCCGAGGTCCTCGGCTTCCTTGTTCGCCGAGATGGCGGCGGGTTTTCGCCCCTCCGGCTTCTGCGGGGCGGAGGGGAACATCTCGTCCATCAGGAACCAGGCGATGACCAGCCCGGCGACGACGCGAATCATGAGCTTCTTCTTCTGCTCCTGGCCCATGGCGCCGGTATCTCCGCCGCCCAGCCCTGCGGCGAACTCCTTGAGCCCGCCGAAGGTGGTCATCTTGCGGACGCGCTCCTTCTGCCCTTCCACCGCCTGCAGATTCTCCCGCACCTGGACCACGCTCTTCGCCGGCGCCCGCAGCATCATCGTGCCCGCCTCGGCGCTCATGAACTCAAGCGTGGTCTCTCCCAACGTGAACGTGTCGCCCATGCGAAGCGTGGCGGATTTCGAGGCCTTCCCATTGTAAAGGATCCCATTGACGCTCCCGAGGTCCTTCACCACCCAGTCCGGCCCAACCTGGGAGATCTCGGCGTGAAGCCGTGAGGCCTTCAGGTCCGAAACCACCAGATCGTTCGATTCGCCCCGGCCTACCGTCGCCTTCGGTCCCGTCAATACGTACACCGCTCCCTGATCGGGCCCTTGCACGACCTTGAACCTGGCCATCTCCCCGGGTTGGCGGGGGACGTCCGTGTGTTTGTATCGGACCGCTGATCCCATCTCACCTCATGCCGTCGCTCACCCCTCCGCCTTGACCGCTACCAACAGGTAGCCCTTGGCGTTGGAGCCTCCAAACGCGGAAGCCTGTACGCGGAACGGAACACCAGAAAACTCGAAATCCTCCGAGGCGAGGACGCCTCCCTTCGCCTGCGAGAAGAGATCGGTGACCAACATGGCGAAGGCCTGGTCGCGCGCGGCCGCGGAGATCTCCTGCCCCGCCACGTCCGAAGCGCGAATCCCGGCCACTTCCTCGAAGATCCTGTTGGTGTAGAGGATCTTCTTGTCGACGTCGCAGACCAGGACGCCGAAGGGCGATACCTCCCCCATCATCTTCGCCGGACCGAGGAACTCCTCCGTGGGGTCAGACGAAGGCCCGCTCTGGGCGCCGTCGCCACCATCCTTCGGAAGCCGCTGCATGGCCGAGTTGATGACGTCCCAGAGCTGATTGAACTCCTCCGCCTTGAACTCGTTGGTGACGGACGACATCTCGCCCTTCAGCACCTTGTCGATGTCCTCGTTCAGCACCTCGAAACGCTTGAGGGTGAGCCGATAGAGCACGATCAGGAGCAGCGCCCCGAGAATGGACGTGATGACGAAGCTGTGCGAGTAAGTCACCGCTATCGTGCTGATGCTCGGAGTCGAGAGCGTGAGATCGATGGCCACAACCGCCATCGCCACGGTGACGTTCCTGCCCGCCCTGGGGTGGAGGATCTTCAGCGGCTCGACTGCGACGATGGTGCTCTCATCGGCCTTGAGGATGAACCCCGTCTCGGTACCCTCCTGGAACTTCTTGGCCGCCTTCCGCGCAACTAGGCCGATGTTTCCGGCGCTCAGATGGCTATTGGCGTTCGAAGCGGGCGCGATGATCCGGTTGTCGAGATCCGTCAGGACCGCGAGGATCACCCCGTCCTCCCGCGCGATCCCCCCGATCTCAGCCTTGGATTCCGCCTGGGCGGCGATGGCGCCGGCGTTCTTCTCGATGATCTGGCGGGCCATGAAGCGCGCCCGGCCGCCCGTCTCGTTGATTACGGTCTGCTGGTTCGCCATCAGCAGCGGATACATGGAGATCCCCATCGAAAGCACGACGAAGACCGAGAACATCCCTACGATGATGGTCTTCCATTCGTTTTTCAGGTTGGCGCCGTAAAAGAGCGGCATGACGGAGCGCTCGAAGATCCAGACCAGGCGACCTTTCAGGTCCGTGGGAACGGGCGCCTCTACTGAGCTGCTTCCAGAAACGTCCTGATCCACCACGGGCGCCGAAGAGGCGCCCAGGGAACCCAAGCCCGTGAGCCCGGCGCCCCCCCTCTGCTGGGGAAAGCCGAACCCACCGAGCGCCGGCGCGGCGGCGGGCACCGATCGTTTCGCGGCCGGGCGTCCAACCTCGAATACGATGTCCCCGACGCTCACGCGATCGCCCTCGCGGATCGGACGCGCCTTGCTGAGCACGCCGTTCACGAAGGTTCCGTTGGAGGATCCCTTGTCGGCCACGCTGAGCTGGCCGTTCGTCATCACGAAGGCGCAGTGGCGTTTGGAGACTTTCCCCGAGGGCAGCACGATCACGTTGCCGGCCTGACGGCCCACGGTGGTCTCGCCCTCGTTCAAGACGTAGCTCGTGCCTCGGTTCGGCCCGGAGATGACGGTTACTTTATACATAGAAGCTCCCCGGGAGCGAGCCCCGCGCCGTCCGCCGCACCGGCGGGCAGCTCGAGCGTGTCATCCGCGCCAAGCTCGGTGAGCGGCAACGGCCGCCAGGGCCGCGCGTGCGCACGGACAGAAACCACGCGATGGGTGGAACCCCCGTCCGCGCCGGACTCCGTCTTGAGGAACACCACGTCGATGGGGAACCTCATGAACCACATATGCACGCTTCCGCAGCGCGGAAAAAGCATCGCCTCGCCCGGTCCCAACCCCCCTTTTCCCATCAAGCCCAGGAAGCGCGGAAGAAAGCGCTCCGCTACCTGACACTTGTCGGCAATTACCCGGTCCGTTCTGAGAATTCGGATGGCGACGATTCTTTGACGGCTCATTCTCGCCCCCCCTATCACCCGCCCCCGCCCAGGAACTGGAGGGCGAACGGCGCGGAAATCATCAGCATCACGGCGGGAAGAACGATCAGAACGATCGGTAGGATCAGCTTCTGGCCGGCGATGGCGCCCGCCCGCTCCGCCATGACGAACCGCTCGATTCGGATCATCTCTGACTGCTGACGCAGGATCTTTCCGATCGAGGCTCCCATCTGCTCGGCTGAGATCAGGATCGCGACGAACGAGCCGATCTCCGGCATGTCCACGCGCGCCGCCATCTCCCTGAGGGCCGCCTGGCGCGAGGACCCAACCTTGATCTCCTTCAGAACCTGCCCGAACTCCTCCACGAGTGGGCTGGGGGCGGCCTTTTCCACGACCTTCGCCATGGCGCCCACGAAATCGAGACCCGCCTCCGTGGAGAGCGCGAGCAGATCGATGATGAAGGGCATCGCCTTCTTCACCTTCTTCTGCCGGCCCTTGATCAGCCCGTTGACCCAGAAGTCGGGGTACTGCCAGCCCACGAAAGCCGAGGCCGCGATGTGGTACCACTGGGCGTCGAACACCTCGAGCGCCTTCAGGCCGGCCCCGAGAACGGGAAACACCAGGATGTTGATGAGCTTGAACGAGATGAACTCGTCCGCCGT